>CAZXYS010000042.1:31703-34754 GCA_964645005.1 uncultured Hyphomicrobiales bacterium | reverse complement strand
TTTTAAACAAATTCTAAGGAGTTTAATATGAAAAAGCTCATCGCATTACTTTTCGCAGCAGTCATGATGACTGGAACAGTTTTAGCACAGGATCCCGGACCGTTGACCTCCACAAACAACTTCAAAGCGGACATCTACTGTGATTACAGCCTCTGGCCCGAAGATGCTAATAGCAAGTATATCGGTGCCTATGTTGCCGGCGGTAATTATGCTACACCTACCAAAACACACTTGTTCAGATTGACTGGTCAGTGTGACGGACTTGATATCGGCTATGTTGGCGGACCAAGTGAAGCTGTATACCATGTTACACACAATGGAATTTCCGATGCTACTTATGCTGGTGGTTGGAAGATTTTCTCAAATTCCAGCAATAGAGTAAGACTATGGGTGCTCTGGGAATACTCAAAAGACGATAAAGGTTCATGGAAAAATTTCGGCACCACGCAGGAAGATGATGTATCTCTTACAGAGCCTGCAGGTGAGGGTGACTGTAACTGTAGATACTGGTGGAGAGTTACCTCCAAGCATATTGAAATACAAGGGAATGCAGATCCTGGCGTATATCAGTTTGACGTAGTGGTAACAGCAGATCTTAACGGTGTATAATTAAGATAATTCATGATTATTTAAACAAAAGGGGAATAAAATGAAGTACCTCTTAACAACAACAGGAATTATACTGATCATGCTGGTTCGGACTGCGTTTGGTGTAACACCAAGTCCAATCCCAGATGTTCCAGAACAGGCAACAAATATTTATAACGCGACAGTTTACTGCGCTTATAATATTTATCCTGATGGAAACACCTGTTATCTTGGTTATACATTAGCTAACGGAGTTCCCGTAACGGACTTTTCCTCAAACGGAGGGAACGGATGTCACAGTCTAATGTTTACTTTGGAAGGCGAAGACTATGATTATCAGGGAGCTACCTACACTGTAACTACAAATATGCAGCGAAAAATCTTTGGCGGTAAAGCTGAAGTAACCTGTCATTGGGTTGTTACGGATTATAATGGAACAACTACTTATGGCGATAACGACGAGTTGTCATTATCGGATGTTAAGCTCAAAAAGGAATCAGGGGATAACACCTGCGAAGCCAAAGCTACATTCGAAGTAATTTGCACTGAACTGGTAGCTCAGTCAAACTGTCCGCCAGCAGTGGCTTCATTTAACATGACTGTCACAGCGACATTGAATATTTAGTATGCATAATTCAGCTTGCATATTTAGATGGAATTTATTAAACTGGGACGGCTTGAAAAAGTCGTCTCAGTTTTAATTAAAAAAAAGAAAATGGAAACAGTAAAACAAATATCGATAACACTATTAATATTAATTGTCTCAACATTTTTATTGAGTTCTCAGGAACAGGAAAATGAAGATTGCGCTTCAAATGTTTATCCTGAAAAAAGAACAATAGAATTGGGCGCTTTGTTCGCTGGAAAAACAAATGGTCATTTGCCTGGACCGGGCGGAACGGATAACAGTACAATATTTCGTCTTATAGGATCATCGGAAAAGGAATATCAGGTAAATACCCATTTAACAACAACAATTAATTCCGGCGAAGGAAGTATACAAATTGATAAATGGAGATGGACATATATAAATTATTCAAATGGTTCCTGGACGGGAACTTACATTGATAATAATCAGGTAAATGATATTTTTAAACTTTACCAACCGCCGGGAGCAAATAAATGCGACTCATATATCAGGTTTAAATTGATATTGGATCAAATTACTGTTACACCAGATGCAAAACCGGGAAGTTATTCAATAAATGCACTAATAACAGTGTCAATTACGAACATTTAGAACTAAGTAATTAATTTAATAGTGTAATGAACAGATTTTTATTCATATTGATCTTGATAATATTCACTACTGCAGATTATCTTAATGCACAGGATGAGAAGAAAGTCTATGAAGCTCAATCGAACTTTGAAGTTAAGATTATCAGTTCCATATCTATCAGTGAAGATATATCTACAGTTCCTTTGGGAGCGATATCACCCGGGGAGACTAAATTATTTGAATCATCAAAAAACAGCGTTGTATTTACAATACAGGGACAGAAGAATAAAGAAGTTACATTTAGCGGCAGGATATATTCAAACACCGACAGTGTAAACATTAAGGAATTGGCGTGGGAATATTATGACGGCAATGATTGGCGCAGCTTATTAATATATTCCACAACCAATGATCAGGTAAATTTCGAAAATTTCAATTACGAGCTAAATGATAATGGACAAATATTAATTAGGGCTTATCCGAAGAAATTATCTGCCGATAAAAATATAAAAGCTGGGAAAAGATATGTTTTTTCTTTAAGTTTGACTTGTTATTATACTGATTTTTAAAAATTGGATAATTTTAATTCATTGTAGATTTAAACAAATAGGGTAAGAAATGAAGAGATTTTTTTTAGTTTTTTCAACATTAATTTTACTTTTTACACTCAATAGTTTTGCGCAAATTAGTCTTCATCCTGCAGTAGTTTTTATTGATCCACAAACTAGGTCGGCGGAAATGAGAGTAGCCAACAAATCAAAAGATCCGAGGGAAGTGAAGATTCAATTTATGTTTGGTTATTCTGCTTATGATGAAAAGGGCAACTCATACTTAGAGTATGAGGACAGTGTTGCAAGAGAAGAATATTCATTAGAGGATTATGTAAAGATATTTCCCAAAAAATTAATTATTCCACCGGAAGAATCTCAGGTAATAAGATTTCTTATTACCAATACATCGAAACTTGAGAGCAAAACCTATTGGACTAGAATAAAAATCAGTTCGGAACCCATAGTTGAACAGGTCGATACAGTAGTAACCGATGTTCAGGCAAAACTTATAATAAAAACGGAAATGATAGGTCTTATTGTATACCAGCATGGTAATGTAAAAGCCGGAGTAGATATTCAATATAGAAATTGTACTGTGGACAGTAATTATGTTAACCTTGTTATTAAACATAATAAAACCGGTAATTCACCATTTTGGGGAACAATGGTTTTAGATATCTATGATGATGAAGA
>CAZXYS010000042.1:0-31693 GCA_964645005.1 uncultured Hyphomicrobiales bacterium | reverse complement strand
AATTATTTACGACTGAATCTAAAATGGCAATATATTTCGATTGTCTTAAGAAAATACAACTTAAAAAGGATAAATTAAATCCGGGAAAATACAAAGCTGAGGTTTTTATAAATAATGAAAGAGAAGTAATACCGGCTGAACGAAGAACGCAATTCAATTCTATAAAACGGGAATTTGAATTTACCGTACCTGAATATTGATTTATCTAATTTGAGTAGAAGTTGGAAAAAACAATAATATAATATACCGATTTACACTTAGGTTAATACCATTTAATTGGTATTTTTAAAAATACCGTTTAAATGGTATTTCATTAAATGGAATTATTGATTAATTTTAGTTATATAATAAAATAACTTTTAAAGAAAGTAAATTAAACTATGTTTAATTCCATTAGTAAATATCTGATATTTTGCATCATATTTTGTTTGGTAGAAGTTAATCTGCAAAGTCAGGATTTTACCGAACGTATAGAGGATGAAACAAACGAAGGTATTTTCCAGGTAAAATATGAAAATGTAGTTGACCAGCCAATAATTGCAAAAATGGATAAAAAATCTGTCTATTTACCTTTTTTGCAAATGATCGATTTATTTAAAATAAAGGTTAATTATGATTCTAAAAAATTTATTGTAAGTGGCTTCTTTGTAAATGAAGATTCAACTTATACTATAAATTTTAAAGAACATAAAGCAACATTTAATGACAGAGAAATTAAATTGGACAGCACAAATTTCTTTGTAAGTGAATCAGATATATATGTATTGCCTGCTTTATTTAAAAAAGTATTTAATCTTAATGTTGAAGTCAATTATTCCAAACTAACAGTTATGATCGGTGATGAAATTGATTTACCAGTTTATCAAGAATACTTAAGGAAAAAGAAATATGCTTTTCTTGAAAGTAAAGAGATAGGAAGACAGAATTTTTTCCCTTTGGAGTTTGGCAGATCAAGAAAGTTGATAAATGGGGGCATAATTGATTATCGTTTGAAAGGTTCTCAAATAGGTCAAAGCAGATCTTATAGTTGGTTTGCAAAAAGCGGTATTGAATTCTTGGGCGGAGATTTAACTTTTAATACGTCAGGTTCTCATTATGAATTGTCAAATTTAACAAATTATCAGAATACTTTTAGATGGAGATATTATTTTAGTGATAATTCTTATCTAACTCAAGTAGAAATTGGTGAATTGTATTCCGGGGGATACAGATACTCAACTCTTCCAACAGAGGTTTTTTATGGTATTACCATTACTAATGAACAAACTCAACAACCAACATATTTTGGTGAATTGACAATCGACGATCATATTGATCCAGGCTGGGAAGTTGAGCTTTATAGGAATGGACATTTGTATGACCGTATAGTTACAGATCCAAGCGGTTATTATAAATTCAATATTCCTGTAAACTATGGCAGTTCAAATTTAGAAATGAGATATTATGGTAAAAATGGAGAGTATTACGATAGAAAAACGTTATTAAGGATTCCACGAGAAATTTTAAGACCCGGTGAAGTAAAATATTCATTGAACGTAGGAGAAACAAGATTTGATAGAGAAAAATTTGGCGAAGGTAGATTGTCTGTTGGCATATTTAATTGGCTTTCTAATACAGTATTATTTAAGAAATTTTACAAACGAGATGACTATACATTAATTAATTCACTATCAGCCAATTTATTTTCTAATTTAACAACAACTTTTGATATCAATCCTGAAAAATATTATAGATTAGATCTTGATTATTGGCCACTTGAATTTGGGTCATATAGATTTTCTTATATAAATAATCAGGATGAATCGGAATTAAGTCGCTATAGATTTAACAGTAGAATGGATTTAATGGCAACTCTCCCAAGAATTAAAGATATTCCTGTTAGTCTCTCTGTTAGAGCAGGACGTTTAGAAATGGATGACTTTAATAATAATACGATCAACGCAAGAAGTTATGTAAGTATATATCCATTTAATTTTATTTTTTCTTACAGCGCTTTTTTTAATGAATATCAAGGAGAAATATCTAATCCCACTCAATATATAGATGGGAATATACGTTACAGTTGGTTTAAAAAAGGCGGTTTTCTAAGCTTTCTGAAGAATACCCAAATTTCTTTGGGTTCAAGTATGGATTTGAGTACTAATAGCATTAGTCATGTTACTTTCAGTATAAGTCAATCTCTTGGTAATCTAGGTTCTTTATCTATATTTGGAAAAAGAGATTTTAGATATTCTAATAGTACGAGTATTAGCGCTATACTAAGGTTAGATTTGCCATATTTTATGTCTAAATCCGAAGCACAAGGTTCAAGTGTTAACAGGTATGATTTTTCACAGGAAATAGAGGGTACTATAGGCTATCTGCCTATGCAAGGTGATATACTTATTAGTAATCCTTCTTCTGTAAATAGTATGGGGGATGGTGCTGCAAATATCAGATTATTTTTAGACAAAAATCAAAATGGAGAATATGATAAAGATGAGAAAATTATTGAGGGTGTCGGGGTATCTGTTCCTAACGGATCAGTTGATTACAGATCTGCTAGTAAGAATGTTCAGGTATACAATTTAACACCATATTATCGATATAATGTGAAAATAGATGAAACATCAATAAAGAATCCACTGTGGACACCTACTATAACAGAATTTTCCTTTATCGCCGATCCAAATACATACAAACAGATCGACATCCCCTGCTACGCCGGCGCCGTCATCGAAGGGCAGGTAAGGAAGATCGCCGGCGACCAGATAGAAGGACAGTCCGGCGTTAAGGTGCACATTGTCAACAGCGATGAAACTTACCACGAGACTATCACCGTCTTCTCCGACGGCAGCTTCTACAAGATGGGCGTGCCGCCGGGTGAGTACAAGGCGTACGTCGATTCCATGCAGATGGCTATCCTCAACGTCAAGCCCGAGAAGGAACATCTCGCGTTCAACGTCGAGCGCACCACCGAAGGCGATTTTGTCGAGGGCCTGCAGTTCGACCTGGTAGCCGAGGATTATGCGCGCCGCGTCTCCGTCGAGAAGGCAGCCGAAAAAGAAAAAGAAGTTGAAAAAGAAGCCGAAGAGCTCGCCATGGAAGAGCAAGAAGCCAAAAAGCTCGAAGAAGACTCCGTCGAAGAATCCATCGACGACTTCAGGCAGTTCCGCGAGGAGAAATTCGGCGAAACCGAAGACCTCACCGAAGCCGAGGAATCCAAAGAAGTCCCGCCCGCAGACGTCGAACCCGAGAAGTCCTTCCGCTACGAGGAAGTGCGCGGCGCCGGACTTACCGGCAGCATGAGGAAATACCTCGACGATATGGCTCGCTACATGAAGCAGAATCCCGAGGCGGAAGTTCGTATCATCGGGCATACGGATAACTTCGGCACCCTCCGCGAAACGCAGAAGGTGTCCGAGGACAGGGTTAACGCCGCCGTCAAATACATGACCGGCAAGGGCATCTCGAAGTACCGCATATATCCGCGTGCTATGGGCGCCCGCAAGCCCGTTGCCAGCAACGACACGGAAGAAGGGCGCGCCAAGAACCGGCGGCTCGAGATACAGATCGTCGAGTAACAACGAAAAGTTTCTTCAAACACATACCCCGCTTAAGTTCAAGCCCCTTTTAAAATCGGCATGAATTCCCGCTCCGGCGGGAATTTTTTTGGTTCTCCGGAGAGCTGATTTCGAATATATTGAAATTGTTTCTTATGATGGAATAATTAGGGTGAAATTTAATCCCGGATTTTGCATTGGAACATAAGCAATCACTTATTCCCCCTCATCCCCAACCCTTCTCCGCCTGGGAGAAGGGTGTAAGAATTTCTTTTTACACTGAAAGTCCCTTCTCCGCCTGGGAGAAGGGATTTAGGGATGCGGGAAATCTTATAATGAATTCCGGGTTAATAAAATTGGGGGGGCATTTGGATTTGAATATTTTCAATGATATAGGTGATTTGGAGTACTCTGATACTGTTTTTTGACGATTCACAAGAAATTAATATTGATCTGCATAATCAGCCGGCAGGTATATATTATGTACAATTAGAGTAATGTACGCAAGTTAATAATAATGAAGTTAGCAAATGGAATATTGAACTCAAAACCTTATGGAGCGTTAATAAATACACACAAGTTTTACAAAACGCCGTAATTTTGCAACAATCATATAATAGTATGGTTTTTATTAAAAGATCTTTGTTGATTTTTATTAATATTGTTTGCACAAGTCAATTTATTTTTTATTAATTTTGTATTAAATAAAATAGACTTGGCGTCTAGTTTTTTAAGAAAATTAAAACACAAAAAAGTATTTTGTATAAATTGTGTTCCATAGATAATACTAATTGTTACGCCAAAAGTTTTACGCAGGAAACCTTGTTAATTCTATATTTCTGAGGGTTAGGCAAGATTTCCTTTTTTTTTAGTTAAAAATAAAATTTATTTTTTTGAAATGAACAATAATCGATCATTGATATTATTTCTTGATATTAGATATTTACTTTGCTAAGTTTAACATTTAGATAAGCAAGTATTGCGGCATAAATAAACACTTTTTGGATTAACTTGAAAAAATCTTATTATGGAAAAAAAAGTCGAGTACCTTGATGAAGCAACGATCCGGTTCGCAGGCGATTCCGGTGACGGAATGCAGCTAACCGGGACACTTTTTTCGAACACGTCCGGTACGCTGGGAAACGAAGTCAACTCGTTCCCCGACTACCCGTCAGAAATCAGGGCTCCGGAGGGGACTCTTTACGGAGTCAGTGCATACCAGATTCAATTTGCCTCGAGGAAAATTCATACTTACGGCGACGAGATAGACGTTCTTGTGGCAATGAATGCATCGTCGCTAAAAGTCAATCTGCCTAAAGTCAGGAAAGGGGGCTGGATAATTGCCAATTCGGCAGGATTCGGCGATAAGAACCTTAAGCTGGCAAAATATGAAGCCAACCCTCTGAGTAATGGCTCGCTGAGCGATTATAAGGTAATTGATATTGACATGATCAGCAAGATGGAAGAGGAGCTTAAGGATACCAATCTTTCGCCGAAGAATATCCACCGAGCCAAGAATATATTTGCTCTGGGAATTGCTTACTGGCTTTTCGACCGTACTTTAGGCATCACCGAGAACTGGCTGAAAAACAAGTTTGGCAGGAAACCTGACATTCTTGATGCAAACATTAAAGCTCTCAGGGCGGGTTATGAATATGCGAAAAATACGGATAAGTTTCCGGTTCAGTTCAAAGTTACTGATGCCAAACTGGAGCCGGGGATATATAGAAATATTACAGGTAATGAAGCTGTGGCGATTGGACTGGTTACTGCGGCTCATTGTGCGAAATTGCCGCTTTTTTTGGGTTCGTATCCGATAACTCCGGCGACGGAAATACTGCACCATATTTCGGGTTACAAGAAATACGGCGTGAAACATCTTCAGGCGGAAGATGAGATAGCGGGTATATCAAGCGCTATCGGGGCTTCATTTGCGGGATATTTCGCCGCTACAACGACGAGCGGTCCGGGGCTTTCTCTAAAGACTGAATCGGTGGGGCTGGCGGTGATATTAGAGCAGCCGCTGCTTATAGTAGATGTCCAGCGCGGCGGTCCCAGTACCGGATTGCCTACCAAACCGGAACAGGCTGATCTTTTCATGGCTATGTACGGCAGGCACGGCGAAGCTCCGCTGCCGATCGTTGCTGCGAAGGACTCGGCGCACTGCTTCGACATGTGTATCGAAGCGGGCAGATTGGCATTGAAATATATGACTCCTGTGCTGCTGTTGACCGATGGCTATCTGGCGCAGGGAACAAGCCCGTTCAAAGTGCCTAATCTTGAGGAATTGCCGGATATTAGCGTTGAATTTACAACTGATCCGGAAACATTCGCGCCTTATGGACGCGATCCGAAAACTATGTCGAGACCATGGGCTATCCCGGGAACGCAGGGACTGGAACACAGGATCGGCGGGCTCGAGAAGGAAGACATTACCGGACTGGTAAGCCAGCATCCTGAAAATCACCAGATTATGGTTGAGCACAGACAGAAGAAAATTGAAGGTATAGTGGATGATATCCCTCTGGCTGAGGTCGAGGGCGAACAGGAAGGCGACCTGCTGATACTCGGATGGGGCGGTACTTTCGGCGCTATCGAGGATGCCGTCAACAAAGTTCGCGTCGAAGGCAAAAAGGTTTCCTTCTGCCATCTGACGCACCTGAATCCATTACCGAAGAATTTAGGCGATATTTTAAATAAATTCGAAAGAGTTCTTGTACCAGAATTAAATACCGGGCAGTTGAAGTTTATTTTACAGGGGAAATTCATGCGCCCGATACTCGGTCTTAATAAAGTGCAGGGACTTCCGCTGAAAGCAGATGAAGTTGTAGATAAAATTAATGAGTTGTTAAACGAATAAAACGGATGCTATTATGAGCACTAAATTAGATGAAGTAGTAAACCAACCGCACATAGGAACGGTTGAACTTACTGCGAAAGACTTTAAAGCGCCGATTGATGTACGCTGGTGCGCCGGCTGCGGGAGCTATTCGGTGTTGGCTCAAACTCAGAAAGAACTTGCCAGCATGGGTATACCGAAAGAGAAATTCGTCTTCATTTCGGGAATTGGCTGCTCGAGCCGTTTCCCGTACTATGTTGATGTTTACGGTATGCATACGATGCACGGCAGGGCGATAGCCGTGGCTTCCGGGGTGAAGATCGCCCGTCCCGATCTGTCCGTATGGGTAGCTACCGGCGACGGCGACGCTATGAGTATCGGCGGTAACCACCTGATCCACGCTTGCAGGCGTAATGTCGACTTGCAGGTAATGATGTTCAATAACGAGGTTTACAGCCTGACAAAAGGTCAGTACTCGCCGACATCGCGTGAGGGACAGATCACGAAGTCCTCGCCGCTGGGCGTGCTGGACGATCCGTTCAATCCGGCATCGCTGGCATTGGGATCCGGCGCGACATTCGTGGCGCGTGCGTACGACCGCGATCCGAAATCCATGAAGTACATGTTTGATCGCGCTGTGAAGCACCGCGGATTTGCATTTGTCGAGGTCTATGCAAATTGTGTGATCTATAATGATGGCGCTTTTGATTACTTTACCAAAGGTCATGAGAAGAAGGAGCATTCCGTAGATCTCGTGCACGGGCAGCCGCTTGTGTTCGGCGCTAACGAAGACAAAGGTATCCGCATGGATGGATATACGCCTAAGGTGGTTTCTCTTACGGACGGTAAATATTCTAAGGATGATCTGCTGGTTCACGATGAGACGGATACTACGCTGGCGTTTATTCTGGCGAATATGACATATAATCCCGAGCTGCCGCGTCCGATGGGTGTGTTCCAGGCTGTCCGCAATCCAACATACAGCGAAAAAGTGGAACATCAGCTCGAAGAGCACGGTAAAGATGAAGGAGCATACGACATTCAGGCGCTTCTGCGCGGCGAAGACTGGTGGGAGATAAATTAGGTAATATTAATACATGAAGTTTTTTAAGATGTGCTATGCCCCGGGGTGTGGCACATCTTTTTATATATAAATCATTTGTTTACGAGTATTTTTCTTGTCAAAATCGTTTTGCTTGCCTTAGCAAAATAGTAAAAGCTTCCATGATTTGAATTATGATAGGTATTATTACCAGCATCATATCTAAAATAGTGTGGAATTATTATGACTTGAACTGCCGGATCATTTGTTTCTTGGTCAGGATCAGCAACAACCTGAGGAGTCCAAAAAAACATCAGATTTAGTAGCTCTTGATAGTTTAAAATGGTTTGTCCACATCCACAGCGCTTTGAATCCTTCCTGCTCAAAATCAGCAGGATCAAGAGGCTGGTTAACATAATTGATAGTATCTTCTTGACCTTCAAACCTGTAGGTAAAATCAAAAGGAATTGGCTCTACATCCTGTGAAAATAAATTAACTGTAAACAATATTAACGCTATTATTAAATAAACTTTTCTCATGACTCCCTCCACTTTATTTATTAACAATTATTTTGTAGGTCTTAATGTAGTTTTCTGTTTCAATACGACAGTAATAATTTCCTGATGGATAATTCGAACTATCCCAGTAGAATTGATGTTCACCTGGATTTAAATTACCCTTGAAAATGGTTTCTAATAAATCCCCTTCAATGTTAGTTATATGAATATTAACATGAGAAAAATCTGTTAAAGTCAATTTAATGTTAACTTTTTCATTTGTTGGGTTAGGGTATAAAGTATTATGTTCGATTAGAGGATTTTCATAAGCTGTTGTAAAATCCCAAGTTTCTTTAAGTAAATATAGAGTATTATTATAACCTTTCTGTGCTAATAAATAGTTGTTTATTGGTGATATACAAGAACCATTAGAATTAAACCAATAGTTATCATATATTCTTTTTAAATCACTAGAATTGATCTCTCTTATTTTGATATTTCCCCTTGACGTCAATATATATTTCGATTCTTTTGAAAAATTAACTGCATGTACGGGGCGATCAACTTCGCCATTTAATTCCTTAAAAATCATCTCCCCCGACTCAATATCCCAGATTCTTATATAGCCGGAGCCGCCTGCTGTTGCTAACATTCTGCCGTCGGGGGATATGGATATGTCCCATATACTCTCCTCTCCTTGAGAAAAAGTATTGAAAATTTTGAAATCAGGGACAGAGTAAATCTTAATATCTGTATTGTCTGTGTTGTTGGGAGGAAAAGTTGTTAAATATTTTCCATCCTTTGAAAATTCAATATCTCTACTCGGCAATGAGTCAATTATTTCTTTAGATTCAAAATTCATTATTAATAATTTGTGTATAAATAATTCCGGATTCTGCCAGCCAATTGATATTCCGAAGACTAGATATTTTCCATCAGGACTCACATCAACATAGGTAGTAACACCACTGGAATCAAATGGATTACCATAATATTTCCTAACAGAATCAACAATCCCTAATTCAATATCGAATATATAAACAACGGGTCCATCGACACCTGTCGTTATAGCAATGCGTTTGCTGTCTGGGAAAAAAGCAAAATCTCTAACTCCTCCTCCATTAAATATTATATCATCTATTATTATTTCTCCATTTTCAGCATCTCTTATATCAAACTGTCCATTATCAGGATTCCTGTAAGCTATCATTGATCCGTCTGGCGAAAACTGAGCTTCACTTATAGCATGCCCCACATACTGTTCCCAGACAATTTCCGGTTCCTCTACCTGGCAATAGCCAGCGAACAACGGCAATAACATTATCGCCACAGCTAAAAAGATGATTTTCTTTTTCATTTTAAACTCCTTAAATATATCTGAAAACTACTATTATATTCTTATTTCTTATTTTCCTTTGCTGTTCCGCTCATCGTTCCACCGCTCTCGTTTAATTAAAATTTCTTCATTAAACTTGATTACCCAATCAATTTTCATTTTTTATAATGTAAGCCGACACTTTTCGCTACGTAAAATTGACTGCCGAATCAATTTTCTGCCCTGTTATCAATGATTTAAATTTAGCTTATTATTAAAATAAACAAAATTTTTAAGAATTAGAAATAAGTTATGAATTGAATTTTATTTCATTTATGTTTAATAAAAAGTCTGTCTTAAAATGAGTCTGTTTATTAGATTGAAAAATATTTGGTACGTCATTTTTGTTAAGTGTCTCGAAAAAGCATATTTTAGCAAATTTAGAATGTGAAATTCATTAAAAGTGATAATGGCTTCAAAAGTAGAATGGCTGATTGCAGGACTTGGAAATCCTGGAAAGAAATATGCTAATAACCGGCATAATATAGGATGGATGGCAGCTTCGAAATTGGCGGAGCGTTACAAAAAGCCTGTTATGCCTTTGAATCCGGTGTACCTGCAATCGGCAATGAGGATTTCAGGGAAGCTGGTGCTTGCGATTATGCCTACGACTTATATGAATAAATCCGGAGACGCTATCCGCTCGGCACTGAAATATTATGATGTCCCGATTGAAAGAATTATAGCTGTTTATGATGAGTATAACTTTGAGCCGGGACGAATCCATCTTCGGCGGGGAGGCGGCGACGGCGGGCATAATGGTATCGCGTCCATAATGCTTACTTTAGGCACGGAGAATTTTATGAGGCTGCGGTGCGGCATCGGAAAGGATTTTTCGGAGGGAGGAATGGCAGATTATGTCCTCAGCGATTTTCCCGAGAATCAGATTGAGATGCGTGACGATATGATCGTTAAGGCTGTGGATGCAATCGAAGCAACTGTAAGATTTGGCGCGAACAAGGCTATGTCGCTTGTCAATTCAGGAGATCTGTGGAAAAAAGAAAGATACCGATGAAGATGATAATGAAAGATCATAAATGAACTCAGAAAACTCATTAGAAGAATTCCCTTATCACAAAATGAGGCTGCCCCAAAAGTATGAGATTGTCATTCCTGCGAATGTCTTTAGATCCTGCTTTAGCAGGGCAGGAATCTGATGAATACCGGATTCCCCGCTTCAGCGGGGCGGAGTCGAAGGACAGACAAAATGCCTTATGGGAAACACTCATGTAAAATTAAATTTCGTGAAAATTAGTGTAATTCGTGTCTATTTTATAAGCGGTTCCCAATCTGCAAAATTGTCAATAACTACGAAGGTCTTTGGCTCGGTGATCCATGATTCATTAGAATTATAAGTCCATTCCATGGTTTCCGAGCCGCCGCCGCTCTGCGTAGTTATGAGGAAGCGGTTTGCCAGATGTCCGATATAATTCGCCTGATCGCGGTGCCACTCATTGTCGCCGCCGCTCGGATCTATGGGAATCCAGCCGTAATTCGGCAGATAGACTTCAACCCAGCGATGGAAGACATCGTCGAGGCTGGCGTCATCACCGCGGACAACCACTGAGCCTGCATATCTCGCCGGGAGACCAGCCGCCCGGCACATCGAAATATAAGCAAATGAATATTCCGAGCATGAGCCATTCCCGCGTTCCAGAACTGCAGGCGCCGTATTCCAGCCGCCAACCATCTCGTAATACATATTATCAATCAAAAAATTGAAGATGTTTCGCATGATGCGGTAGGGATTTTCTTCATTTCCGACCGCTTCATCGGCGGCATCCTGTATGGTCGGATGCTCGATCTGGTATTTCTCGTTATTCTCTAGATATTTGCTTTTTATATCTTCAGGGATTTCATCGAGCGTGCCGACCTCATCAGGGTAGATATAGTAGCGTACATCGTAGATGGCGGCTTCTGTGATCATTTCAATTTCAAATTTTTCGCCGTTTTTAAGGTTTTCGATCCTGTAATGGGCTGTTTTCTGTCCCCATTTGTCGGTGACAATATCGTCATACTCCGGCGAGTATTGGATTTCTCCAAGAAGCTGCTGATTGTCACGGTTCACCGGTATTGCCAGATGCACATCCATCGACTTGATTTTCCCCGGACCGAAATTTGTCGCCTGATGGATATATCTGACACGCGCCTTTCTCTCGTTAGTCCGGCGGAATTTAACGCCGTCGCGGATTTTCAGCTTATGCAGCTTGTTTTCCTGATCATCCACTGCCCATAGATTCTTGCCATCATAGCAGAGCCCTTTGACAAATTTCCCCGGCGCTTCGGTTATAAGCAACGTTTCACCTGTTCCAGGATCGACCATGTATATCTCGTCTTTCAGTCTATCGCCGATCCAGAGGTATGTGCCATCGTAGGTAATTCCGCGTGGATCGCTGGCTGGGGATTTAAATGATTTAATTGTCGTGCCGTCATCAGGGCTGAACTGGATAATTTCATCGAGCCGATTGTCGGAGCACCAGAGATACTCGCCGTCCCACGTAAGCCCGCGCGGCATATCGCCCGGCGCATGGACGGTATGCAGTATAGTTCCCTCCGCCGGATCCACTTTGTAAATCTTACCGTCATAATTTTCCGAGAGGGGCAGACCACCTTTTATGTCGGCAGCCCAGAGGGATTCGCCGTCCCAGGTCAGGCCCGTAGTCCAGTAAGCGGGCGCTGTGATCTCGCCGACGACGCTGCCATCCGCCGGATCTATCTTATATATTTTATCGGTTTTCCTATCGGCGAGATGCAAATACTGACCGTCGAATGTAAGTCCGGTTAGGAATTCACTGGGCGTATCGTAGGACTCGATAACTTCACCGGTATAAGCAGATAAATTCAGTACTAATAAAGAAATGATGAGCGCAAAGGCAGGGATAATCTTCATTTTTAAACCTGTTAAATTTGTTATTGATACTAAGTTTATTCACTATAATTAATTTAATAATAAATTGCTCAATAGACAAAAAAGCCTGGTTTGCAAATTCCGAATATCCACTAACACTGTCTCCTAAATTCTTATCCTGTGTGAAAACGTAAATAAATGTCTTGCGAGCGAAGCAGCTTCTATAAAGTATCAGTGCGGTATATGCGATACATTGTTTTGAATTCAAAAAATTCATTAGAAATTTGAATTTACTGTAAACTTATGTAATAAAGTGCTTAGCGCTTTGCAATGAGTTAGAGAAAAATCTAATGAGGCTGACTCCTAAGTCGCGTTTGTCTATCCTTCGTCTCCGCCCCGCTGAAGCGGGATTTCGCAAGTTCAGCTCAGGATGACAAAAACAAGTGTTTATAGGAGTGTCATAGCGAGCGGAGTCGAACTATGACCACAGTTCCTTACTTTTGGGGCTGCCCCAACATTTCCCGCAAAGTTCAACTTCGCTTTTAATCACAGTAAATCAGGCTAATCAGCGAAATCTGCGGTCAAAATCAGCGGTTCAGGCACCTAATTCTTAACTTATAATTCAAAAATTAGAACTCTTAAAAAGCCGCAGCCTTACTTCGACCTGAACTTATCCTCATCGCTGTAGAACAGGAAGTTGAAAGAGGTAAGCGAGCCGTAGCAGCGGGTGATGTAGCTCTGCAGCTTGAGTTTTTCACCTTCGGAAAGATTTTTATTGGAGTTGATCTGCTGTTCGAGGACGCGCAGGTTATCGCGCACCATGACTATCTTATGCATTAGTTTGTCGATCGGCATTTCATGATCTTTCGAGTCCGACTCGGCGGGGATAAAAAATATCGAGCCGCCTTCCCATTTAGGTGCTATCTCGGCGGAATGCATATTATGCATCTCTTCCACCAGAGCTCTCGCCAGCGATTTAATCTCTTCATCAGTCATAATTTTCTATGATTAGTATTACAATCCAAAAAATTTCACAAATCTTATTCTTAACCTGTAGCCGTTAACCGTTAGCCATTAACCTCTTTCCATAATGTATTAGCTATGGTAAATGATTTTAAGTCAGTAAAAGAATCATAGTCTAATACTCCTCGTTATAATAGAAAAACTGTGTCAACAAATGCGCCAGCTCTTCCTCAGTATCCTTGTACCTGCTGACATAGTTGCCATTGAAAATAAAGGAAAACACCAGCTTTTCGCCGTCCAGCGACATTGCGTAGCCGGAAAGCGCGCTCACATTGCGCAGCGTGCCTGTTTTACCGAGCAGATTACCTTCGACGATAGTATTCCCGAAGCGTCTTTTGATAGTACCTTCGATACCAGCTATTGCCAAGGTGGTATCGAAGCCGCGGGCAAAATCGAGGGAATCCGCCGCTATCAGCAGTTTCGTCACGGCGTCAACCGTCACCAGATTCCGCCGCGACAGCCCGGAGCCGTCATTCAGCATACAGCTTTCGCATTCGATATCGAGGCTGTCCAGCATTCTCTTGATAACTTCGCGCGTACCGACGGCATTATCTTCGTGATTACCGTTCTCAGCGCCGATCATTTTATAAATATTTTCCGCAAGATAATTGTTGCTGTTCTTATTTACCGTGCTAAGAATATCCGGCAGCGGGCGCGCATTTTGCACAATGAATTTCGGCTTCTTCGTCGAATCTATCTCGGAAAGCGGCTTGACATCAGCATCGCCCTCGACGATAACGCCCTCAAGGATCAGCCTGTTTTTGAGAGCTCCAGCAACAGCGTAGGCAGGCTTCCTGATATAATACCTGTAGCTATACGACCTGTTCGGATACAAATAGCCGGAAACACTGAACAACTGCTTCCCTGACTCCAGCAAATTCGACCGCACATAACAGGAACGCCGCCGCATGGAATTATCATAATCGGGCGCCGCATCGCCGAGTCTGAGAATTTCATCATTCTCATCAGGGTGCTCCTCGAAAAGCCGTAAAGGCTCAATATCATAATTGAAACCCGATTTCCTGCTGTAACCCCTGACTTTCGCCGTCACTTTTTTGAGGAAAGCTTCGGAGTTGGGGATAAGCGTAACATCGAGGTAATCCCCCGGCTTGCCGTCCGCAGAGATTTCCACAGTTGCTTCATTTCCCTCGATGCTGAGCGCAGTGATCGGCGGGAGTTTCATCACTCTGTCGCGGTCGCCGCTATATATCTTGCGATCTGTCTCGGGATCGAAAAAAGTCCCGTCGCCATAGACATTCCCAGTGACCTTCTTTATCCCCATATCCCTGATTTTGTACACAAGCGTATCAAGATCATAGACATTGAACATAGCGTCGCCATGCCCGACGATGAACAAATTCCCATTGATAACGCTATCCTTCAGGTTATCATCATCGGTGAAGATCTGCGTTGTGACATAATGGCTATTCCCTAAATGGAACAGCGCAGCCAGTGAAGAAAAAATCTTCGTATTCGAGGCAGGCGTCAACAGATTATTAATGTTCTTTTTATAATAATATTTATGCTGCTCAAGCGAATATACGGCAATTCCATAAGAAGTGCCGTAAAGCTTCGATGTTCTTAGAATTTTCTCAATATCTTCCTCGAAAGTCTTCAGCACCTTAGCGCTGTCCTGGGCAGTAATTTTGGCGCCGTAGCCGATTTGCAATTGCGAGGAAGTATCGGGTTCCGCAGCCTGCAAACTGCTGAAAACGCTGAGTAATCCAATAATCAGCGCTATTGATAATTTATATGACAGGTAGTAACTTTTTATTTTCATTTTATGTTTATATCGATATTAAATCATTTTTGCAAAATCTAATTTTCTTCTGACAGACGCAAATCCATTTTATTTTTGTAAATATCGTAAAATTTTTCTGCTATTTCGGGAGCAGATCCCTCAAGCCATTTCATCCCTTCTACTCGACTGAACCAGGTCAACTGCCTTTTTGCGAAGCGCCGGGTATTTTTCTTCATTTCTTCGATAGCGTCTGTCTTGCTCATTTTGCCCTGCAAATAAGCAATGCATTCCTTATAACCGACAGTGTTCAGCGAATTCAGATCCGGCGAACAGCCCATTTCAAGTACCATTTCCGTCTCCTCTATCAATCCGTTCCGCCACATCATTTCCGTCCGCTTATTTATCCTGTCGTATAGCTTTTCACGCTCAAATTTAATACCAAAATACAAGGGCTCAAAATTTTTCTTACTGCTTTGAGCTTTATGTTCCAGCGAGAACTTCCGCCCTGTCATCGCGTAAAACTCCAGCGCCCGCAATATTCTCCGCGGATTCTTATCGGAATATTTCTCCCATGACTTTTTATCAACTTTTTTCAATTTATCATATAGAAAATCAATTCCCTTTACTTCCAATTGATTTTCAAGTTTATCCCTCACTTGTTTCTTCCGCTCCTCAGCAATCTCCGGTTCTTCGATGAATCCCTCGCACAGCGCCTTTATGTATAGTCCGGAACCGCCGACCACCACCGGTATTTTTTTATTCGCGAGCAAATTTTCAACTACTTCTTCTGCTTCCGCGCCGAACTTCCCCGCGCTATAATCTTGCGCCGGATCGAGGAAATCGACAAAATGATGCGGCACAGCTTCTCTTTCTTCAGGCTCAGGCTTAGCCGTGCCAATATCCAGATATTTGTAAATCTGCCGGGAATCAGCGGAAATAATCTCAATATCCGTCATTTTCGACAATTCGATTGAAACCGAGGTCTTTCCTGAAGCCGTAGGTCCGGTGATCACTATAATATATGGCTTGAACATTTCATTATTCAAAGATTATTCCTCATTCCAGGCTTCTTTTCCTATCAGAGGCACAAATTTAAAACTGTCGAATTTATATTCCTTAAAATCTTTATCGTTAACTCTTTGTATTAAATGCATTCTCTGGGCTCCCCTGTCACCGATAGGAATCACGAGTCTGCCGCCCACTTTCAATTGCTGTAAAAGAGTATTTGGAGCTTTAGGTGCAGCAGCGGTTACCAATATACCATCGTAAGGTGCGAACTGCCTCCAGCCCAGAGATCCGTCACCCAGACGAATATTTATGTTCATCCCAAGTTCGTTAAATATCTTTCGGGCTCTGTCGTAAAGTCCTTGCACCCTTTCCACAGTAAAAACCTTGGCTCCCATCACATATAAAAGTGCAGCCTGATAGCCGCTGCCAGCACCGATCTCGAGAATCTTATCATCCGGTTCGACATCAAGCAATCCGGTCATATATGCAACAGTATAAGGCTGCGAGATAGTCTGGTCGCACTCTATCGGCAGGGCGGTATCTTCGTAAGCCCTGTTAACGTAGGACGGCGCTACGAATTTCTCCCGCGGAAGTTTGGCGATAGCATCGGCGACTTTGTCATCTATTCCTTTTCTACGCAGAGACTCGACAAGCTCCAGCCTTTTCCTTGTAAATTCATCATTATAATAATATTTTGCTGTCATTAAAACTATTGATCTTTCCCTTTGTCAATTTTTTACAAATTTAGTAATAATGGGATTCAAAATTAGAAAAAAAACTTACTTTTATTTAAAAACCCTTGTTAGAATATCTTATTTTAAGTTTATTTTATTTCAAATTTTACTTATATTTTTGAGAGTTTTAATCAACAATAAGGTTTTACCATGTTCAAAAGATATTTTAAATTCATATTCAAATTAATGGCAGGCTTTTTCAGCGTCTCGCTTTTTCTTGTCATCCTTTTCAAATTTGTAAATCCGCCGGTAACGCCGCTAATGGTCGATAGGATTGCCGATTCCATCCTGAAAAACAAAGAACCCCGGCTTGACAGATCATGGGAACCTCTGCACCAAATCTCGAAAAATCTCATCAAATCCGCCATAGCTTCCGAGGACTCCCGGTTCTTCCAGCATCACGGAATTGACTGGAAGGCTGTCGAGGAAGCACGCGAATACAACCGCCGCCACAAGAAAAAAGTCCGCGGAGCAAGCACTATCACAATGCAAACCGCCCGAAATGTTTTTCTCTGGCATGACGTCTCATACATCCGCAAGGCACTGGAGGTATATTTTACATATATCATTGATTTCGTCTGGGGAAAAAAGCGAATTCTCGAAGTATATTGCAATGTTGCCGAGTGGGGCGATGGAATTTACGGTGCCGAAGCTGCCGCCCGCAAATATTTCAACAAACCAGCGAAAAAGCTAACCCGCCGGCAGGGCTCATTGATGGCAGTGGTACTGCCCAATCCACGCCGCTGGAATCCCGCCCGCCCAACAAGCTACATATCAAAAAGATCTTACACAATGATGGCAAGAATGCAAGCTGTTCGTTTCCCGGAGGATTTTTGGGAATGATATCTGAATATTCTCCATTTCTCTGTCCAACTTTCCTGTTGAAGCACAGCGGAATCCCGCCTCGGCGTTGCTTTGTAACGTTCTACCCGACGCTCCGGCATCATGCCAAATTCTCCCTTAGCAAAAGATAGCTGCCTCAATTTCTCATTCGTAATTGAATAAACCATGCTTGCTTAATTCCGATTTAGCAGGAATTTCTTTTATATTAATGAATTTATTTAATTCAGGGATTTTGAAGAAGAAAAGCAAGGCTTTAATCAATTAGAAATAAGAATGTCTGAACCTCAGATTTGCGCTGATTACCCTGATTATCCTGATTTTGTTTTGCACTGTGATTAATTTGATAGATGTGATTATCGTGATTGATGGCAAAATGCAGCTTCCCGGAAAATTTTAACAAATTCATCTCAATTTCACTACCTTCCACCTCACCAATTCATCGCCGCTTCTTATTACATAATAATATAGTCCTGCTCCTTTTCCTACCGGCTCAAAAACATATTCCACATATCCGGAATCATTGTAAAGCCCGGCGCTCTCGACTTTTCTGCCTAAGTGGTCTTAGATTGAAATGATGACAATGACACATCAATGAGGGAAAAGTCCCAGAAAAATCAATAATTTTTTAATGATTCATTCTATTAAATGGTAAAATTATTCAATAATTTCAACATTTATTCAATCAACATGCTTTATTACAGAAGGAAACTGATACTCGCTTTGTTGGGGCAGTTCGGCGGTCGTTTGAATGATTATGATTTGCACAACCTGCTGTTTTTGTTTACGATAGAGCAGGATGAGCCACAGTTTGACTTTGTCCCCTTCGAAGCGGGCGCTTTTTCTTTCCAGGTGGAAAAGGATCTGGATACTTTGAGGAAAAATGAATATGTAGGCGGGAATAATGATAAATGGAATTTGAACAGCAGCGAGGATTTCGCCGCCCAGCTTAATTCAAAGGATAAAGCAGCGCTGAAGGATATTTATGATAATTTTTATAGTTTAAACGGCAGTGAGCTGTCAAGATATGTCTTCGAGAATTATCGGTATTATGGCATAAATAGCGATAATGCGGAAAATCCGGTTGATGGCGAACAGCTTCGGAAAATTCACGCAGAGCGCAATACCAATAAGGAACGCACTCTGTTCACAATAGGCTATGAGGGGCTTAGCATCGATGCTTATATCAATAAGTTGATCCGAAACAATGTCAAAGCGCTGGTGGACGTGCGAAATAATCCGAATAGCAGGAAGTTCGGCTTCTCGAAGAAGCAGTTGAATTACGCGCTCGATAAAATGGGTATGGATTACTACCACTTCCCCGAACTGGGGATAAGTAAAGAAAAGAGAAAGAACCTGAAATCAAAGGAAGAATATCAAAAGCTATTCGAGCAGTTCGAAAATGAGACTCTTAAAAATGAGTGGGAATCACTGATGAAGGTTTACGAGTTGCTCGAGAAAGAAGGCAGAATAGCGCTGACCTGCTATGAAGCTGATCACGAGGATTGCCACAGGTCGAGGGTAGCGAAGGCGGTAAAGGAAATGGATGAGAAGGTGAGGGTTGAGCATGTTTGATGGGGGGATGAAGGATCACATAACTGCTGCTCAAGTTCCAAATTAGGAAGTACTGTTTCGCGCAAAGTTGTAATTCGACGTTATCACTGCCAAGATCTAATTTGCGGGTATATTTTTTCCCTTGCACCCTGCTTCCCAAATTTCGATTTGGGAAGCAGGACTTTTTGAAACTGATTTCAAGTTATTTTCGTTTACATTGTTATCTGTATTTTCTTATATTGCAATATGATTAAACTTATCGAAGAAAATATTGAAGAATTGCAACAAATTTGCGAACGGTATCTTGTGTCGCAGCTATACCTGTTTGGATCTGCCGCTAAAGGGAATTTTGATCCAAAAAGAAGTGATCTGGACATGGTAGTTGAATTTTCAGATTCTGTCAAACCTATCGATTATGCTGATTATTTCTTCTCATTTCTTGAAGAGCTTGAAAATTTATTTGGCAGAAAAGTGCAACTGCTTTCTTTTAAATCACTTAAAAATGCCGTACTGATAAATGAAATTGAGAATTCGAAAGTAGAGCTTTATGCAGCGTAATCAACTGCTTAAATATGTACTTGATATTGAATCAGTTATCACTGAGATCGAACAAGTATGTGATAAATATGGCGATAATTTTAACAAATTCAATAATGATTTCCTTGCTAAAAGAGCTGTCGAACGCCAACTTGAAATTATCGGGGAAGCAGTAAACCAGATTACTAAAATTGATCCGGGAAAGAAAATCCTTGGTGCGAAACATATTGTTGCTTTGAGAAATTTAATTATCCATTCCTATGATGCTGTGAACCCTGAAATTCTCTGGGGTATTATCCGAAAAGATATACCTACACTTAAAAAAGAACTTGAAAAGTTGAGAAGTAATATGTAAAATTCTTTTAAATAAATCTTCATTTGTAATTCCGTATCCAAAGCTTTGCACCCTGCTTCCCAAATTCCGATTTGGGAGCTTCTTTTTTTCAAAAGATTGGCTTTACATCTACCATATATTATCAATTTCAATAACGGATTCTTGTCCGGCATAATTTGAAGCGCTTGAATATTTCCAGTATTCCGGTGCTTTAACCAATCCCCTTCTTACTGGATTGTAATGTATGTACTTAACTTTCTGTCTCAACATGTCAGCATCTTTTATTTGCTGAGGGTGAAATCCTTCCTGCCAAACTTGATAATAACTATTACTTTTATGTCCTTTTTTCCAATAATTAAGCTGGTTCAAAAGCCAAGAATTTTTCTTCGTTTTTAATTCCTTTAGAATCCGATTGGCTGTGTATCTCTTGAAATTCTTCATAACTTTTGTTAATTCTGGAGCTGATAAGGCAGCGTGAAAATGATTGTCCATGATAACATAAGCAAATATTTTCAAATTCATTTCATTTCGACAAAATTCTAATGAATCAGTAATTATCCTGAACATTTTATCGTCTACGAAAACAGGAATGAATTCTACAATACTGGAGGTAATGAAGTATATTCCATCTTTGTCATATATCTTGTATCCGGCTCTCATTTTTTTATCAACATAGCTGTTTCAAATATTAATAATACAATTTGCTTAATTATTTTGATTTATGCAATAGCAAATGCCGGAAATAATACTTCCCAAATCGGAATTTGGGAAGCAGGTTTTAATGTTAATCGGAATCTGTGAAGTAGGTTTTAATAATCTTTTATATTCCCCAAAAATTTCTTATATTACAAAACTTTATCATGTTTTTTCGATAATTAAGCGGATTTTATGAAACGGCAGACCACCACTTACGAACGTTACCTCTTCTGCATGGAAACACATGTGGTGTCGCCGGTTTTCAACCTTCCCAAAAACCGCGCCAGCAAAATTATCCGATTCCAACATTACCCCACGGATGCCCCCATCTAAAATATTAATGCCGGCAGCCAGCATCTACACAAATTTCTGTTTTTTATACATTTAAAGTTTTTCTAAGTCGTATTCAGTTTATACATTTGAATTCGGCTTATTTGCGAAAACAAAATAGCTTTTAATAAATTAACGAGGTCTATATGAAAAAGGATTTTCTAAGAGTAACCGACTTCACATCGAAAGAAATTATTGATACTTTCAAACTTGCTCTTGATATGAAAGCGAACAGGGCAAAGTATTCCGAAACGCTGAAAGGCGAAACCCTGGCGCTGTTATTCGAGAAACCGTCGCTGCGCACGCGGACGACCTTCGATGTAGGTATCCAGCAGCTCGGCGGCTATTCCATCTATCTGTCGCCCGCCGAGATCAATCTTGGCAAACGTGAATCTGTCTATGACGTATCGAAAAATCTCGAGCGCATGGTGCAGGGGATCATGATTCGCACCTTCGCGCATAAGATCGTCGAGGATATGTCCGAATTCGCCGCCATTCCGATTATCAACGGGCTGACGGATTTCACGCATCCCTGCCAGGCTATGGCGGATTATATGACTATGTACGAGGTTAAGGGCGATTTCAAAAAGCGGAAGCTGTGCTATGTCGGCGACGGCAATAATGTGGCTCATTCGCTGATGTTTGCCGGTGCAAGGCTGGGTGTGGATGTGACGGTCGCAAGCCCTATCGGCTACGAACCTAATCTAATCGCCTACCAGCAGGCAGTCGAAGCCGCTAAGGAAACAGGCGTTAATATCGCTGTCACTCACGATCCGCATGAAGCTGCGAAGAAGGCGGATGTTGTTTATACGGACGTCTGGGCTTCGATGGGGCAGGAATCAGAGGCTGGTTTGCGGAAGCAGATTTTCGAGCCCTACCAAGTGAATTCGGAACTGATGGCTAAAGCCAAGCCTGATGCTATCTTCATGCACTGCCTGCCGGCGCATCGCGGAGAGGAAGTGACTGACGATGTCGTCGACGCCGACTATTCGGTGGTCTTCCAGGAAGCGGAGAACCGGCTGCACGTGCAAAAGGCGATTATGTATAAGTTGATGGGTGGAAAGAAGTAAGAGATTATGTTAAGATGGGTGTGTCTGGTATGTACGAGAAATTTGATAAGGTCATTCTAAGCGAAGCTGAGAATCCGGTAATGAAGGGCAGCCTTGATTCTTCATTCCACTTCGTTCCATTCAGAATGACGCTTCTAAGATATCCCATCCAAAAATCAACAAAAAAGCAAGAAAACTATGGCAAATAAATCGTTAATAGCGGTAGGCGGTAATTCATTGATACGAGCGGGTGAACGCGGCGCTATACGCGAGCAGCTCGTCAATGCCCGCGCTACGGCAAAGAGTCTGGTGGCGATGATCAAGCAAGGCTGGGATATAGTGATAACTCACGGGAACGGACCTCAAGCCGGCGCGGCTCTTCTGCGATCCGAGAGAGCCGTCGGCGAGGTGTATCGCCATACGCTGGATATGTGCGTGGCTACAACGCAAAGCGAAATCGGCTATATCTTGCAAAGAGCGCTGGCTATGGAGTTCAGAGTTCAGGGCGTGGATAAGCTGGCGACGGTAATCCCGACAATGGTGGCTGTCGATCACGAAGATCCGGCTTACAAGAATCCTTCCAAGCCGATAGGTCCCTTCTACGAAAAAGAAGATGCGGAAGTTAAGAAGAGAGAATTAGGCTGGGATATAGTCGAGGATGCTGCGCGCGGCTACAGGCGGGTGGTTCCTTCACCTGAGCCGATGAAAGTACTTGAACTGGAAGTAATCCGCAAAACGATAGATCTGGGAATTATCACAATAGCCTGCGGCGGCGGCGGTATCCCGGTTATTATACGCGAAACCGGCGAAATCGAAGGTTCGGAAGCCGTCATTGATAAGGATCGCTCGTCCGCTCTGCTGGCGAAGGAACTGGATGTGTATCTGTTCATAATTTCGACGGATACTGATAAAGTATACCTGAACTTCAAGACGCCGGAACAAGAGGCTATTTCGGAAATAAAAGTTGATAAACTCGAGGAATATCTGAATGAAGGACAATTTCCGCCTGGGAGTATGGGACCGAAGGTGGAATCAGCTATAAGATTCGTACGCAATAGCGGGAAAAAGGCGATAATAACTTCCTTCGAGTGCCTGAGCGAAGCGCTTGAAGGGAAACAGGGTACGCATGTGGTACCGTGAGGTTAACCACCCCGTAAAGCCTTCGGCTTCACTCCCCTCCTTACTAAGGAGGGGAGCTAACGATTATAATGAAAAGTAACGACAATTGACAGATAGATTAAACACCAACAATCAGAGGTGAAAATATGAAATTAAACCATATCGTCGAATCGCAGCAATTTACGGTTCCTATGCTGATGGAACTATTCGAGCGCGCCAATCACATGAAAAAGATCGTGGCACGCGGCGGCACCCGCGACTACGATAATAAGGTCGTGGCGACGCTTTTCTATAAGCCTTCAACGCGTACGAGATTCTCTTTTGAATCGGCTATGTACCGGCTTGGCGGGAAAGTTCTGTCCACTGAGCAGGCACAGGAATTCTCGTCGGAATATACAGGCGAACGGCTGGAAGATACTATCCGCATAATTTCGCATTATTCGGATGCTATCGTTATCCGCCACCACGAAGAAGGCGGCGCCAAGCGGGCTGCTTCGGTATCTTCGGTGCCGGTGATAAATGCAGGCGACGGTTCCGGCGGTCAGCATCCGACGCAGGCTCTGCTGGATCTTTATACAATTTATAAAGAATGTAAGACGTTGGACGGGCTTTCGGTAGCCTTTTTCGGGGCGTTGGATCAGGGGCGCACGGTGCGTTCGCTGGCTTATCTTCTTGGAAAATTTGACAGGATAAAACTGTACTTCATAGCGCCAGAGGAAATGCAAATCAAAAGCGATATCCTTGAGCATCTCGAGGAAAGAGGCGTAACTTACCAGCTTTCATCGAACTCGGAAGATATTCTTGCTAAAGTTGATGTTGCGTATCAGACAAGAATTGACAGGGAAAGATTGCAAGGCAGGGATATTGATCTGTCCATGTACAATATAAACCGTGATTCGCTCAGTGTGATGAAATATGACTCGGTGATAATGCACCCGCTGCCGCGTTCGGTGGAAATCGACCACGAAGTGGACAACGACCCGCGGGCAGCGTATTTCAGGCAGGCGCAAAACGGATTATACGTGCGAATGGCGCTGTTGACGATGTTATTCGAACAATACTAACGTAATTTATAAATAAAACGAAAGGTCGGCGTATGCAAACTTCTGATTTTATAAGGATAGAAGAGCTTTACGGCGCTCATAACTATCATCCGCTGGATGTTGTTATACATGAGGCAAAGGGCTGCTGGGTCACAGATGTTGACGGTAAGAAATATCTCGACTGCCTGGCGGCGTATTCAGCTGTTAATCAGGGGCATTGTCATCCCAAGATATATGAAGCAATAGTAGAACAGGCACAGAAAGTTACCCTTACCAGCCGCGCATTCCGTAATGATAAGCTGCCGTATTTATATAAAAAATTGCACGAAATGACGGGGTATACCATGTCATTGCCTATGAATTCAGGCGCTGAAGCTGTGGAAACCGCCATAAAGCTGTCCCGGCGCTGGGGCTATGACGTGAAGGGCATACCGGATGGTAAGGCTGAAATAGTAGTAATGGACGGCAATTTCCACGGCAGGACTACGACTATCGTAGGATTTTCGACGGAAGAATCTGCTTACAAGGGCTTCGGTCCACCGACACCGGGTTTTCAGATTGCTAAATTCGGTGACATCTTTGATCTTCGGAAAAAGATTAACAAGAATACATGCGCAATCATGTTAGAGCCGATACAAGGGGAAGGCGGTATAAACATTCCGCCGGAAGGATATCTGAATGATATCGAGAAACTATGCCGTCAGAATAACATACTGTTTGTTGTCGATGAGATTCAGACAGGGCTCGGCAGAACGGGTAAATTGTTCGCATTCGAGTATGAAGGCGTTCGCCCGGATGTTGTAATAATTGGCAAAGCTTTATCGGGTGGATATTATCCTGTATCGGCTGTACTGTCTGATAGAGAGATAATGAGCGTAATTCATCCGGGCGAGCATGGCTCTACTTTCGGGGGTAATCCGTTAGCAGCGGCAGTGGCTGTCCGCGCACTGGAAGTGCTCGAAGAGGAAGACCTTATCCACAGATCATTCGAATTGGGTGATTATTTCCGCTCGCAACTGCATCAAATTGAAAGTTCGCACATTGTGCAGATCCGCGGTCGCGGCTTATGGGTAGGAATCGAGATGGATGTTTCCGCCCGCCCCTACTGCGAAAAGCTGATGGAAGAAGGCATTCTCGTAAAGGAAACGCATGAGTACATCATTCGCGTGGCGCCGCCGCTTGTCATCAATAAAGACGAACTCGATTGGGCGGCGGAAAGATTCAAGAAGGTGATCGAGATGGTCGATGAGGAAATGGATAAGGGATAATCGATAGTACGCCCAAAGGGTCTATCAACCACAGGGTTAACCCTGTGGTTGATAACAAAAAAATACACAAACAATCCATAAAAATAAAAGGAGTAAAAAATGGATAAGAAAAGAGTAATAATCATAGGCGCAGCCGGTAGAGACTTTCACAATTTCAACATGGTTTACCGGAGCGACCCGAATACGGAAGTTGCAGCGTTCACGGCGGCGCAAATTCCCGATATTGCCGGACGTAAGTATCCCGCCGCGCTGGCAGGCGAGAACTACCCGGACGGCATCCCGATCGAGCCGGAAGAAGAACTGGGCAATCTAATCAAAAAATATAATGTTGACGAATGTGTAATGTCTTACAGCGACGTCGATTATGATCACGTCATGCATCTTGGTTCCAAAGTGATGGCAGCCGGAGCGAAATTCTCTATGATGGGCGCTGAACCGACAATGGTGAAGTCGAGCAAGCCGGTTGTATCAATTACGGCAGTCCGCACAGGCTGCGGCAAAAGCCAGACTACCCGCGCAGTTGTGCGCTCTTTGCTGGCTATGGGCAAGAAAGTGGTATCTATCAGGCACCCCATGCCCTATGGCGACCTCGAAAAGCAGAAGGTACAGCGCTTTGCAGAGATAGCTGACTTAGAAAAACACAATTGCACTATCGAGGAAATGGAAGAATACGAGCCGCATATTGCCATGGGCAGCGTGATTTATTCCGGCGTTGATTACGAAGCCATAACCCGTGAAGCTGAGAAAGAAGCGGACGTCATTGTCTGGGACGGCGGAAATAACGATATGTCTTTTCTCAAGCCTGATCTGTCCATCGTCGTAGCTGATCCGCTGCGCGCAGGACACGAGGTGATGTACTATCCGAGCGAAGTTAACCTGCATCTGGCTGACGTCGTCGTGCTGAACAAAGTCGATTCCGCCTATCCTGAGGATGTGGAAATGGTCATGGATAATGTTCGCGAAATAAATCCCAATGCACAGTTAATTTTAGCTGCTTCATCGATCAATGTCGAAGATCCGGAAGTCATCAAAGGCAAGCGGGTTCTATGCGTTGAGGACGGTCCAACATTGACTCACGGCGAGATGGAATTCGGCGCCGGCGTTGTTGCTGCACGTAGATTTGGCGCTATCGATTTGGTGGATCCGCGTCCATACACAGTCGGTAGAATTCAAGAGACATTCGAGACGTATCCGGGAATAGGCATACTTCTGCCTGCAATGGGTTACGGCGAGCAGCAGATGAAAGACCTCGAAGCGACAATCGCCGCCACGGAATGTGACTCGGTAGTAATCGGCACACCAATCGACCTTGCCAGATTCATCAAGATCGAAAAACCGAATACAAGAGTTTATTACGAGCTTTCTGAGATCGGCAGCCCGACGGTTGCGGATATTCTGAAGGATAAGTTTGCGTAAGAACCACCCCTTACTCCCCTCCTTATCAAGGAGGGGAATCATTGGGGATACTTATTTTTCTTTACCATATACCTTTTCCATAGCAATTTTGCCGAGTTTATTGATTTTCGGGTCTTCGTTTTTTATTTAACAAATTTCTTATCCAAAATCCTGTCGCCGTCAATTATCCTGACGAAGTAAACGCCGCTCGGATAAGTAGATATATATAGTTCCAACTCTTCGCCTGATATTCTGCTATTGATAACAGTTCTGCCTTTAGCATCAATAATTATAATTACATAAAGCAAATTGCTGCTTTTTTCAGTACAATTTTTATAGTATTTTCCGCTGGAATAGGATAAACCCACATTTTGCATTAGAATAAATAGCTTAATTCTAAAAACTTAACTACCCCTTCTTACTAAGCAGGGGATTAAGGGGTGGATTCTTATTTAATACCTGATGTTCGTATAAACTTATAAAAAGATTTCATTTACAAAAGTGTTAGATGGGAAGTTGTATTGTATAATTAATGATAAATCTATAATTTGTAAAAATAACTTTTTCAAAATTAATGAGATTAAGATCATGATGGAAAAACTGAAGTGTCTTGCTGCTGTCCTGCTTATTGCAATGCTGGCATCCTGCGCTGCAACAAAAACCGAGCAGGGCTACAAGGTCGAGAAAGTCGGTGATAATGTGCTGTGGCATGTGGAATCGGATTTCACGGAAGTTTATATTTTGGGGTCTGTACATATTGGTGATGAATCGTTCTACCCGCTGTCCGACGAGATTATGAATGCTTTTGAGCAATCGGATTATCTCGTCGTAGAAGTGGATATGGAAAGTGTCGATCCAATGAAATCTATGGAATTGTTTATGTATTCCGATGGTCAAACTCTCAAAAAGAATGTCTCAAAGGAAACTTATGCCATGCTGATAAAAAAATTTAAGGAATTTAATATCCCCGAAATGATGTACTCAAGGATGAAACCCTGGGCGGCGGCGCTTACGGTTACTATGATGGCGCATGAAAATTCGGGAATATCTCAGGCTGGAGGTATTGAACAGCATTTTATAAATAAAAAAGGCGATAGGAAAGTTCTTGAGCTTGAATCACTCGAAATACAGGCGAAATATTTATCCGAATTTGATAAATTATCCAATGATTATATCCAATACTCTCTGCAAAATGTAAGTGAAGAAATTGATAAAACCAGAGATTTAATAGAATCATGGAAGAAAGGGGAAATCGAGGCTGTCGATAAATATATCGAAGGTGAGATAGGAAAATTTCCGGAATTGAAAAGTATGATGGAAAAACTCGTCAATGAGCGTAATGTAAATATGGTGAAGAAAATTGACGGCTATCTTGAATCAAGCGGTACTTATTTCGTGGTCGTCGGCGCCGGACATTTGCCCGGTGAAAACGGAATTATTAATTTGCTAAGGAAAACGAAGGATTGGTCAGAAAAAGAGGGGAATTAATATGCGGTTGGACGGACAAACGGTTTTCATAAGCGGCTCTTCGGCAGGGATAGGTAAAGCCTGCGCGGAAGTTTTCGCGGAAGCTGGCGCCAGACTTATCCTGCTGGCAAGAAGGAAGGAACATCTCGACGCTATCGCAGGCGAATTGAAGACCAAGTTCGGCACTGAATTACACATGATGCAATGTGATATCCGCGACAAAGCGGCATTGGAACAGGTTTACAAAGCTATACCTGAGAATTTTAAACAAATTGATGTTTTGATCAATAATGCAGGTCTCGCGAGCGGCTTAGAGAAAATACAGGAAGGCGTCATCGATAATTGGGAAACGATGATCGATACTAATGTCAAAGGATTGCTGTATCTTACGCGGCTGGTGTCGCCGCAGATGGCAGAACGGAAGGATGGAACTATTTTTAACGTGGCATCCATTGCGGGACGGGAAGTATATCCCGCCGGCAATGTGTACTGCGCTACGAAACATGCTGTGAAAGCGCTGTCCCGTGCAATGACGATAGATATGAACGGCACAGGCGTGCGTGTTTGCAATATTGACCCGGGGCTGGTAGAGACGGAATTTTCTCTCGTGCGTTTCCACGGCGACAAGGAACGCGCGGATAATATTTACAAGGGATATACGCCGCTGTCGGGTAGAGATGTGGCGGAGACAATTTTATTTGCGGCGACAAGACCGAAGCATGTCTGTTTGCAGGATATTTTGGTGATGCCTACAGATCAGGCGAATACGATGATATTAGATAAAAAAGAAAGCGAACAATAATTTAAAATTAGTTGTGTCAATAGAGAAAAAATTGTAATTTTGCATTGACAATTAAGTTGTTCTTAAAGGAGAGGTGGCCGAGCGGCTGAAGGCACTGGTTTGCTAAACCAGCGTAGTGTATAATGCGCTACCGTGGGTTCGAATCCCACCCTCTCCGCACCGAATGATTCTCTAACATAAATAGCGATAATCACTTACGATTACATTTGCGAGAATCTGAACCTGAGTTAACTTTTCGCCTACCCTGCTCAAAACTATATTTTCATTTTTCCACTAAGACCGGTACGCTGTCGATTCTACCATTATGTTTAATTAAAATAAAATATAATCCACTTGATACGGAAGAACAATTCCATATTAATTCAGCCGGTGCTTTACCTAATATTTTCACATTTATGTTTTCTTGATCTTGTATTCGATCTCCATATATATCATAAATGCCGGATATTGCTTCTTCCAATTCGAAGCTCATATCCCATGACACTTTAGTTCTTATTGTAGTTTTCCCTGGTATTGGGTAAGGTGGCGAAGCATAAAAATGTCTTGTATAGTATTTCATTTCCGACTTTTGTTCTTCAACAGGTGTTGGCTTAGATTTCATTATCCGGTAATAATTCAATGGGCGTAAGCTGTCGCTAAGCTTTGCAAGTGCCACATCGCCCTTAAATACTACCTCTTCAAATGATGGCGTCCCGTAATCCCAGTCTGCTTCAGTCCACTGGGTTAGGTCATTCCTATTGGAATTAACAATAAATAAATTTTTTCCTAAAAGGTAAAATTGCCCGCTTAAATACATTATAAAAAGATGTTCTGATTTTTCATTTTTATATAGTGTGTCAATCACATCTCTCGTTAAATCGTATAGGAATAATCTGGTAGGATTTTCACTGATAAAGAATACGGAATCTTTATTATGTTCGTATATTTGTATTAAATTAAGTTCTCTTTCTAATGAAAGGATAGTCTTGTAAGATTTCCCACCGTCTAATGTTTCCTTAATTTCAAACCTATTATCAAAAATATTAGATTTATCATTGGTTGTTGTCAATAGATAGAAATGATCTATGTTTCTGGCTATTATATAGTGGACTATAAATAATGAATCATAACTAAGATAGTCGGTTTCATTAAAATTTGTATCAATATAATACAGTATGTTTCTATATTGATTTTTATTGATTCTTGAATCATCATTGTTGTAAAAAATAAATTTTTCATCAAATGATACTACGTTACTTGAATAATAAGCAAGATACGGAGTCATATAACCAAAAGTTAAATCATTATCAGAAATAAATTCATATGTTTTCCCTCCATCTCTAGTGACAGCCAAATTATTTATATCTGTACTAGCAAATTTAATTCCTCCTAAAAAACCTTTACCTGTACTATCTAAATAAAAAACACCATTCGTTATATATTCATCTAATTGCATTTTTATTGGGTATGTAGAATCATACTTTGTTGTTTGAGTTGGTTTAAATGTAAATCCATAGTTTTTTGTTATGTTTATTTCATTTTCTTCAGATCTATCATTAAAGAAAACATAACTCGAATCATTAATAATTACCTCAGGTTTCCCTGATAGATAACTTATCAACTTCCATGATTTACCCAAATCTCTTGTTTGCAGTAAAGATTTGTTCCAACCGGCTAATACAATAACTGAATCTTGAAATACTGTAAGATCAGAATTATATAATACGTCTCTTATACCATCAAGACTTCCTTTTCCCACACCGGAAAAATCAACTGTATAATATTTATTTTTAAACAGATTATTTATCAATTTAAACGTATCTAAAGGATTTGAGTAGTATTTGGTTATTCCTAAATCATCAAAACCTCTATTACTTTTATTATCAAACGGTTTATTGTAATACAACTCATTATTTATTACATAATAATCGCCGACAAAAGAGCCATACTTTCTCTGAAATAGTGAATCCTCCCGGTTCATATAAGTCGTATCCTTGAAAAAATACGACCATTCCGTAAAATCATCATTTGCATAATATAAATTCCTGTTTATATTTAATACAGGTTTGCCATTATAATAAATTATACCTCTCAATTCATAGAAGTTCAATGTGTCAATAAATCTCTTCTCAAGAATTTCTTCGAGGTCGATAAATTTATTTTCTTTAAGATCATTTGATAAAACCAACATTCCTTGATCCGCATAAGATAGTGGAATAATTATTTGCTTGTTTAAGTAATATAATTTATCGTAATGAAAGTAATAAGCGGGCGCTTCTTCGGGAATATTGTAAGTTATCTTGTTTAACTCAATCATCTCATCAGAAAAAGAATTTAACAATTCTAATTCTCTATTGAATTGATAAACGGAGAATTTGCTTCTTATATAAACACTATTTTCATTTACGATAATATATATTAATTTGTCTGCGCTATCCGGTTCAAATTTATATTTATCCCAGGTAAAACCATGATCTGTTGATTTAACAATAAATCCTTCGTCAATGACGCCCCAGAGTGTATCCTTGAAATTAACAATTTTTCTGATCTCGCCGTAAGGATGCATGGAATATTGCTTCCAGGATTTACCTTGGTCGGTTGTCATCAGGCAGGCTCCGTTATCGCCGTAA
>CAZXYS010000041.1:27593-35894 GCA_964645005.1 uncultured Hyphomicrobiales bacterium | reverse complement strand
TCTGGCCGCCATTGTCCGGCTTACGGAGAATCAGGTTTTCAATTTCTTCGAGCGACTGAAATTCCCCGTAAGTACGTATAATATAATCTCTTTTATTGGTAACTACACGCCCCCCGGCTATATCAATATTTTCTTTTTTCAGTCTGTTGGCAACTTCATCCAAGGTAATTTGGTACCCCATCATTTTGATTGGATCGATGTGCACACGGATTTCCCGCATCATTCCTCCCGAAAGGGCCGATCCGGCGGAGCCTTTTACCGATGCGAATTCCTCCTGAAACTCATTTTCTACCCAGGTCCTTAGCTGTGTAAGGCTCATATTATCTGATGAGACGATGATCTCAACCACCGGAAGCTGGGATGGGTCTGCCTTAAAAGCAACTGGTTCTAAAATACCAGCAGGTAAATCCTTTTTAATCAATCCTAATTTGGCCAGCACATCCTGATAAGCCACATCGCGGTCTACACTATAGTCAAAATTTACCAGCAAGGTATAGACGCCCTCTTCTGACATAGATTCGATGTAATCGAGGTTATCGACTGTAGCCATTTTTCGCTCAATAACTGTGGCTACTTCATTTTCAATTTGTTCAGGCGTTGCGCCGGGCCAGTACACATAAACTTTTACCATAGGGTAGGTTATATCGGGAAGCATATTCGTCGGCATTCTAAAAATGCCGGATATTCCCACCACTATTAACACAATCATCAATATGATTGTTCCTGCAGGACGTTTTATGGATTGTGTCGTTAGTTTCATTTCTTTTCAGCTCTTGATGTTCCCACTATTTTAACTTTAACGCTATCTTTTAACATCTCCTGACCTGACACGACAACTATTTCATTTTCCTCTAATCCTTTGATGATTTCGATTTTATTCCCCGATGAAATGCCTGTATGTACTATCCTTTTCTGAGCCAGTGAATCTTCGTTTACGACAAAAAGAAAATACTTATCATCGGGTGATGAAAGAACAGCGTGCTCGGGCACCGAAACAGCATTTTCCCTGACAGACACCGGTATTTTAACAGATGCCATCATCCCGGGTAAAAGGGGCTTGTCGAAATTTAGTATTTTAATATCAAACTTTACACTTCGGGTTACCGGGTCAACCTGTGGATAGACTAAGCTGATTTTGCCTGTTAATGTATCATTTGGATAGGCATTGAGTATTACAGGCAGTTTTTTGCCTTGTTTAATGGCTTCAAAATATTTTTCGTTTACTTCGGCTTTTATAACCAGAGAACTCATATCGCTAATTGTTATTATGTTTTCTTGATCGCTTACCTGGCTGCCCTCATCGAGCCAGCGCTGCGTTACCAACCCGCTCATTGGGCAGATAACGGGAATGGTCTGATACATATTTTTAGCGTACTCCAGATTACTTTTCGCTTTGTCGAGTTCCTGTATTAATTTTTCGTGTTTTTCTGAATTATTATCAGCCTCTTTTACTTTTTCTTCCAACAGATCAACCTTTAATTGATTGTTTGATATAACAGCCACACGGTCATTTGGATTGATTACCGCAATTATGTCATCTTTTTCCACCATTTGATTTTCGCGAGCCCTAAGAGACTCTAAAATACCGTCAGCGGGCGATTTAATGTCGGTAAATATGTTGGGCTGAATAGTACCCGTGATTTCAATAAAAGAGACCATCTTTGTTTTCATAGCCGGTTCTACACTTACCAGGGGCACCTTTTTTTTCTTTGGTTGCTGAGCAGGTCCTTGCTCGCTATTGCACGAAATCAGCATGGCAGCAAGTGTTAGCAGCATAACTAAAGTATATTTTTTCATCATCATCATTTTGTTATTTTTTTCATTTTTAATTAAAAGGATAATTATCATTACCTAATAAATAATTCAGCTTTGCGAGGGCCTGCAAATAAGCAATTTTTGATTTATCATGCATAATTATTGATTCTGTTAATATCTTTTGAGCGTCGAGCACGTCAATAATATTTCCCTGTCCAGCTTGATATTGCACCGAAGAATTATCAAGGGTTTTGGCTGCCAGTTCAATTATTTTTTCGTTATTGGAAATTTCGCCTTTTAAATCTATAATGCTATTCAGCGACAAGTCAATTTCTTTTTTTATATCATGCAGTATTTGATTTTTTTCATCCTTTAACTGTTCAATACGGTAATCGCTTTGAATCATTTCAGTTTTATAGCTGCTTCCACCCCAATATGGTATGGAGTAGCGGATGCCAACGCCGATATTGTAATTGAAGTTATCGCCAAAAGGAATGTAGCCATCTTCCCAACTGGCAATACCATAGGAATAGACCTCGGGCATGTTTTGTAGTTCGTATAATTCTTTTTGTTTTGATTCTATATTGATTTGTTTGTCTTTTACAAATAACTCCGGATGTTCATTAAGAATCTCCCTATAAAGTGAATCGGCAGAGAAAGACCGATTTTCTGTGTGTTTATAAAGCTTCTTAGAAATATCTTGTATGGCTATAATTTCGCCTTCTCCAAGATAGCAAAGTCTCTTAATCTCTATCAATTTGCTTTGGAAATCATTTTTAGCTTTTATAAGGTTTTTTTCTTCTACTGAAATCTGAACCTGTATTTTTAAAACATCGAGACCCGAAACTTTACCAATATCATATAGATTTTTGGCGTATTGCAATTGCGATTGCAGCTGTTCAAGCGAATTTTTAACGGCGTCTATCTCCGATTTTGCTTTGAGAGCTTCAAAATAGGCATCGGAAACGCCCCAAATTACTGTGTTTTTAATTTGGCGACGTATTTCATCGTTCAGCTCAATTTCATCTTTAACGATAGCTTTTCTTTCTTTATTTTCGCCCCAATCATAAATGGTTTGATATACAGTAATATCAGTGTACATATCTGTAAGGGACTCGCCAAGTAGCCTTTGCTTATTGGGTAGAAGAAATTTCCAGTAGGAGAATCCCAAAGAGGCGCTAATCCTTGGTTGATAATTAGTCTTTAGTATCTCAATTTCAGATAGTTTTATCTGCGTATTTTTCTCATTTGCCTGCAAAAGGTAATTATTTTGCAAGGCGCTATCTAATAATTGAGTTAATCTATACTCATTTGATTGTGCTTCTTCAATGAAGACTATGAATAATATCAGTAAGCTGTATATAATTATTGACTTATACATTTGTTATTTCGCATTCTCTAATCTTTGACTAAAAGCTTTAAATACTGATTTCTGTCTTGACCTCGGTATTGCTTTGTCTTTTAAGTATTTTAGATTACTGACAACCATTTCCAATTTATTCCCAGGAAATCCCAAAATAGCTTCGTTTGGTTTGGCGTCAGTAGCATCGCGGCATCCATAACATCCGAAACTCATATTAATATCATCAGTGAGAAAAGGAATTACCGCTGCGTCAACGCACATAGCTTGCAATACACTCGTGCTAAACTCAAGCCTTCCGCCCTCGTCATTCAAATAAGCCAAAGCAACCCACATTAACTTTTCAACTTCATCTTCTATTATAACTACATCTGGTAATTCCTCCCAATCGGCTAAGGGTTTAGCGACAACAGCCTTATATTTTCCTTGCTCAAGTCTTGGCATATCCCCCATAACTTTCAATGCTGATTCTTTCTTTTGAAAAATGCCATAGCCTTGAAGCATAGTACCGTCTTCTAATTTATCGGGTAATGGTTTGAATCCTAATGCCGCCGCGGCTGCGGGACAGGAAATGCTTTCAGGAGTAAGAATAAGTTCTTCGCCCTCTCGAGCCCTCATAATAAGCTGACAGAATCTGTGGTTCCCGGCAATATTTTGATTTGTTTTCGGTATTTGTTCTAAAAATTTTACACCGACGGGTTCTGACGATAGCCCGACAGATTCTATCGTTATTTTCGAATAACTTCTCATATTTTTTATTGCATTTTTCATAATTCAACTATCTCGCTGTCAATCTCATAATTAAGTTGTAATGCCAACCATAAAGCATTAACAGCTTTTTTATCATTTATGGTTTGAACGTCGGCAGGAATAAAATATCCTCCAACAAAAAACTAAACTGAAATTGCTGATATTTTTGTATTCAATCCATATATCGATTTCATCCCCAAGATGATGACTATCAAGTTCAACAGTATTTTTTAATATATTAGTTTCACGATTCATATTAACTAACTAATTTTTTTTTGCTATAAGTTATTTCGTATCTGTCAGCTTGTTTCACTTTTAATAAATCTTTTTGAATTATCTCTTCATTTCCAAACCATAATGGCAGTAAATCCAAGATATCTTTTACAATTTGATTGCTTATTTGGTTGTTGATACTATAATTAATCCATTTTCCTTCCTTTTCGATCTTGATAAATCCATTGTCACGGATGTATGAGAGATGATTTGAAACGGTTGCTGTTGATAACCCGAGAATTGAAGTAATTTCGCATACACAAAGTGATCTTTGCATAAGCATTAATAAAATCCGTACTCTGTTCAATTCGGAAACAACTTTCAATTTTTCTATTTTTTCTGTCATCAGTTATGTCCCTAAATAACAATTTTACATTTAGCCAAGCGACGAAATGACTTTTCTCTTTATTGTACACATTTTTCTTATCCATATCATTAAAAAATATAATTGAACTTATATGACAACTGTAATGCTATCCAGCCGGAATTATTCGCAGGCTTGTCATTTATTTTTTCAACATCCGCAGGAATAAAATAGCCGCCGAGAATAACAATACTTAAATCGTAAAAATCTTTATACTCTATCCAAACATCTATCTCATCACCTAAATGATGACAACCAGGTTTTAATCTGAGATTTTTTCCGAAAGAAAAATTTTCCGGTTTAGGTATGCTTAAATAATTATACTTCAATTCTACCCACATTTTTTTTATTGGAAAGAGTTCTAGAGAAATTTCAAAATCAGATAAATTTCTCCATCTTACAATATTCATTCTCCCATAATATTTATCTCTTGAGCCATATACCGGATCAAAAGTATTTATTTCATTATTACCTTCACCACCACTGGCATAAACATATCTTACACTCAGAAGAGGCGACCAGGCTATATCTTTTGCTTTATACCCAATCCTGGAAGCAATGCCAAAAGCATTGATATCTTTCCCGTTATCATTGCCGAATTGCTTGACTGCCGTAAAGTCATAATCAAAATTATAGTAATTTGAATCGACGAGCCTCGCCCCGAGCCAATAATGATTTATATTTTGATTTTCTATATAATCGGCGCTGCCCTGCCATTTTGTAGCTAAGAAAGGTTCTATTTTTGTATCATCGTACAATGCCACGGTATTATAAGTCCCAATTCCATAATATTCATTATTTGTAAACGGAATGTTTGTTTGGTTCGGGTCATTAATTTTTGTCCCGCCTGCCCATAAGTTATAAGTGTTTAATCCTTCCGAGTAAGTTAGCTTTAACGCATCCCAATTCCATCTGCCTGAATTTCCCCATTCTCCCCGGCCAAAAATTCTCGTATCGCCAAAACTTATTTTTTGCCTGCCGGCAGTAATTGATAGTCCTTCAATCATATCCTTGTATTGAATGAACAAATCATACAATTCAAAGAATTCTTCATTTGGATTTTTTATATAATATGGCGATGGAGTTTCTTTTGAATGAATCTTAAATAAATCAGGGTACTGAGCTTGTCTTAATGACCATCCGAAAGCCCTTGAATCCTGAGAATGCGCTGATATTACAAAGTTTTCTCCGATATTATAAGTAAATCCGGCTGCAATCCTTTGAAGAAGAAAATTGTCGTAAATACCGCCTGCGGCGTCAGCAGAATTATCGCCGTAGATTTTTTTATTCATACCGTTCCAATTTTCAAACCTTTCCCGAATATTTAAGTTAATAGACATATTATTGACATCTGCCAGTGAATATTGATAAATAAAGAAAAATATAATGATGATAAACAAGAATTTCATTTTATTAAATTCATTTTTTAGCTTTTCACTTAAAAAGATATCTCACAAACTTTATGGAAGAAACTTTTAATATTAATTTATGTGAAGATGTATTGATATTTTCAAATCCGGAAGACATTAATAATGAAATTCCGGCTAATATTTTATACATTATTTTCATATCAATTCCCGAATAAGTTTGTTTGCCATGTTAAATTGACTCCAAAAGATGAATTGTTAGATAGCTGATGTCCATTGTAATATTTATAAAATGGGTACTCATAAAAAGCGGAAATGTTAAATTTTCCAAAAACATAGTTTAACTGTGGAGAAATAATAAAATTAAACCCGCCGGAATCTTCATGCAATTCACCTTGATATTTATCTTTCATTCTTAATTCATGCCTTATTTCAAGAATTGTTGATAGTTCTTTAAGAATGTTTTTAACTGTATAAAAAGAAGTATTATAAACCGTTCCATACTGATACCCCAGATTATTTTCAGCATTTATATCGGTTCTGTGGATCAAGAAAAAACGCAGTCCCAAATTTTTAAATCCTTTATGTAGAAAAGCCTGCAGAACAGCTCCAAATGCTCCGGTTGAAGGAAGGACATGCTGTGGAAGATATTCTTCCTCCGGTAAGTTTCTTTCTTTGAGAATTAACGGCATCCTTCCGCCGATGCCGGCAGTTATTTCAATTTCGTGTTTAATACTATGGAAAATATTATATTTTCCATAGACAATTAAATGAGAAAAGCCCTTGCTGGAATGAGAAAAATAATTAAAATCCTGGTATTTTTGAGGGAATCCCCCAATCTCAATTTCTGCGGTAAGTTTATTATTTATACCATAGCCAAGAAGTAAACCTGAGTAATGAATATGATAATTATCAATCCAGCCTTTTTCAGCAACATGATCTTTTCTGTAATAAGTATCGCCTGAACTGTATTTGTATAATGCAGTAACCCGGAAAAATCCTTCTCTTAATACACCGATATTGACAGTTCCTCCCACTGGAGTAACTCCGCCCACCGCAGCGCCGCTGCAGCATGCACATTGAGAATGTAATTCATAAGTACATAATATCGAAAGTAATACTATTAAATATTTAATTCTCATTTAAATCCTCACGGATTATATCTAACATCATCTCAAGCCAATTATAGTAAGGATATGTTACCAAACCAATTTCTTTATTATCATTATAGATAAATAAACTTGGAGTAGTTGGGATATCGAATTTTTTATAAAAACCGCTTGGCTCTTTTAAATTATTATCAAGAACATAAAGAGAATAATTGTCATCGCTCAGTTCAGCTTCATTAAATATTTTTAAAATTTTAGGGATATTCTTATGGCAATCCTGGCAATTGTTGCTGCCAAAAATTATAAAATTATATTTTTTGTTGGAAATTAGTTCTTTGAAAGTTTGAATATCTTCTTTATTGGGTTGATAGTTTTTGTACAAATGTTCTGTTTTTGTACGGTGTAACCACTTTTGCCCTGATATTTTACCAACTATTCCAACCACTTTTGTATTGTTATTTGACGTAGTGGAACATGATATTAAAAATAAAATTACAATCATAAGTAAATTTAAATATCTCATTGCAATCTCTCATATTATTGTCACCTGCTCGAAAACATAGAAAATCTCGCGGGCTATTTCTTCGCACCGCTCATAGTATTTTTCCTCTACAATATTAGTCCCGTCATAATTTTTTGGGTCTTCATAAGGTATAGAAAATCTCTTTTCAGCGCCGAACACGTAAGGACAGGCTTCATCCGCCTCGTCGCAGACCATCAGCGCGGCGAAATTTCCATGCGGATTATATTCATGGTCATATTTCTTGGAAAAAGCCGTGATATTAGCGCCGGCTCCGCTAAACTTAACGCTGTATCTTGGATTCTCGCCATCATCAATTTTATCGATTTTGAAACCAGCCTGTCTAAGCGCGTTTACGGCTTTCGGATTGAATTCCGTCGCTTCGACGCCGCCGGAATAACTTTTGACATTATCCATTCCGTAATAGTAAGCAGCCGTTTCTGCCCACAGTTGAGCCATCTGGCTTCGCCTGGAGTTATGCGTGCAGATGAAAATGAGATTTACTTCTTCATTTTTATCAATTTTTTTGCTGATGTATTCAGCTATTGTGTTGAGTTTCTCTTTCCTGTCCGGCGATATTCTGCCGTACATGCCCCGGAATTTTTCTATATAATTTCGCAAATTTTTGAACAAGCCTTTGGCTCTATCGGCTGCGAACAAAGTGGAAAATGAAAATAGCAGCGTTATCAGCAGTGTTATTATTATTAATTTATGCATAGTTCCTCTGATTAATTACAAAATTATACTGAATATTTTATTAGAAAACTTGAATTTGTTGTAATCCTTTTCAAAAAGTGCTTTAG
>CAZXYS010000041.1:0-27493 GCA_964645005.1 uncultured Hyphomicrobiales bacterium | reverse complement strand
CGCTTTGCAAATGTTGTAATCCTTTTCAAAAAGTGCTTTAGCGCTTTGCAAATGTTGTAATCCTTTTCAAAAAGTGCTTTAGCGCTTTGCAAATGTCTGAAAAACTTAGAATTAGCAGCAAGCTAAAGCTTGCTGCTGCAATTGTTTCCCAAAAATTTATATTGTCTAATGCAATATTTGGGTTTATTTTGCTTTGCTAACTTCCGGTTTTGTATTTAGTCCCGGTGTATCAAAATATTTATTTCTCAACATTAATGATACTTTTACAAGACCGATCAATACCGGAACCTCGACAAGAGGACCGATAACAGCCGCGAACGCCTCGCCGGAATTTATTCCGAACACCGCAATAGCAACGGCTATCGCCAATTCGAAATTATTGCTAGCCGCCGTGAAAGAGAGAGTTGTAGTTTTAGGATAATCCGCGCCAAAGCTTTTCCCTACGAAAAATGATATTAAGAACATTATCACAAAATAGAGCAGCAACGGAATTGCAATGCGAACTACATCCAGCGGTATCTTCACAATGTATTCGCCCTTTAGCGAGAACATAACAAGAATGGTGAAAAGCAGCGCAAGCAGCGTAATTGGGCTTATTCTCGGGATGAATTTTCTTTCGTACCAGTCTTTTCCTTTGAGCTTGATAAGTGAGAAGCGAGAGATCATACCGGCGAAAAAAGGTATGCCAAGGTAGATCAGCACGCTTTCCGCAATCTGACCGATGGAAATGTCCACTGCAAACGATTGAAGTCCGAGAAGATCCGGCAGTACTGTTATAAATATATAAGCGTAAAACGAGAAAAACAGCACCTGGAATATGGAGTTGAATGCCACCAGTCCGGCGGCATATTCTCTGTCGCCTTTGGCAAGGTCGTTCCAGACGATAACCATTGCGATACAGCGCGCCAGTCCTATTAAAATCAGCCCTGCCATATAATGCGGCATATCTCTGAGCAGAGTGACAGCCAGAACGAACATGAGTATTGGACCAACCACCCAGTTCAATACAAGCGATAGGGACAGCACTTTGACATTTTTGAAAACATCGCCCAATTCTTCGTATTTTACTTTTGCAAGCGGCGGGTACATCATGAGGATAAGTCCGATAGCGATGGGGATATTCGTCGTCCCGACACTGAAATGATCCCAGAAGCCGGCGATTCCCGGAAAGATATACCCGGAGAAAACGCCAACCAGCATTGCAAGGAAAATCCATAGTGTCAGGTACTTATCGAGCGCTTTCATTCTTTGTTTTATTTGTGCCATAAGTATTTCCTTCTTTTATTTCATTCTATATTGAAATATAACTAAGATTTTGCGCAAATTAAATTTCTGTCTGCTGTTTTTAGTTTTTCCAAATCTATTTTGACAATTTCTTCATCATTAAGCCAGGCTGGCAGTAGAGCAATGATCTGGTTAAGTATCAGATTTCTCGATTCGCGGTTGATTTTATAATCCACCCACTTTCCGTTTTTCTCGTAATCAATCAAGCCGGCTTGCCGCAAAAGAGATAAATGCGAAGAAACAGTGGAAGTTGACAGATTGAGAATCTCAGTAACCTCGCAGACGCAAAGCTGTTTCCGCTCGAGCATTTTCATTATTCTTACGCGGTTGGGATCCGCCAGCGCTTTGAATATTTTGGTAAATTGTTCCATGTTCAATTTCCTTTAAATATTTATTTCGATATTTGTCGAAATGATGTGATAATTATTTTATAAAATGTGATTTTTTGAGAATTTGATTTATATTGTGGGAATGAAAAAGAGAAATGTATTTCAAAAATTATTGATTTTCTAATCAAAAATTTGTAAAATGTTTTTTTATAAAATTCCCTTCTTTGAGGGGTGTCACGCCGAAGGCGTGGCGGGGTGGAAAAAAAGGAATAAAGTTTAATAAATATTATAATTCTAATTAGCCATGAAAGCCAACAGAAGTTCAAAAAATCAATCTTGGAAAGAGAATTCACTTTTCCCTTATTGGAATTTGCCGAAGAATAAAAACTTAATACAAAAAGCAAGAGCTTTGAGAAAAGCAGGTGTAATATCAGAAGTAATATTCTGGAAAACTTTTAAAAACAAAGAATTAACTCGCTGGGACATTGATAGACAGATAATAATTGGTAATTATATAGTCGACTTCTTCATTCCTGAGCTTGGTTTGGTATTCGAAATTGATGGTAATAGCCACGATTTTAAACCGGAATATGACTCTGAGAGAGAAGATTTTCTAATCTCGCATGGATTGAGAGTTGTTCATTTAAAGGATACTGATGTGAAAATAGATTTGGAATATGTAAAAAATATGGTTCTATATGAGATAGAAAAGAGAGTTACGGAACTTAGCGATTAATCGAGTTTAAAATAGAGAAATCCACCCCGCCCTCGCCACGCTAAAGCGTGGTTTCCGCTAAGCTGCAACTGCGCTCGGGCACCCCTCAACGAGGGGAATAAGAAAATAACAATTAAAAATTTTTCACTTTTCTTCATCAGTTTGCATTATATCCAGTAAAAAATTAAATTGCTTAATTGGTTTTCCATTTTTAATGTTGGAATATCCAGCATTATATTAAATTAATTTTGAAAATCATTCGAAAAGGCTTTAAAATGAAAAAGTATATCTTAATTATGATCGTGGTCGGCTTCTTGCTGCAAATCAATTTATTGAATGCACAGGAAGAAGAGAAGTCCTCGTACGAACGGCTGAAGGAACATGTCGAATATCTTGCCGCTACCGAGATGAAAGGCAGATTCCCCGGCGACGATGGCTGCAAAAAGGCTGAGAAGTATATTCTGGATAAGTTCAAGAGTTATGGCTTGGAGGCGCCGTCGGGCGGCTATCTGCAGGAATTTCAGGCGGCGACAGGACTCAAGCCCGGCGAAAAATGTAATACGTATTTCGATGTGCTTATTCCGCGTCCCGGGCTGCCAAAGGATATGTGGAAGTCGAGGAAGCGCAGTTGGAAGCTCGGCGAGGACTGGTATCCATCGGGTTTCAGCGCGGAAGGTACGGTTTCCGGAAAGATGTGTTTCGTCGGCTATGGAATTACAGCGCCGGAACTCGAGTATGATGATTACAAGGGTATCAATGTTGAAGACAAGATCTGCATTATGCTTACTAATTCGCCGGAAGGATTCGAGATGGACGGCGATTTTGCAGACTACACCGGCTATAATTACAAAGTACAAAATGCGAAGGAACACGGCGCCAAAGGAATCATCTTCATCAAGATCAATAGCGACTCGGCGAATGTGTTCAATCCGCTGGCGATGTATAATGTAAAGAAAGGCACCGGTATTGTTGCTATTCAGGCGAATCGCACCAGCACGGCTTATTTCTTTCCGCGCGATAAGAAGCTTTTCCCCATTGAGCAAAGACTAATGGAAAACCGCGAGCCGGAAAGTTTCGAGATACCCGATACGAAATGCCATATTACCGTAGATCTTGAGGATAAGATGGATCCAACGAATAATGTGGTTGGCATAGTCAAAGGGACGGCACCTCAAATGTCGCAGCAGTACATCGTTGTTGGCGCGCACTATGATCATATCGGCATTCAGGAATTGAAGAATCGGGTGCTCTTTTCCAAAGCTAAGATATATAACGGCGCTGATGACAATGCTTCCGGCACTGCAGGATTGCTGGAATTGGCGCGGAATATAGCTAAGCAGCCATTGAAACGGTCGGTTGTGTTTGCGGCATTCAGCGGCGGCGAGATGGATAGAAAAGGCGCTAAGCATTATCTCACGAATCCGGCAGTTCCGCTGGAAAATACAGCAGCCATGATAAATCTCGACATGATCGGCAGGATGAATGATGACAGAATTTATATTTTTGGGATGAAGTCGTCGCCTCAGTTTGTGAGGGTCATCGATTCGCTCGAGATAATAAACAAGATTAACACAGGGCTGTCGCAGAAATCAATCGGCATGAGCGACCACGTACCTTTCTTCCAAAACGGCATTCCTGTTATGCTGCTCACGACTGGTATGCACGAGGATTATCACACGCCGCAGGACATTCCGCGGAAGATACATTACAGGGGCTTGGACAAGAATGCCGGCATTGCGGAAAGCGTGGTCCGCGCTCTCGGCAATGGCTATGAGAAGCCGCAGTTCGTGAAGGTTGATGATATAACTGCGAATAAAGAGCCGGTGGGGGAGACTAAAGAAATCCGGATCGGCATTGTGCCCGGGCTTGATAGTGAAGTTGAGGGTTGTGTGGTTAAGGAATTGGAAGCCGGAAGTCCCGCGTCCAAAGCAAAGATAAAGAAGGGGGATATTATTACGCATTACAACGGTGAGAAAGTGGAAAACTACTATTGGCTTATTCTTCAAATGAGGAAGCTGGATGCTGACGAAGCCGCCAAACTCTCTGTCAAACGCGGCGAAGAGGAAATGGAAGTGGAAATAACACCAGCTTTCAAGTAAGGTTATAATTTATATTTAACCCGGAGAATTCATTAGGAAGTATTTACGTTTGTAAGTATATGCAACAAAGTGCTTTAGCGCTTTGCAAGGGATCTTAAATTCTACGATTTTGCAGCAAGCTAAAGCTTGCTGTTGCAGATAATTACAAATAATTGTTATTCACTAATGAAAAATCCGGATTTAAATTGAGTAATTATAAGAATGTGATATATTATGGATAGAGGCTGACGGCTAAAGTTATGAAGAGTAAATTCATCCGAAATAATCACGTAAATATTATAGGTAAGTCATTATTGCTTAATAAACGTTACTGAATTTTTAAGAAAAATTAAACGAAAAGAGCGTAAAAGAAATACATGTCCAAAATATTAAAGAGCGAGACGATAATCGGATCGGATTTTCAGATAGAAGGGGATATTTACCTGCCGGAACAAGAGGGGAAATTGCCGCTTGTACTTGTGATGCATGGTTTTAAGGGATTCAAGGACTGGGGCTTTTTCCCTTATGTGTGCGGGCGGATTGCCGATTCAGGGGCTATCTGTGTGATTTTCAACTTTACCCATGCGGGTATTACTAATCCTGAAAAAATCCTTTTCGATGTTGATTCCTTCGCTAAAAATACTATCACTCAGGAACTTGCCGATGCAAAGCATGTCCTGGATAATATAAAAAATGGGAATATACCCGGGCAGTTCGGCTTTCCCGGGCAGTGGAACGGCGGGATATATCTTCTGGGGCACTCGCTCGGCGGTGGAATATCAATCCTGACCGCCTCACGAGAAAGCGGCATTAATAAGCTGGCGGTCTGGGCGTCGATAGCGAAGTTCGATCGCTACAGCAAACGGCAGAAGGATGAATGGATCGATCAGGGATACATCGAATTCGAGAATACGGAAACCGGACAGATGCTGCGTATGGATGCGAATTATATTCAGGATATTCTCGACCATAAGGAAGAATATTCCCTGCCGGAAGCGGCGGCTAAATTAGAAATTCCTTTTCTCATCGTACACGGACAACAGGATATAGTCGTTCCAATGCGTGAAGGCGAGCAGATTAAACGCAAAGCGAAGGATGATCTGACGGAATTCCACGTCATCGAGAAAGCGGGGCATGTCTTCGGCGCAGACCATCCGTTCGGAGAAACGAATGATTCGCTGGAAGAGGCGCTCGATTTGACGCTGAAGTTCTTTGGATTGAAGTAAAGATGGCAGAAATACCTTGTCATTGCAAGGAGCGCAGCGACGAAGCAATCTTTCGGAACAGAGATTGCTTCGCTGTGATAGAAATGACAGTTTAATTATTATGATAATTAGCAATAAAGGCATTTTTTGAGAATAATATTTTACATAGCATTAATTTCAAGTATCATAGCCGGGTGCGAGCTTATCCGTATCGAAAGCACGCGCAGTGAGCCTGTGATTAATATTGACCAAAGCTCGCCGGTAAGCGTGGTCTATCTCTTTAAGACTGAACTTGACAGCAATAATATTCCCGGCGCGACGGAAGTACTTGCCCATCCCGATGGCGATAAGTATCTTGCTATAGAACAGTATATGCGATATGATGAGATCGCACGCATCGGCAGGATTATCCGCGATAAGCCGGTTACTAAGTATAAGGTAGATTCCCTGTCGAGATCAAAGTACAGAGTGAATGTCGTGTTTGACTACCTGAAGGATATGTCTTTTACAACGAAAAAGATCAATGACGAATGGTACATCATCGAATACTCGGAATTGAGCGACGACCGCCCCGTTGTCAGACAATTTTCCTATAAATCGGACCTTTAGGCGTAAGCTCGCTCTGAATGAGGCTTACCTCAAAATCATTCATAGCGCCGAATGTGAAATCCTTGTATTTCTTAAGTAATTCTATGAATTTACCCGTATTATTGATCTTTTTGGGACGCTGCAGTGTTATATGCGATTTGAAGATTCTCTTCTCCTTTTCGAAACCGAGCTTTTCCATTTCATTTTCAATGTTATTATTGATCTCGATAAGCTTATCCTCGGGGTTGGAAACCTGCGCAAATAGGACGCGTGCTTTCTTTGCGTTAGGAAAGGCGCCCAATCCCTTGACTATCAGCGGTGAATCATATTTGCCGAGTATGCCTGAAGCTGCGTAGCGGATGTCATCGATTTTTTCATCTTCCACATCGCCGATGAATTTATACGTGAAGTGCAGATTGTCCAATTCGACCCACTTTCCGCTGCTTGCCTGTGAAAAATCTTCTTTTATTTCTTCAAATAAAAATTCAAATAGACTTCTATCGATAAATGTTCCGAAAAATATGCGCATGATTCTTTAAAATACTTCTAAATTTCAATAAATTATTAATTGATCAGTCAGAAACGTGCAAATTATTGAATTATATAAAAAATACAAAATACAGGATTATTATTGATAATCTCTAAAAATTAAAAGCAAAGAGTTAAGCCATATTAACTTGTTTTATATATTACAATTTAAGCTCAGCTATATGTTATAATCTAAAATTCTTTGTAATTTTGCATTTGATTAAGGAAAGTAATAAAATTAACAGAATATAAGAAATATCATGGTAGTAGAAAGAGAAAACATAATCGAAATTGTCAATGAGCATAAAAGATGGAAAAAAAGAATAGTGTTCACTAACGGCTGCTTTGATATTATACATCGGGGACATGTTGAATACTTAAGAGAATCCAGGGCATTGGGTGATATCTTGATTGTTGGTTTGAATACCGATGACTCAGTTAAAAGGTTGAAAGGTGCCGCCAGACCTGTTATTTCTCAGGAAGACAGAGCGGTTGTAGTTTCAGAAATGAAATCCGTTGATTATGTAGTACTTTTCTATGAAGATACTCCTTACAACCTGATTGATGAAATTCACCCAAACATATTAGTAAAAGGCGGCGATTATCAAATTGCTGATATAGTTGGAGCAGATATCGTCAAAAAAATCGGGGGAATGGTTGTAAGTATCCCTTTTATTGAAGGATTTTCCACAACAGAGCTGATTGAAAGAATAAAACAAATTAACAAATAAATGGGACTTCACAGTAATAATTCATAATACTGATCCTTAAAAGTTAACATAAATTTTTGTATTTGGTTAAAAACGATTAGATTCCATCTTTTAATTTTCCGGTTATAAGAGCAAAACAAATTAAATGGGAAAAATTGACAAGTCATATTTTGAGCTTAGCGAACACAATGCTTTTCAAAGAATTATGTTCATAATGATCATTGCAGGATCATTCATAACTTTTTTTATGCTGCTACTGCTATTCTTTGATAATTTTTTTGTTAATTTTTTGAATGGCAGAGTTTTTAATTCGGATCAAGTGGTAAGTTACACCCTTGAGAGAAATGAGCCGCTAAAACATACAAATTATTTCACCTCCTGGGCTGTTGATATATATGTGGATACGCCTGAAGAAGCGAGGTACTGGTTCAATCCGGCACTGTCCCTTTTTGTTCCGACATTGACATTATCTGTTGTATTTGCTTTGGCTTTCACGGCTATTCTTCCACGCAGTATTGGTTATATGAGTCACAAAATCGAAAGGGAAATTGTTAATTTCCTGGATAAAATAGCACTGGCAAAATACGGACAACCAACGGAACATGAATACGAAGAAATTATGAATGAAATTATCAATGCCAATTTGCAGGATTTGCATGATTACGAAGAACTGTGGAAAATAAACATTGATGACCTGAAAACCCTTCATAATGCGTTGAGATGGAAAAATTCATCCCTTTTTTATAGGATTATCCATGTTAATGACGGCATTAAATTTTATATGCGTTCATATTTCACTTCGCGCTACAGTAATGCAATTTTAGGGATGGTATATATCGGTGCTGCCGTATTAATTATCATCATAGGGCTGCGGGGGCTGAAATTTATACCGCCTACTCAGCCTTCGCTTGTGCTTTTTGCTCTGGGACTTGAATTTTCATTGCTAATTACTTATGCTGTCACCCTAATGTACTATCCTCAGGAAAAAGACGAGGAAAAGGAAACTAAAGGCAAACAGCCGGATAGCCTGCTAATGACAAATGATTTTGGCAGCAGTAAAGAAATTGAAAGTTTGCTGCGTGTTTTTGTAAAGAAAGGTATTACGAAAAAGCATAAATAGGTGTCATAAATGCCTTTTAATATTATTGAAGAGAATTTAAACGGACTGGTTCTTATAGAACCAAAAGTCTTCGGGGATGCAAGAGGATTTTTTATGGAGACCTTCAGGGCTGATCTTTTTGAGGAATTGGCTCTACCCTCAAAATTTGTGCAGGACAACCATTCCAAATCGAGAAAAGGCGTTTTACGTGGAATGCATTTTCAGTGGAATCCTCCCCAGGGTAAACTGATCAGGGTTACTTCAGGAAGAGTCTTTGCAGTTGAAGTTGATATCCGCCCGGGCTCTCCTACTCTTGGGAAATGGTACGGCACGGAGCTTTCCGAAGAAAATAAGCGGCAGTTATGGGTTCCGCCGGGTTTTGCCAATGGATTTCACGCACTTTCCGAATACGTAGAGATGCAATATAAATGCACTGCTATTTGGAATAAGGAAGGTGAATCTGCAATCCTATGGGACGATCCTGAAGTCGGAATAGACTGGGGAGCGGAAAATCCTATCCTCTCGGAGAAAGACAGCAACGCGCAAACTCTCTCGGAATGGCTTCAGAAGCCCGAATCAGAAAATTTTAGATATGAAGGATAATAGAGTAAGAAAAATGTCCGCATCTAACAAATATGGTTACAGAATGAATAATGAGAGTCAGGGATTTGAATATTTTAGTACTGATTTTATTGAAAATTGACAGATATTGACTAAATTTGTGTTCAGGAAATACACGCAAAAACAAAGTTTTTCGTTGAAATTTCTGAAAAATTGAGTTCATTGAGAAATCAAACAAAAAAATGCCCTGTGGTGTAATTGGCAACACGTCTGACTCTGGATCAGAAGAGTCCAGGTTCGAATCCTGGCGGGGCAGCTAAAAAGCACTTACTTGTTTAGGCAGGTGCTTTTTTTAGAATAATGCTATCTCTTCAATTCCTTTAGCTGTGGTGTTAGATCATATAGAACATATCCGTAATCAGGTACCAATTCCAATGCTTTTTGCATATATGTTTCCGCTCCGGCAGTATTCTCTTTGAGTATCTCCAATTGAGCCAGATAAGCGTAAATCTCCGCATCTTCAGCCCATTTTAGTATTAGTTTATCATTTTCCGAATACTTATTATTAAGTCTCAAAGCTTTAGAAAGGTAATTCTCAGCTTTTTGCTTGCTTCCGCCCAATGCCTTCGGAAGATGCATAAGATGAGTAGCAGCTATGAGATATATTTTCGGATTATTTTTATCATTTTCATAAGCATCTTCAATTTTCTCTTTTGCTTTCAAACCCAGAAAGAAGGCTGAAATCCCGGTAAGTGAGGCTTTTTTCCCATATGCACAAGAGAGAAGGGTAAGAATTTCGGATGATTCATGAATTTCATTAGCTTTTTTAAGCTTTTCTATTGCTTCATCAAAATAATCATAAGCCTTATTTTCATCTTTAGTATAATATATCTTTCCCAGAATAATATTTAACATTCCCGAATAATAATAAGCATGCCAATCTCTGGTTTCATTATTTATGGAATCAGCTTTTCTAAGTAAGGGCAGAAGCTGTTCCGTATCGAAAGTATAATAATTTGAATAGATCTTTTTTTTAAGGGCAGACAATTCACTATATCGTTGAGTATTGTGCGTATCTCCGACAGTAACTGTGTAAGAAATTATAATAAGTATAAATAAAAATCTAAGAAAAAACATTTTGGTTCAATAATTTTTTAAACTGCAAATATACAAAATTCGCAAATACCTATAGTTAAATAAAAAAGCTGCCTGAGTTTGACTCCCTGACAGCTTGAATTTAATTTTTATATACAAGATATTATTTGTCTATATATGTACCGCCGTTTTGATGAGCTAACTTTTTCAGAAACTCAGCGTCTTTGTCTTTGCCAAGTCCGACGACGTTTATCTTAACTCTTCCCAGTGTATTTAATTCCTTGATCTTTTTCAGGATAGCATCTTTGTTGGTTACAGTTCCGGCGCTGGGTTCACCATCGGTAAGGAAGAAGATGCTTTCGACTTTAAGCAGTCTTGTTGAATCGACAACACCTGCACCTGCCATTTTGAAGGCTTCTTCCAATCCACCGTAAAGATTTGTGCCGCCGCCGGATTCAAGATTTTCAATCTTTACAATTCCTAAATTTCTATTGGTTTTAGTGGCAGGAATCAGGTCTTTCTTCCAATTTTTAACTTGATTTTCGAACAAAATAATATTAAAATATGAATCCTCGGGCAAACCTCTGACTACAGGCATGAGTTCTCTTTTTACCTCTGCAAGTTTGGTCAATTCCTTTTTGGAGCGAGAACTCACCATGCTGCCAAGTTTCCCGCCGATAGTGCCGCCGACTTTATCCGCTGCTCTTTCGGTCGCTTCGGCTACTACCTGCCCTTTCATGTCAACTTCCACTTTTCCTTCCATACTGCCGGATATATCTATAACAAAGACATTTCTTTTAGTTGAAACATCCATTCCATAATATTCAGAGGATTTCCCAAAATAATGACAGGAATTCAGCGTAGTAAACGCCAATGCGATCAGTAAAATAAGAATACCACTTTTCATCACCTTGTCTCTCAGTTAGTTTAACAACAGTTTATTTACATATCAAAAATAATCAAATTAAAAATTTTAAACAAGAAAGTCGATCAATAAATCAATAGAAAATTGTCATAAACTTCTGTATCATTTTGAAAAATTTTATTATTATTGTTTTACCTAAATTTCCAGAGTAAAAATAAGGAAAGGTGCTCCTAATTCCTTATTTTTGTAAAAACTAAAAAATTATTTTTCACCAGAAAAGGAGCACCTTTCAGATGAGAAAAAATAAGAAAAAAATGGAGAAATCACAGAAATAAAAACTAATTTTAATGCAAGTGAATTAACGAATTTTTCCGGGCTAAAACCTATCCATAAATTTATGAAAAAAACAGGTTTGTTGTGCGAATTAAAGGATATAGAATTAAAAACCCACCATAATATTTCCTATGAAACAACTAAAATAGCATACGGGGATCAGGAAGGCGCCGAGGAAGGCTACAATACCGTCAAAAAGGGCGGCAAATGCTATCATCCATTGTTAGCGTTTCGAGCCGGCACATAAGAATGCATACTTGGCTGGCTGCGTCCGGGGAATACTCACACCAGTAATAATTACCCTGAATTTTTGAAGCAGACATTTTCAATGATCACTTCTCAGACAAAAAAACTGCTGATAAGATATGGACTGTGGATTTTTTAGCGAAGCAACGATATCGACAATAGAATTCCAACGTCGAGCAAATTATTTGATAAAAGTAAAACTGAAGAACTTAAATGATGTTTTGTCAGAGCAGCAGTGGGAAAGTATCCTTGGGATGTCAGGATGGGGAATGTGCGATTTTTATTACAAACCTAAGAGTTGGCAAAAGGAACGCCGGTTTGTGGCGCTCCGGCGGTTAAAAAAGGTTGAAAAAGAAGGAAGGCTATTCCCTCGTAAAGACTATGAATATTTCTGTTATGTCACCGATATATATGACAGTCCGTTGTATATCCATAGGCTGTATGGTGATCGCGGAGAAAGCGAGAACTGGATAGAAGGAGTAAAGAATCAACTATTTGCAGGTAATCTATTGAAGCATGGATTTTGGGCAACCGAGGCATTGTGGCTTTGCAGTATACTGGCATATAATCTGTTAGTCTGCATGCGTAAATTAAGCGACGAGAGCAGTTGGCGTGAAGAACCGGCAACGTTCCGCAGATGGTTCGTTCAATTAGCAGGCAAGATAGTCAGCACCGGCAGGCGAACATATTTGAGTATGTACAAGGCATATTACTACAAAGCGAGGTGGCGACAAATAGAAATTGCTATCGAATTGCAGTGTAGTTTGAGAAGCTCATGAATTGATCTGACTATATAGCCTACAATATCCTCGGGTGTATAATACACTCCGCGCTTTTCCCTAATCTGTGGATCATAGACTGAAAGGAACGTTTCGTAGAAATGAATTATAGGATCATAACCTTTTCCATCTATGTAATATTCATGCAGAATGTCAGACACCGGCGCTATCTTGAGGATTTCGGCAATATCGTCAACAATAACTTTCAATTGCTGCGGCGGGTCTTCGAGAGAAATATAGCTAAAAATGTTTCTCAAAATGCCAATTGTTCTGGGGATATACTTGAAAGCAAGTTCACGATTAAAATCATCTCCGGCACGGGGTCTGGCGGCGAATAAGCCATACGTAATAGTTTGATAATATAGATTGGCAAATTGTTCATGGGAGAGAGTACCTATCAGATAGTCTTTAAAAGCCTGATAGAAGCCAAGTATATTCTTTCTTCCTTCCTCTTCGCGAATTTCCTGTGCAATCACTTCATCACGAAGAAATCTGGTTCTCTTGGCTAGTTCAACTGCCAGGGCTCTGGCATTTTTAATCCGCGGCAGTGAAAAATCAAAAAATCTTGCAAAGAGATTCAGTAGTTCGTTTTCATTTTCTACCGGTGGTGTCGTCTTCAACTTCTTTGCTATGACTGATCTGCCAATGCTAACCCGATCAATCATTTCACCGCTTCGGTACAAACGGAATTCATAGAAATTAGTAAGTATAAGGTTCGGGAAGGTATTCAAATAGCGTTGAAGTTGTTCTGTTTGTTCTATATAATCCAAATTAGCAGTTGTCGGATCTTTTGCTTCAATATATCCCGTGATATGGTTTGCACCGTCCCAGACACGGAAATCCGGATTGCCGGCTTCAGTTTTCTTCGGAAGAATAGTGATATGAATATTCATGATTGATTGATTTTCGGCAAAATCCAATAGCAGCCGCTCAAGGTGTCCGTAAAAGCTTTCTTCTCTGGCATCGCCTTTGTTAATAGAAGCCTGTAGATTCGACAAATAGTTCTTAAGCATTCTACTGACTATTCCTTGTTTTATACTGGAGCCAACAAGCGGACTCGAACCGCTGACCTGCTCATTACGAATGAGCTGCTCTACCAACTGAGCTATGTTGGCTTGTCAAAAAAACAGTTTGCAAAATTATTCAAATACCGTTTAATTTGCAAAACAAAAATGCCTGCCGGAAACATTGAAGAAAAAAAATAAGTGACATTATTCCCGAACTTTCGTTGAGGAATAATATCACTCTTCAATTTTACTTCTATAATATAATCTTATGCTTTCTCGACGTAGATATTTTTGGCTATCTCATTGCCGATAATCTGTTTGTCTTCATTGAACTCGATTGTCAAAGGACCGTTGAATGGCGCCTTTTCGAGAATTTTTACTTTTACTTTGGGAAGCAGCCCCATCTTTTCGAAATACGCCAGCATTTCGGAATCGTTGTCTGCCAGACGCTTGATTTCAACGGTTTCCCCCGGTTCGAAAGAAGCAAGCGATGATTCTACGGCGTCCGGAACTACGCCGTTCTTCGTCGGGATCGGATTGCCGAGCGGGCTGAATTCAGGATGATTCAGCAGTTCATCGACTTTTTCAATGAAAGTTTCCGAAACGTCATGTTCAAGCCTGTGAGCTTCTTCGTGAACTTTGTCCAGTGGGTAGTTCAGGACATTCTTCAGGAAAAGCTCGATAAGCCTGTGGTGGCGCAGAATTTCAAGAGCAAATTTCCTGCCCGCTTCCGTCAGTTTGACGCCTTTGTAGGAATTGTAGTCCACCAGAGCCATTTGCGAGAGTCTTTTGAGCATACCGGTAACAGATGCACCGGAAATATTAAGATCTTTCGCTATCTGTGTTGTCGAGACCGGTCCTTCTTTTTCGAGCTTGTAAATTGTTTTCAGGTAGTCTTGTACTGCTTTACTTAACATTTTTACACTTTAATAATTGTGAATAAAAATTTAATTTATTTTCATATCTGTATAATTATAAAACTACTTAGCTATCAATATATTTTTTAAAGCTAATTATTTATTTTCCGTATGCTAAGAGTAAGTCTGAATTTCGCTTAATATTTCGCTTTTATTCAAATTAATATTTTTTCCTATAACAACTTATTTTAGGATATATTAAATTTAAGAAAAAAAATTAATATTACGCAACCAAATTTAAATTTTGTATTTTGATTTAATATAGAAATTTTTTTGTATATCCTTCAAAAAATCTTCATTATATTTGTTTCGGTTATTACATCGAATTTTTCAATTATAGTTTTCTTTGATAAGATATTTACAAAACGGTCAATTATTCAGGTTCTTCAACAACTCTAAAAAATTATCGAATAAATTTTAACAAAATAAATTCAGATTATTATTTTATGGCTAATTCCAAACCACCGGTACGAAAATCAAAGTATATTTTTATCACAGGCGGGGTTCTCTCTTCGTTGGGAAAGGGCATTGCGTCTGCTTCAATTGGCTTGCTGTTGAAGCAGAGGGGCTTCAGCGTCACGATCATGAAATTCGATCCTTACATCAATGTCGATCCCGGCACAATGAATCCCTTCCAGCATGGCGAGGTCTATGTCACCGACGACGGCGCAGAAACAGACCTCGACCTCGGTCACTATGAGCGCTTCCTTGGCGAATCGCTGCAGCAGAAGAATAACGCTACGGCGGGACAGGTCTATTTCGAGGTAATCTCAAAAGAAAGACGCGGCGAGTACCTCGGCAAAACCGTCCAGGTTATTCCGCATATCACTGATGAATTGAAAAAGCGTCTCACAATTTATGACGACGAGTACGACTTCATCATCATTGAAATTGGCGGGACAGTGGGCGATATCGAGTCGCTGCCGTTTCTGGAAGCGCAAAGACAGCTTGGACTGGAACTCGGTTCGAAAAATATTTTGAACATTCACTTAACATACGTGCCATTTATCAAAGGCTCACATGAGTTAAAAACAAAGCCAACACAGCACTCGGTCAAAGCGCTTATGGAATACGGCATCCGACCGGATATTCTCTTATGCAGGTCCGAGTACAGGCTGAATCGCGATTTGCGGAATAAGATAGCCCTCTTCTGCAATGTTGATTATGAATCAGTTGTCGAGGCGCTCGACGTCGAGAATACCATCTACGAAGTGCCGTTGATGTACGCAAAGCATAATCTTGATGAAATCGTTCTCAGGAAAATGGATGTGTCCGATTCGGAATTGGATATATCAACCTGGACGAGATTCGTCAACAGGATAAAACGCCCGCGGCATGAAGTAACTGTCGGGCTTGTAGGCAAATATACCAAATACCGCGATTCGTACAAAAGTATTCTGGAAGCCTTTTCTCATGCAGGATCCATTAACAACGTAAGAGTAAAGGTAGTTCTTAAAAATTCCGAAGAGATAACCGAAGAAAATGTCACCGAAACACTCTCTGATGTTGACGGCATTCTTGTCGGTCCAGGCTTCGGTTCCCGCGGAATAGAGGGCAAAATCACTGCTATCAAGTATGTCCGCGAGAATAATATACCTTTTTTCGGCATTTGTCTTGGATTGCAGTGTGCGGTGATCGAATTTGCAAGGAATGTCTGCGGCTTGAAAGATGCTAACTCGGCGGAATTCAATAAGACGGAATCCAACGTCATCGACCTTATGGACGAGCAGAAAAATATTTCCGACAAAGGCGGAACCATGCGTCTCGGCGCTTATCCCTGTGTTATACAAAAGGATACACACGCTTACGACGCATACAAATTCGAGGAAATTTCCGAGCGCCACCGCCACAGATACGAGTTAAACAACAAATTCAGGGACACTCTTGCTGAACAAGGCATGGTCTTCAGCGGACTGTCGCCCAACGGGCAGCTAGTCGAGATAGCCGAGCTTGCTGACCATTCCTGGTTTCTCGGAACGCAGTTTCACCCTGAACTGAAGTCCAGGGCGGTTTCCGGGCAGCCTCTGTTTATCGACTTCATTAAGGCTGTGCTGGAATATAAAAAGAAGAGAGAATCAACAGAAGCGATTAATGTTAAATAGCAGCGACTGGATATTAATATGAAATTTATTACATATTTCTTGATAGCTTTTTTATCCCTAATGTTATTAAACTGCGGCAGTTCAAAAGATATGAAGCAGGAGAAGAAGAAGCCTCAGGGACCTGTTTTCGATACGACGGCTTCAGGTTTGATGTACAGGGATGTGAAAGTGGGATCAGGTCATAAGCCGACCTATGGGCAGACTGTTACGATCAAATTTATAGGCAAACTTCAGGATGGCACTGTTTTCGAAAGTTCTTATGAAAAAGGTGAGTCGGTGAGTTTTGTCATCGGTGAAGGCGAAGCTATCGAAGGACTTGAAGAAGGCGTAATGACAATGCGCGAGAGCGGCAAACGCATACTGAAAATACCGCCCGATCTGGCTTACGGCAGCCGCGGCGTTGGTGAAACTATTCCGCCTAACTCGACTGTTATCCTTGAAGTAGAATTGATAGATATAGAATAGCTCTGCTGTATTATCGTTTATATCAAAAAAAGTGAAAAAAAACAAACCAGACTTATGAATGTTGAGACCGTATTGATCTATGAACCCGACAAAACGGAAAATTACTATCCGTTTTCAATTATGCACTGCATCTGGGAAATCCGCTGCGGCGCCCTGAGAATTTTCGAAAAGATAAACGCCATTTTCCCCGATAGAAAAATTGTCTATTACGGTCGCAAAGAGCATCTGGAGTCCTTTCTCGCCCGAACACAAATCGAAGATTCCGATTTAGGTCTCCGAAATACTCTGGCTGTCGACGGCTCGGTCATTCCCGCGGAAAATTTTTATGAAGAAGTGGCTATGGCTGTGGATAATGAGGATACGTCAATTCTTCTCACGCACGAAGGCGAGATAATAGGCGGTTTCTTCCCGAGCGAAGACCTCGAAAACGATCCGTCATATAATAACCCAATGGTACTGTCGAATCTGAAGGGCGACTTCTTCTCCGATCATAAAAGAACCGAAATTAAAAACGTCAAGAAGATAAATTACCTCTGGGATGCCATTTATGAAAACGGCAAAGAGATCGAAGCCGATCTCACAATCCTCAAGCCGGAACTGAAAAAATACGGCAATGATAACTTCTGGGGCGCTTACGCTGTTAATCCGGATAATATTTATCTCGGGGAAAATATTGAGATCATGCCCGGTACGGTATTGGACTCATCGGAAGGACCAATTATCCTCGGCGACAATGTGACAATAATGTCCCACAGCGCGATCATAGGTCCATGCTATATCGGCGATCATTCCACCATCAAAATCGGCGCCAAGATATACGAGGACTGCTCTTTCGGTGAACATTGCAAGGTCGGCGGCGAAATCGAAAATACTATAATCCACGCTTTCTCGAACAAGCAGCATGGCGGCTTTCTGGGGCATTCATACATTAGCGAGTGGGTAAATCTGGGCGCCGGCACTAACAATTCCGACCTCAAAAACACATACGGCAACATCAAAATCATGCTTGAAGAAAATGAAATCGACACCGGCAGGATGTTCCTCGGGCTGCTCTGCGGCGACCATACTAAGTCGGCTATAAATACTGAATTCAATACCGGCACTGTCGCAGGAATTTGTGGAATTCTCGTTTACGAGGGATTTCACCCGCGCTTTATCAAGTCTTACTCGTGGGGAGGAAGGAAGGACTCGCCGCATTACCACCTCGAAAAAGCCAAAGACGTCGCCCGCAAGGTAATGGAACGCCGCGACAAGGAACTATTGCCTGCAGAAGAGAAGCTGATGGAAATGGAGTACGAAAAAATCAGAAAATTATAGTTATATTATTATAAAAAAAAATGAAAATATTAAGCATAGAATATAACTACCAACTCGCCTTATAATCCTCAGCAAAAGTTTTAAAATCTATCGGATCTCTGCCGAGAGCTTCTTTGAGGTCGCCTGTGATAGTTTCGGTTTTTCCGTCCCTGATTGAACTGAAAAGGTATTCGTTGACTTTGATCCGCGGCTCGAGCATGCCCTGTTTTTTCAAAGCATTGCTGAATTCTTCCTGGGTTATTTCGTCATATTGAATTTTCTTGCCCGTTGCTTCTGAAATTATCTCTGCAGCCTGGTAGTGGTCAATAGCTTCCTGTCCGGTGAGTTCGTAAGTTTTACCGTTGTGGTTATCTTCGGCGAGGGCTTCCGCTGCTATTGCGGCAATGTCGCGCACATCGATGAAGCTTGTTTTAGCCTTGCCTGCCGGTACTTTTATAACCCCCTTCTTACCTAATCCATTATTTGCCAATCTTATGAAATTCTGCATGAACCAGTTCGGCCGAATGAACGTATATTCCATCGGCGAAGCCTCTATCAGCCGGTCAACCTTACCGAAGCCGGTGCTGTCGCCGGTTTTAACGCCCAATGATGAAAGACTTACAATTTTATCTACATTATATTCCAACGCCCTGTCAAAAAGAGGTTTTATGTGGTCGTAAACAATCGGATCCTGCGGCGGCGCTACCATAAAAATTGCGCCAACCTGCGCAAGCGCATCCTTGAACGTTGCCGGAGCATCGTAGTTGAATTCTCTCAATTCAACATCGTTCAATCCCATTTCTTTTGCTTTTTCAATATCGCGTACGCCTGCTATTACCTGTTCTTCTTTTTCAATTAATTTTTTGACTACTTCTCTTCCTAATTTTCCTGTTGCTCCTGTTACAAGTATTTTTCCGCCCATTAATTACCTTGAATGATAGTTACTAATCATTAAAATCTAACCAAGTGACGTGGAAACAAAAGTCATATTTGAATTAAATCGATTAGAAGAATTTCAAAATTCAGTGAATAACAGCAATTTTTGCGACTGAAGATGCATCAGTTGTCCTTGAATCAGCCAGAACAAGATACACGCCGCTATTAACGTACTGACCTTTGCTGTTTCTGCCGTCCCACACTGCTGTCCTGCCGAAAGAGTTTATTCTCTTAACAAGTTCTCCGTTGATGGTTACAATTCGTAGATCGGTATCCGGAGCCAGACCTTCGATGATCATTTCATTGTCTTGTTTGGGTTTAAATGGCTGGGGATAACATATGATATCAAAATCCTGCCGAGGTTTAATTGAAAGGCTTTGGACTTCCGATAAACCTTTTTTTGTGCCAATATATATTTTCCCGTTTGACGGATTTGTAGTCAGCGATAACACTTTATCCGAAACAAGCGGACTGTTTCGTGTCGTCAGGTTGGTTATGAATTCTCCTTCCTGGTCAAGCACCCATACTCCGTTATCTGTTGCTATCCACTTGAAATTCAAAGCATCAACAAGAATATCGTTTACGACTTGATTTCGCAGAGCATTAATTTCCCTTCGTACAAAGACATTTGTACTATTGATGATCGCCTGTGGATTTATAACTACTGAAACCCCTTCTGTAGTTCCAACCCACAACTGCCCTGAATTGTCTATTTCAAGTGCGGTTTGTTGGTTTGATAATAAGTTATCCGAAGTGGTGAGCCTCCCATATTTATCATCAGAATTATTATCAGGGGTACCCATTTCATTGAAATAATAAAGACCAAAATCTGAATTTGAGCCCGCCCATTTCGTATTGTTGCGATCTATCGCCAAATTTAAAAAATTCCGATTGCTTACGGATATTCTGTTTTGGTATCCCGCCAAATTTTTATCCTGGTCCATTGAATAAAGAAGATATCCTGAGGTATTTTCTCCATTTTGAACAAACCAGATATTATTATAGGAATCTATATCAAACTCCCCTATTACGGGGTAGTGACTATTGGGTACAGTAGAATTGATAATCGAATTTTCATCATGGAACCTTGTAAATGATATGCTATCGGCATTTTTTTCCAGGTAATAAAAACCGGCTCCCCAACTATTCATACATATTCTGTTACCTGAAAATGTTTTGATACCAAAAAGTGATTTCAATCCTTTCTTATCAGGATTCGCATCCTGAGTATAGTTTGTCCATGTTTCCTTCTCAAGTTTCATGAAGCCGGGTGCGTCATTTGCTCTGCCGTCAGGGACTGCCCATAAAGTCCCATCTTTATCGACATCCATAGACATAAACTGATTTGGTAATGGTGTATTGGGAGTGAAGAATGTCAATGAATCATTCTGGTAGAGTCCTATACCTCTGTTTTTGTAATGAATAATTAAAATATCACCATTCTTATTTGAACTTTTTGACAATCCCATTATATATGCAGGATGTTCTAAAGGAATAATACCGCCGCTGACAGGATGAATATTAAATAATTCAGAGTAAATCACCTGCCCTTCAAAAACTACTATGTTAGAAAGCTTTTTTTCGCGCAGCGTATCGATAATTCCATTTTCATATTTAAAGAAAAATTCCTCTGTCAGGCAATAAACTGCATCTCCGTGAATTCTCATATCAGTGATGTCTTTTGCAGGCAATCCGTTTTCCGTAGTATAATTAATCCAATATTTAGGATCAAAATTAGGCGCTTTCAATGATATTCTTGCAAGCCCCTCGACTGTTGCCGCCCATAAAGTATCATTTTTTACGGCTAACTTATTTGTAGTTGTATTAGATTGAAAACTGCCAATTTTATGGATGGTTTCCTTGAAAACTTCATTTTTTATGTCGAAAACAGCTATGCCAAATCCACCGGCAATAAAGAGATCATTGCCTGCGAGCAAAAAATCATTAATTCTTGGATCAGCAGAGGTATGAGATTTTATGCTGAGGATGTGAGTCCATTCAAGATCCTCGGTAAGAATTTCAAAAACACCGTCAAAAGTGCCAATATATATTTTTTTATTAACAATATCTGTCTCGATCGCCGTTATGTCAAGACTTTGCAGGCCTTCAGTATTTCTAAAAGCCTGAAATTCCTCTTTCTCAGGATCGTAACTATATAATCCGCCGGAAGTTCCAACCCAAATTCTGTCACGGGAATCGACAGCGGCATCCCTGGATTCATATAAAGATGTATGGGTTTTCCAATTTGTGAGGTTAAACTGGGCAAAAGCATTAAATCTTGCTAATATCAGCATGAATAAAGCCAGAAAATAAGCAGTTAAACGAAGCGCTTTTTTTGAATTTTTCATAACAAATTCCGGTATATTTAGACAGCCTTTTTATTCAATAGAGTCAAGCAGAGAAGCCATTTCAATAGCAGAAACCGCTGCTTCGAAACCCTTGTTCCCGGATTTGCTGCCGGCGCGCTCAATTGCCTGTTCGATAGTATCGGTTGTTAAAACGCCAAGAATACAAGGAACACCCGTCTCCAACCCAATTGAAGCAACACCTTTGGTAACTTCAGTAGCAATATAATCAAAATGAGGCGTCGAACCCCGGATAACTGCCCCCAAAGCTATCACAGCATCATATTTGCCGGAAGCTGCAATCTTCTTAACGGTTAGTGGGATTTCAAATGATCCGGGACAGTATGCAATGGTAATATTTTCGCTGTTAACTTTGTGCCGATTAAAGGCATCCATTGCACCGTCAAGCATTTTGCTTACGATGAACTGATTCCAGCGGGAAACAACAATAGCGAACTTTTTGTTCTTCGGTTCGAATATTCCTTCGATTATTTTGGGCATTCCTTTTTCCTTTTTATTATTTGCGCCGAATATCCGGTAAATTTAATTTGTATATTTTTTCCTAAAAGCGCTCCGGTTTTTGAATAAAAAAAGCGGTATAAAAATAAATTAAAAAGTTGAAAACCGCAAAATTTAATTAATTAACGGTTTAAATTGTCCTAATATTGTAGTAAATTTATATTTTGAGATAGTTTTTATACCAGTAACAAGTTTTTACGAAATTTTGAAACTTTGAGTTAACAGTTTGCAAAGCATTATTATTTAATTAATTTTACTAAAAAATTATATTGCTAAGCAGTAATATGGAGAGATAAATGAAATATTTGGTGATTATATTTTTAACAGTAATTATTTCAATGGACATAAATGCTGCGGATAGAACCGATACATCAAGGTTATATAAATTAGGCGAAGTCATCATCACTGATAAAAATGATCCCCTCGTGAAAACCGCCTCGATAGAAAATATTGACAGGGCGGAATTAATGTCTCTCGATGCCGACGGTATCGAGGATGCCTTTTTCCTGCATCCCGGGGCTTTCATGCGGACAGATTCAAAGAATGATGCCCTGCTTAATATCCGCGGGTTCGATCAAAGACAGGTATCGGTCTTTTTTGACGGCGTGCCAGTGTCTTTTGCATTTGACGGATTGATGGATTTGGGGAGACTGGCTGCCAATCCGGTTGAGAAAATCACTGTTTCCAAAAGCCTGCCGTCAGTCCTTTACGGAGCGAATAGTATGGGAGGCACTGTAAATATCATCACAGATGAGTATATCGATGGTCATGGCTTCGAGGCTGACATTCGCGGCGGTGACCGCTACTATCACGGCTCTGCCAAATATACCGGTGAATTCAATATCCTGAAGTGGAAGTTATCTTTTAATTACACAAATTCGGATGGTTATTCTCTTCCATCAAAATTTGACAAAACTGACAATGAAAACGGCGGAAAGCGGGATAACAGCGGTTTTAAAAAGACAAGCCTGTTTTTAAAGCTATATGCCGATATTTCTGAAGATTTTCATTTATCCTTTACGGAAATGATCATAGACAATGAAAAATATGTGCCCGGAGATATTTATACGGACTTCCCCCGCTACTGGCGATTCCCCGAGCGGGGCGGCAATCTCCGGAATTTGTCTTATTGGTGGGATATGACTGATGATATTTCCATCAAGGGTAATGTGTTCTACAATCATTTCACAAATACCCTCGAATCCTATGATGACGGTAGGTTTACGACACAGGAGCGAAGATATGCCTTCACTTCCGAACAAACAGAGCGCTCGCTTGGCGGCAATATAAATCTTTATGCAAATACTTTTTTCGATTCGCCTGGAAAGGTGATTATATCTTTCAGACATGATATTCACGAGCAAATTCCCAATGTCGGAGCGCCTGAAGAAGAATATTCCGCTGATTTGATTACTATTGGCGCCGAGCAGGGCGGTGAGATAACTGAAAATCTCGATTTCCTGCTTGGTGCGAATTTTGATATTTTAAATCCTGTCTATGCTAACGGTGATGAGTTACGTAAATCGGAAGAGAAATTTAACTGGCATGCGGGTCTGAGCATGGATTTAATGGAAAAGATGAGTGTTTACGGTCATGTTTCGCGAAAGAGCAGATTCCCCACCTTAAAAGAGATGTATGCCGAGATTCTGGGCGGCTATCGTAAGAATCCCGAGCTTAAGGAAGAGCACACTTTGAATTTCGAACTGGGAACTGAAATAACTGCTGCGGAAAATCTTGATTTATCCGTTGCAGGGTTTTACAATTCTGTCAATAATCTCATTGATATATCTTTCCCCGAACAGGATGACCGCCAGTTCAATAATATCGGCGAAGCAATCTTTGCCGGAGCAGAAATCGGCTTAACATACAAGAACGAATATATCAACACAAATTTGAATTATACCTGCCTGCATTCGGAAAACACTGCCAAAGATGCCCAGAGCGAAAAGCTGTCTTATCGACCGAAGCATCTATTTAATGTCACACTCAGCGATTCTTATGAAATTGGATTTTCCTGGCGGATAGAAGGAAATTTCATGGGGGAGCAGTATGGCGCAGTCAGAGGCGGCGGATTCAAGAGACTGCCGGATTATTTTCTGCTGAATGCGAGGGCGGCTTTCAGGATCATTGACGCATTGGAAATTTATTTACGGGGAAATAATCTCACTGATGAATATTATGAAACAACCTATGGTTATCCGCGTCCGGGTATCAGGTTATTTGGAGGCGTTCGCGTTTCTATATGAGCAGAAAAATAACAATACTCACCGGCTCTGTTGATTCAGGTAAAACCACATTTGTCAAAAACCTGATCAATGATCTTCGTAAACAAAAAAAATCCCTCTGCGGCATCTATTCCGACGCAGTCATTTCTGGCAGTAGGAAAATCGGCTATGACATAGTAAGTATCTCTACCGGTGACAGCAGGAAACTTTGCCGGGAGAGATCAGGCGAAATCCAGTCAGGGCAGTTAAAATTCGAATTTAATCAGGATGGGGTTAACTTTGGATTAAATGTGCTTAACCATGCCATGCATAATCAATGTGATTATCTGGTAATTGACGAAGCCGGTCCGCTGGAGCTTAATGAAAAAGGCTGGGCGTCAGTACTGGGAAATATTCTTAAAGGATTTCCAAATAATATTATTGTGGTTGTAAGGGATTATCTCGTAGATGAATTCATGGAAAAATGGCATTTGAAAGAGACGAATATCTTCAATATCAATAATGAAAAAGAGGATCAGATTATTGACAAATTATTCTCCGCTAAATAATGGAAAACACCGGAGCATATATTCTTGCCGGAGGTCATAGCCGCCGTATGGGCAGGGATAAAGCTTTGATCAAACTTGGCGATAAAATGATTATCGAAAATATAGCTGAGCTTCTCATCGATATCTTTGGCAGAGCGGTCATTGTGGCAAATAAAAATAACAGCTATCAAGTTGAATGTACGAAAATTATCATAGATGAGATTGAGAATATTGGTCCCATCGGCGGGATATACACTGCTCTGAAACATTCAAATTACGAAAGGAACTTTGTCATTTCCTGCGACATGCCTTTTGTAAACAGACTCCTGATCGAATTTCTGACAAAATATGAAACAGATAACCCAATCATTATAACCAAAGAACGCGGCAACCTTCAACCTTTATGCGGTATTTACAACAAGAATATTATTAATGTTATGGAAAATTTCATTAATGAAACACTCGATAAAGGCAATATGAAGCGTCTGAACTTCACAAATTTATTCACAAAAATATCACTGGAAACTATTGAAATTACAGATAAATCATTTTATCACGAAAATCTGCTGTTTAATATTAATGACAGAAATGATCTCGAAAAAGCCAAAAGATCACTATAATTCAAATAATCAATATAAAATTACTAACTATTTAACCTGTCTGATATCAAAAATTCAAGTCACCAATGTACTAAGTTTATAAAACTCTGTCCAATCTGAAGATGTGCAGAATGTTATTAACCCTTATTTTTCGTTAGATTATTCTTACATTAGCATAAAAAATCTACCCCTAAGAAATTAACCACCCTTTCTTTTCCACTACTCAGTAAGGAGGGGAGTGAAGCCGAAGGCTTTACGGGGTGGTTCTTCTAACTTTTTTAAATGTATCATGTTAGTAGTAATGACGGATTCTAATAAAATATCCCATCTAACTCTTTTGTAAGCACAGGTCTCCCATAGGGTTATCAAAAACCAGGGGTTAAATTAGAATTTACCCCGCCCTCTCCACGCTAAAGCGTGGTTTTCGCTGAGCTGCAACTGCGCTCGGACATCCCTCAAAGAGGGGAATTCTATCTGTTTTTTACCGGAAATGCAATTTTTTTGTTGTGAATCCGGGATTAATATCTATCTTTCGAAACCGCACAGATAAGGCGTGGCGAAGCAATCTCTATCATTTATCAGAGCGGTAAATGCAAGACACTATTTTGAATTTAACGATGATTTTCTGCCTTTTCACAGACTCTCTTCACTCGGGGCAATTCAAGATGAAAATCTAATTCCAATCCTCATCAATTTTCTCAGAATTTTCATCTCTTTTTATAACGACAATAGTCTTATCGTCGGTATAAGGTGAATTCACAGTAAATTCCTGAACATCTCCGGTAATATTTTCTCCAATCTCTTTTGGTGATAACTTGTGATATTTTTTCACAAGTTCAATTAACCTTTTCTGACCGAACATCTCACCATCAGAGTTATGAGCCTCAGTAATACCATCGGTATATAAAACAAGTAAATCACCAGGGTGCATCCTGATATTTTCCATATGAAACTTTTGATTTCTGACCAGTCCGAGCAACCCCCCTGTTGGTTTAAGAAGCTGGATTCTGTCTTCGTTCGGTCTGTAATGAATCGGTTCGCAATGCCCTGCATTAGCGTAAAGAACCAGTCTGTTTGAACAAAGTGTCAATTCGCAATAAAAAAGAGTCACAAAGCGCTCGTAAAGAAACGTATCGAAAATCAGAGTGTTAAGGCGCGACATCAAGTGAGGTATTTTCGGTGAAAAGCTCTTCCCCATTCTGATGGCACCGGAAACGAACAACGCTTGAATAGCTGCGGGCAAGCCCTTGCTGGCAGCATCGCTGACCACTATTCCAAGTCTTTGATCTTCTTCATCGCCTTCGGTAAAATAATCGAAATAATCACCGCCTACTTCATAGTCAGGAATTAATATGCCGTGAATTTTGTAATCACGTAATTCTCTTGAATAATCCGGCAAAAGATTCTTCTGAATCTCCGACGCCTGATGAACAGCTTTGGAAATTTTTTCCTGCTGAGCTTCCGATGAAAGATTTCTTATAGCAATTGTAGCAACGCTGCTGATGATCTGCAATGTTTCAAAGAAAGACTGTTTTATCTCCGGCGCATTGAAACTTACAATATACTTGTAATAGAAATGATTATCAACCTTGATCAAATCACCTACGGCAGTAGCAGAATAAAGCTTAACACCTTTTTCCCTGAGCACTGAATCAGTTTCAACATTGAGGTAGGTATGTTCCTTAGTAAGAACATCAAATAGTTCCTTTTGATCTTTTATATACAAAGCATAATTTTCAGGTATTTTGGTAACATTCCCGTACTGTAGTTTTATAGTATAACCCTTGTTATCTGCATCGAGTTGCCAGATTCTTCCGCCGTTGATCTCGAATTCAGGCATATCCACAATATTTTGAACAAGGTCTTTTAAAAGGGCAAATTCATCCTTGTAGTTTCCGGTGGTGATCATCTGAACCAGCCGGTATGTTTCTCTATGATCAATCTTCTTTTCTTGCATTAATAATTCTCAGTTAATTTAAGATTCTTGATTTTTCAATTGATTATAGACGATTATGTTAAATAAAAAATGGAAAAACGAATAAGATAATTAAAAATTTAAAGATTGTTCAATATTTCACTTTAAACCACTGCTGTCCAAAATAATCACAAAAATAAAAAATATTAACGTAAATACAGGTAT
>CAZXYS010000040.1:23657-36275 GCA_964645005.1 uncultured Hyphomicrobiales bacterium | reverse complement strand
TCCCTTCTCCACTTGGAAGAAGGGATTAGGGATGAGGGAATTCTTATAATGAATTCTCCGGGATAAAACTATTTACCCCTTATTCTTCTGCTTAATAAGATTCAATGCCGACCCCGCCTTGAACCACTCTATCTGAATCCTGCTATAAGTATGGTTAGCTTTGAACTCGTCATTGGAGCCGTCAGCATGATTGCAGACAACAGTAAACTGGCTGCCCGGTGCAAATTCCTTCAATCCCAGAATGTCAATCTTATCATCTTCCTGGATTTTATCATAGTCGTCAGGATTGTCAAAAGTCATAGCCAGCATACCTTGCTTCTTCAGATTAGTTTCGTGGATGCGGGCGAATGATCTCACAATTACAGCGTTCACGCCGAGGTGCCGCGGTTCCATCGCAGCATGTTCGCGGGAAGAGCCCTCGCCGTAGTTTTCATCGCCGACAACTATTGTTCCAATACCATTCTTTTTATATTCTCTCTGTACATCAGGCACAGCACCGTATTCGCCTGTTAGCTGGTTCTTCACCTTGTTTGCTTCATCGTTGAAAGCATTGACAGCGCCGGTGAGCAGGTTGTTCGAAATATTGTCAAGATGTCCGCGGAAACGGAGCCACGGTCCAGCCATAGAGATATGATCAGTCGTACATTTACCTTTAGCTTTAATTAGCAGGCGAAGCCCTTTGAAGTCCTCGCCGTCCCATGGCTCGAACGGTTCCAGCAACTGCAGGCGCTCGGAATCAGGCTTGACCTCAATTTCCACCTGGCTGCCGTCTTCAGCAGGCGGTTGATAACCCGGATCCTGCACATCGAAGCCGCGGATAGGAAGTTCTTCGCCTTTCGGTTCTTTCAGTTTAACTTCTTCACCTAATTCATTGACAAGTGTATCTTTCAGGGGATTGAACGTCAATTTCCCGCCGAGAACCATAGCTGTGACCAGTTCCGGTGAAGCAACGAAGCTGTGGGTATTCGGATTGCCATCATTTCTCTTTGCGAAATTTCGGTTGAATGAAGTAATAATCGAATTCTTCTCCTGTTTTTCGGCGCCATGGCGTTTCCATTGTCCGATACACGGACCGCAGGCATTAGCCAGCACAACGCCGCCAATGCTTTCGAAAGTATCAATATATCCGTCACGCTCGATTGTATAGCGTACCATTTCCGAGCCTGGTGTTATTGTGAATTCCGATTTAGCCTTGAGTTTTTTATCCTGAGCCTGCTTAGCAAGAGAAGCCGAGCGTGAGATATCCTCGTAGGAAGAATTTGTGCATGAACCGATGAGCCCTACTTCCAGCCTTTCGGGCCAATCATTGTTCTTTACTTCTTCGGCAAATTTCGAAATGGGTGTAGCTCTGTCCGGGGTAAACGGACCGTTAATATGCGGCTCGAGTTCGGAAAGATTTATCTCAACAACCTGGTCGAAATACTGCTCCGGATTGTCGTAAACTTCTTTATCACCTTTAAGCTGCTCAGCTATATTCTTAGCCATATCAGCCGCTTCCTGTCTGCCTGTAGCAGCAAGATAGTCGTACATCCTCTGGTCGAAGCCGAAAGTAGATGTAGTTGCGCCGATTTCCGCACCCATATTGCAGATAGTACCCTTACCTGTACACGATATCGTCTCGGCACCTTCTCCAAAATACTCAACTATGCTCCCTGTGCCGCCTTTCACAGTAAGAATTCCCGCTACCTTAAGAATGATATCTTTTGCTGAAGTCCAGCCGCTCATCTTACCGGTAAGCTTAACGCCGATAACCTTCGGGAATTTAAGTTCCCACGGCATGCCCGCCATCACATCAACAGCATCTGCGCCGCCAACACCTATAGCGACCATTCCCAATCCGCCTGCGTTGACTGTATGGGAGTCGGTACCTATCATCATTCCGCCGGGGAAGGCGTAATTTTCAAGTATAACCTGGTGGATAATCCCCGCGCCGGGTTTCCAGAATCCTATACCATATTTATTGGAAACTGATGAAAGGAAATCATAAACTTCCCTGTTCATATTCTTGGCTGCCTGAAGATCTTTATCCGCGCCTAATTCCGCCGGAATCAGGTGATCGCAGTGCACTGTAGACGGAACAGCCGTCTTCGGTTTGCCTGCCTGCATGAACTGCAGAAGCGCCATCTGTGCAGTGGCATCCTGCATAGCCACCCGATCGGGCGCGAAATGCACATAATCCTCGCCCCTCTTGAATTCTCTCAAATCATCCATATCGTATAAATGTCCGTAGAGAATTTTTTCAGCAAGGGACATCGGTCTTCCGATAACTTTCTTTGATTTTTCCACTCTGTCCGCGAAGGAAGAGTAAACTCTTTTTATCATATCAAGGTCAAATATCATAATAGTTCCTTTTAAAGCGTTTTTAATACGGTTTAACCTTTAGATTTACAAAATTAAAACAATAAATATTATAACAAAATAAAACATACATTAAACGTTAACAATTGAAAAAACGCATGAATATCACAATTCATTTTGAAAGATATATATCGCATTTAATAATAAATTCTTAACCATATTTGTTGCAAAATAATTTTTAATATTAATGTATAATAAGATAATCATAGTATTATTTTTACTGCTCCCATTGTCAGTTTTTTGTCAGGAACCCGAAATTCTTAAGCTCAAAGACGGTAAGACCGTCCTGCTATACCCGGACAACACATGGAAATACGCCTCGGAAATCATTGAAACTCAAACCAATGAAGGCAAGGACATTCTGCTTCTGCCTGACAGTACCTGGCAGTACAAAAGTGAAGCAGACACATCTTATGTACATTTTTTCAAACCCGAAAAAAGTACAAAGAAATTAAGCGATTCAACAAGACCCTATTCATTATGGATCAATGAAAATGAATGGGAAGTCATTGAAAAAAAAGACTCATCTCTGGGATTTGCAGATTACATCCTTGAATCCAAAAACTCGAATGTCCAGGCGATGGTTATTTTCAATGATAAAAAGATCGAACCGGCTGTATTGATCAACAATGCTGTTGAAAAAGCACGGAAGATTAATCCCAATGCCGGACTTGTTGACAAACAGGAAAGAATAATCAACGGCAGCAAGATTCTTGCTATGCGAATGAAAGTTTTCAGACAAAATAGGGCTCTGGATTACTACAATTATTATTATTCGGGGGGTGTAGGGACTATTCAGGTTATCACATTCGTACCGGAAGAAGAGTTTGAATCAAGCGAAGATGAAATGTTAAATCTCCTGAACGGGCTGGTGGTTTATGAATGGAAACAAAAAAGGAGCTTTCATAAACCTCATCCGCAAAAAAAATAAATTTAAAAAAGTTAACATAGAATTTACAAACAATTGTTAATTTTACATTTCAAGTATAAGGAAAAAAAAGAAAAGATGAAGTCTATTACTTTTATCATACTAACACTGTTATTATTAACCGGAAACTTATTCGGGCAGAACTTTTCTTCGCCGGAAAAAGATACTCAGTTTTATTTTGATGCAATAGTCTTCAAATCTTCCCAAAAAGACAGCGATGCCAGAATTGACGTGTATTTAATGGTGCCATGGGAATCGCTGGAATTTGTAAAATCCGGAGATTATTACGGTGCTAAGTATAATGTAAAAGTAGAGGTTATTGACTCTTTAGGCAACACTGTTAAGGATAAATTCATCGAAAGAAAAGCCAGAACCCGTGAGTATTTCGCAGCTCAGGGGGGCACCGGCGAATTTGACATCGAACAATTGTTTTTTCATGCAGCAAAGGGCAGCTATACAGTGGAAACCGTATTGATAGACAAATTCTCAAACAAGGAATTACGAAGGTCCAGATCCGTATCGGCACTGGATTTCTCCGATTATCCATTTTCACTTAGCGGAATAATGCTGGTGAGTTCGATCGAAGCTAATAACGGTGGTTATGTCATAACACCTCATGTTTCAGACAACGTCAGCCGGCTGGAATACGATTTCTTCGTTTTTTTCGAAATATACAACGATACAACTTATCAGGACGTTGATTTTATTTACCAGATACTCGATACCGGCGGCGACAAATTATTTGAAAGCGATCGTATCCGAAAAAATGTCAGCGACTCCATATCGCGGCATTATTTAAAAATTGAAACTCAGAAAAACCTGCCCTCAGGAGAATACTTGATCAGGTTAATTGCATTGCCGCCAAGTGATGATAAAGAATTTTCCGAATCCGATTATCTCGCAATTGCCCAGCGTTCCATAAAAGTAAGAAGAACTATAGCTGGTAAAGTCTTAACCGACATAGACAATGCTATCAGACAATTGAGGTATGCTGCTTCCTCCTCGGAAATAAAAAAAATGCAGGATGCGGAAACTGAAGAAGATAAAATCAGGCTTTTCGAAAGCTTCTGGGAAAAGAGGGATCCTACCCCAAACACTGAAAGAAATGAAGCTTTTAATCAATATTACTCCAGAATGGAATTCGCCAATCAGAAATTTAAATCTTATACAAAAGGCTGGCTAACTGACATGGGACATGTTTATATTGTCCATGGATCTCCATACAATGTGGAGCGTTTCCGGCGTTACGGTGATAACAGAATATACGAAAGATGGATTTATCAAAATAATAGGGAGTTCATTTTCGTTGATAATTCGGGCTTTGGTGATTTCAGACTTTACAGGCCCATGACAGTAACAGAAAAATATGAATACGAAGGTAATTAATTATTTTGAAAATTAAAACTTAAAATAAGGGAATATGATAACAACAACAATTATACCTGCCGGTGGTATTGGCAGACGTTTCGGTGGCAATCAACCAAAGCAGTTCTTAGAGCTTAAAGAAGTACCTGTTCTTATAAGAACGATACAAATTTTCGAACAGACACCTGAAATTGACAATATTGTAATTCCTGTACACGCCGATTGGTACCAGAAAACAAGGGAACTGATTGACAAATATGATTTACCAAAAGTCACTGATATTGTAGTCGGTGGGAAAAACAGGCATGATTCCGTTTATAATGCCCTTCAAACACAGACAGCAAAGGAATCCGACATCATCCTTGTTCATGACGCTGTCAGACCAATAACAAGCATAAAACTCGTTCAAAAAATAATCGAAGAAACAACTGAAAACGGTGCCGTCATTCCTGCTTTGCAGCCAAAAGATACAATCAAGGAAAAAAACAGAGCCGGAGCTATAGTTAAAACACTCGACCGTAATATCTTATGCAGCGTTCAAACACCACAGGGTTTCTGGCAGGAACTAATTTATTCTGCTTTCGGTAAAGCTAACGAAATTGGGTTTCAGGGAACTGATAGCGCATCCCTGCTGGAATTCATCGGTTACAAAGTTAAAGTAGTTGATGGCGAAGAGAACAACATTAAGATAACAACTCCATTGGATCTTAAGATCGCTGAAATTATTATTAGCGAAGAAGTCGAAGTATAAGGATACTTTATAAATTTATTTTGAAACTTTTTGCCTTTTAGTTTGTCATTATAATAAACTACCTGATGTTCTTAAATAAATCTCTTTAAGGAACTGGGTAAATTGATAAAAAAATTGTTGTTATTACAAAAACTTTATAAATATTTGGAAATTAACAACAAATTATTATTAAAAAATTAATAAATTTTAAGAAAACTTAAAAAACAATGTAACAAAATGCAATTTCAAGTGTATTATTAGTAGTAGTCAATGTATTATTTAATAAAAAAGGTATTATGAAGTTCGACAATCCAAATAGAGAGGTCAGGCAAAAATACTTTGCAACACGGATCTACGAACCAGAAGACTGGCAAAAGATCAGAAAGGCTGGTAAATTGAGCTATATCCTGTCATTTACTTTAATTTTCGGTATTGCAGCGTCGGCATTGAAGATAGCCGGAGATGCAGTTTTGCAGTTCATTATCGGAAATAACGTCTGGGAATATTTCTCATCGATGAACCTGATTTACAGTGCAACTGTTTATCCGTTGCTTTTCTTTGCTTTTGGCGCAGGTATAGCTTTTCTGATCTGGAAACTCCATGAAAGGAAGATTCTTAAAGACCAAACAGCCGATGAATTTGATATTCATCTGAATTAGCCGTAGTGCTTTTTACCCCGGATCTATGCAAAATTAAACGCTTCACAATTCTCTGTTCCCTTCAGAGAAAAGCATATTATATTGTCTTATCTGCTTGAACCTCCTTAATTCAAAATAAAAAATTCAATTAAATGAAATATTCCGTTTAATCAAAGCAAATAAAATATTCCAAATAAATTTTCGACTTAAGACAATAGTTTGAACAATTAAATTTTATCAAAGTTCAAAGTTTTATAATTTTGTATTAATACATTTTTTTTCAAAAGAATAAGGGAAATTGTCAATGGGACAACCAATTCATTTAACTGAAGATAGTTTCAATACCGAAGTTAAACAGTCAGACGTACCGGTGATAATAGATTTCTGGGCGGCATGGTGCGGGCCTTGCAGACTAATTGCTCCGATCATGGAAGAATTAGTCGATGAATATCAGGATAAACTAAAAGTCTGTAAGCTCGATGTCGATAACAACCAGAAAATAGCCATGGAATTCGGTATTCGTTCAATTCCTACGGTTTTAATCTTTAAGGGCGGCGAAGTGGTCGATACGATCATCGGTGCCGTACCTAAACAACAGATCGTTGAAAGAGTTAATGCGCATCTTAACTAAAAAACTACGATCTTAAAAATTTCTTACATTTACTTCAGATTTCATTCGTTTAAGGTTTAGAATTTCAAGTTTTTTTTCTAACTTAAGTTCTAAGCCTTAACCTTTTTAATAAATTTCCTTTTTTTACTTACTGATTTTTAAATTTTAGAATTAATAAGCAGGTGCTATATGGCAAGACCGCAATTAGCTGCAGAAAAAGAAATTGAAAAAGCATTGAAAGATATACCATTGTGGAAAAGAGAAGGCAAATTGATCATCCGTGAGTTTTCCTGCGAAAATTTTGCAGCAGCAGCAGGCGCAGTGACTGCTATTGCGATACTCGCCGAAAAGATGGATCACCACCCTGACTTGAGCATTTTCGGTTACAATAAGCTTAGAGTCAGTTTATCCACGCACGATCAGGGAGGTCTAACGGAACTGGACTTTAATCTTGCGAAAAAAATCGACAAACTTAACTATTAGTTCGCCGATGTCCCGATATATCTGATTAATGGCAAACTTTCGGCTTATTTGGGTAAACCGGAAGTTTGCTTTTAATAAAAAGATTACTTACCAAACAAAGGGGAAAAACATAATGAGCGCATTCATTCTTGATGTTCACGCAAGGGAGATACTTGACTCTCGCGGCAATCCAACTCTCGAAGTTGACGTATATCTTGACGACGGCTCTTTCGGGCGCACGCAAATTCCTTCGGGCGCCAGCACCGGCGAACACGAAGCCCACGAGCTTCGCGACGGCGATAAGGACAGATTCCTCGGCAAAGGCGTGCAAAATGCCGTCGAGAACGTAAATTCCGTCATAGCTGAGGAGATAGAAGGATACGAAGCTACCGATCAGACATTGATAGATCAGGTCCTTATAACGCTGGACGGCACGGAAAACAAGAAAAATCTCGGTGCCAATGCTATCCTGGGCGTTTCTCTGGCAGTTGCCAAAGCTGCAGCGGAATCGCACGGACTTCCGCTTTACCGCTATCTTGGCGGCGTTGCTGCGAAAATGCTGCCAACACCGATGATGAATATCCTCAATGGCGGCAAGCACGCAGATAACAACGTAGATATCCAGGAATTTATGGTTATGCCAGTCGGCGCGCCTACTTTTAGCGAAGGTTTGCGCATGGGTACGGAAATCTTCCACAATCTGAAAAAAGTTCTAAAATCCAAAGGATATAACACATCCGTAGGCGATGAGGGCGGTTTCGCGCCGTCGCTCAAGTCAAACGAAGAAGCTTTCGATGTAATTCTCGAAGCCATAGATCAGGCAGGCTACAAACCCAATGACGATATTCTTCTGACTGTCGATGTCGCTGCCAGCGAGATGTTCGAGAACGGCAAGTACAAAATGTTCAAATCAAGCGGCAAAGATAAATCTGCCGATGAAATGATTGCCTGGTACGAGGAACTTATCAAAAAATACCCGATCATATCCATCGAAGATGGTCTCGATGAAAATGACTGGGATAACTGGACTAAGATGAATACGGCATTGGGCAAGAAAGTTCGCATTGTGGGTGACGATCTTTTCGTTACAAATCCAGAATTCCTTAAGAAGGGTATTCAAATGAGCGCAGCCAATGCTATCTTAGTAAAGGTCAACCAGATAGGCACGCTTACCGAGACTATTGAAACGATACAACTCGCCAAGAGAGCAGGCTATTCCACGATTATTTCGCACCGTTCCGGCGAGACGGAAGATACTACGATTGCAGATATTGCGGTTGCAATGAATGCGGGACAAATCAAGACCGGTGCACCCAGCCGCACGGACAGAGCAGCCAAGTACAACCAGCTTCTACGGATAGAAGAACTCTTAGGCGACGATGCGGAATATGCAGGCAGATCACCTTTTGAATAAAGTTCATTTGCCTGCCAGCCACACTTCGACTTCGCTCAGTGTGATACTTTTATTGTCATCCTGAGCGAAGTCAAAGGATAGACAAATACGACTAATAGGACACCTATAACTGATAGAAGCATAGGTATAGATGAAAATAGAAAAAAACATAACTTGTGCAATAAAAAGACGATAAGAAAAAATGATCAAATTCGGAACTGACGGCTGGCGCGCCCTTATAGCGCGTGACTACACTTTTGAAAATCTTCACTACATCGCGCTTGCCACGGCACGCTATCTCAATAACACTGTACAGGAAAATCCTTCTGCTGTCATCGGCTATGACACTCGCTTTTTGTCTAAGGAATTCGCTGAAGAAGTCGCACGGGTGCTTGCCTGGCAGGGTATAACTGTTCATATCACAGACACTCATTCATCGACGCCGCAGGTATCTTACCACACCAAGCAGAAAGGCGCTAACCTGGGAATAGTCATCACTGCGAGTCATAATCCGCCTATATATAACGGATTCAAACTCAAAGCGCACTTCGGCGGACCCGCTACCCCCGATCAAATCAAGGAAGTGGAAAAATATTTGAAGCGGATTCTCGGCAGACCGCCGCAGATAAAGATTCAAAATATGGAAGACTATGTCAAGCTGAAGAAAATCCGCCCGTTTGATGCGAAAGAATCTTATTTGCGCTATCTCAAGAAAAAGATCAATGTCAAAGAAATCATTGATGCAGGATATAAGGTATTGTTCGATCCAATGTACGGCGCAGGTATTGACACTATCAAGAGGATCCTGCCTGATGCCGATGAAATCCACGATTACTACAATCCCTGTTTCGGCGGTCTCGAACGCCCTGAGCCAATAAAGGAACACCTGCAGGAAACCATCGACAAAGTCAAAAGCGAAGGTTATGACATAGCTCTCGCTGCTGACGGGGATGCCGACCGCCTCGGCGTAATAGACGAGGAAGGCAATTTCGTTGATTCGCACAAGGTATTCATAATCCTCATGAAATACCTCTACGAAAAAAGGAATAAGCGCGGCTCGGTGGTCAAGACTGTTTCACTCACTTCAATGGTCGATAAATACTGCGAAGCCAAGAATTTGAAACTGCATAAGACACCGGTGGGGTTCAAATATGCGGCGCAATTGATGAGCGAGGAAAAAGTACTCATCGGCGGCGAGGAATCCGGCGGTCTCGGCACTGCGCTTCACATTCCGGAACGCGACGGCTTATTCAACGGTCTTCTGCTGTTGGAAGTTATGGCAGTCGAGAAAAAATCGATCAAGAAACTGTGCGAAGATCTCGACCAAGAGTTCGGAAAACACCGCTATTCAAGGCGCGACGTACCTGTCACACCGGAAGACAAAGAAAAGATCATGAACGCCTGCAAGAAGAAGCCAAACAAACTCGGCAGGTACGAAGTCGAAAGAATCGACACTACCGACGGCTGCAAATTCTTCGTCAAGAACGGCTGGCTGTTGATACGCCCGTCCGGCACCGAGCCGTTGATAAGATTCTATGCGGAAGCTAATTCGCTTAATAAAGTGAATGAATTGTTAGACGAAGGATTAAAGATCCACAAGTAGCAACAAACAACCGGCTGATGGACTTAAAAAATCTAACACATAACTAAAAACCCGCATCAGCCTTAGCTTTTGCGGGTTTATTCTCTGAGCCACCAGACGGATTCGAACCGCCGACCTACTGATTACAAATCAGTTGCTCTGCCAACTGAGCTATGGTGGCTTATACTATCTCAATTGTCAAAGTAACGTGCTAAATTACGAATAAAGAGAAAATTTAGTTTATAACTTTAATAACATTTACTATGACAATTTTATTTATGTATTCTTTAAATTCCGCTGGATTGGCAGCCCCAAAGTGATAAAAATAAGTTCAGTATAAATATTTTCTTAATCATTTCATTTACACATATTCCACTTTCTCAAGAATTTTATCTTTTATTTTGTGTTTAAGCGCCTGCTTTTTTGTTACCAAGTCAATTTTTCGACCGAAAACCTGCTACGGATATATTTCAAGTGAGAAAAATTTCCAGCCGATGGACTTTTCAAGTGCTGCGAGAAGGTCGATATCGCTGTCATCATTAAAAATTTGATTTGAAAATGAACCGAAGAGCCTTATCTCCTTAACGGCATATTCCTTATTGAGATATGGCTTTAACTCTTTTAATTTGCTCAATATTTCTTCTATGGTGGTCATATTTAAATTTAATCAATTCTTACATAAATTCAAATCAAATTTTCCCTCATTCCTAAAATCTTCCTTATATTTGCCAATTATTTTCATCACAAACGAAATGATTATGAGTATTATAGAAGCGATTATATTAGGTATAATTCAGGGCTTGACCGAGTTCATCCCCATCAGCAGCACCGCGCATCTTACGCTTGTTGGGCAAATGATGGGACTCATCGATCCCGAAAATCCCGAACAGTGGACGGCTTTCATCGCCGTGATTCAGCTGGGTACGCTCATCGCCGTACTGCTATACTTCTCGAAAGAAATCAGGACTATCCCTGCGGCATTTTTCAAAGAGAATCTGGTTTCCGGAAGACAGAAAATAGCTAATCAAAGCCCCGATTCGCGGATGGGCTGGTATATCATTCTCGGATCAATACCGATAGTAATTATCGGTCTGGTATTTAAAAGTGTGATAGAAGGCGAATTGACGAAGGATCCCATCGTCATCGCCTCCAGTCTCATAGTTCTGGCGCTGATACTTTTCCTCGCCGAGAAAGTTGCTAATTTCAGGAAAGATCTGGACTCGATAACACTGAAGGATGCAATTATCGTGGGCTTTGCACAGTGTGTAGCGTTGATACCAGGTTCTTCGCGTTCGGGAACTACCATAACTGCCGGGCTGTTTCTGGGTATGAACCGCGAAACCGCCGCAAGATTCTCATTTTTACTTAGCATACCCGCAGTTTTCGGCAGCGGTTTATTTGAATTTTACCAGAGTCTTGAGTATATTTCCGCAGGCGATCTGTTGACTTTGATTGTCGCAATAATTACTTCGGCGATAAGCGGTTATGCGGCGATAGCGTTCCTGCTCAGATTTCTCAGGACACGCTCTACACTATTATTCATTAATTATCGAATAATACTGGGTATATTAATTTTTATAATTGTTTACGGAAATGTAATTTAGTGATGTATGAATTTTCAAAAATTCGTATAGGATGTCATCCTGAGTGCAGCGAAGGATCCGGTTTCCAATGGTATCCTGGGTACTTCACTCCACCCTGCTGAAGCAGGATTTCGCTTCGCTCAACTTCGATACCTTCGGAATGACGTTTTCTGAGTACATAATATATACCACCCGGCGAAGTACAACTTCGCCGGAAAAAAGCATTACTAAATCGGAATTTAGTAATGAGAAATAATGATTATAAATGTTACATGATCAATAATTTTTCAACAAAAAAAAGGGTGAACCATGAAGTTTATCACAATCTTATTAGTATTGATGCTAATGTTGGCGGTATCGGCAGAATTTGCTTTTGGCGATAAGAAAGAGAATTTCGAAAATCAGCCGCGCGACCCGGATAATCCGCGTTATGTAATATCCGTAACTCACGACGGCGAAGATAAAGGCGAGATCCTTATCGAGCTATTCAAGGACGTAGCGCCGAAGCATGCCGCCAACTTCGACAGCCTCGTTTCAATTGATTTTTACGATGGCACGGCTTTCCACAGGGTGATTCCCGGATTCATGATCCAGGGCGGCGATCCCAACTCAAAGGATAAACCGAGAGAAACCTGGGGCAGAGGCGATCCCAGCCAGACCACTGTTCCGGCGGAATTCAGCGACCTGAAACACAAACGCGGTATTATCTCCGCGGCACGTAAGGGCGGGGACGTAAACAGCGCTACCTCGCAGTTCTTCATCATGGTAAAAGCTGCTCCCAATCTGGACGGTCAATATTCGATTTACGGGCAGGTGCTGAAGGGCATGGATGTAGTCGATTATATCGTGAATGTCCCGACGGATAACCGCGATAATCCGCTGAAGAAGGTGGAAATGAAGATTGAAAAGGTGAAGAATTAATATTGGTCAGATGTGCTGCATATCGAAGTGTGGCACATCTACTAATAG
>CAZXYS010000040.1:4477-23557 GCA_964645005.1 uncultured Hyphomicrobiales bacterium | reverse complement strand
GCAAAGTATAACTTTGCAGTAAAATTACATTACTAAATCGGAATTTAGTAATGAGGAGAGGAAGATTGAGAAAGTGAAAAATTAATATTGGTCAGATGTGCTGCATATCGAAGTGTGGCACATCTACTAATAGGCAAAGTATAACTTTGCAGTAAAATTACATTACTAAATCGGAATTTAGTAATGAGAAAAAAAGTAGGACAGACCTCTGGTCTGTCCAAAATATCATAATTTAAAATGAAAAGCACACCCATAAATAAAATTATACCAATCATAATATTCGTATTGGCTTTACTCTATCTTTTGCTCGGCTTCAATTCAGGATTGAACATCTACGACGAAGCTATAACTCTATACGGCGCAAAACTCATTTCCGGCGGCGCCATGCCTTACCGTGACTTCTGGACCATCTATGCACCGGGCGAATATTATTTCCTCGCCGGATTGATGCCGCTTTTCGACTGGGATATTGCCGCTTCGAGGATATTATCTTTGCTTATATTCTTTCTGACTGCTTATTTGATTTATACAATTACCAAAAAAACAAGCAGCCGGAATTTTGCCATACTTGCATTTATAGCTGCCATATTCCGGATTTCGTTCATTAGCGCCTATTCGCGGTCAGTGACGACTATAGTCCTCATCGCACTTTTGAACATCCTTCTTTTTGAAAAATTCTTCCGCGAAAGAAAGCTCGCTATGCTTTTTACCTGCGGGCTGCTGACAGGATTGGCTGCGTTTTTCAGGCATGACTCGGGCGCTTATATCTTTGGCGCTTCGTTTATTACGATTTTCCTTTTCGGGCTGAGGGAAGGTTCGCCGCGTCAATTCGGGCTTGTCTTAAAATATTTGTTCATGTATATTGCGGGAACGGCGGCGATGTTTATCCCATTAGCGCTGCCATTTTTGTTAAATGTTCCAATTAAAAGTCTTATAAATCAGCTATTCACCGTGCCGGCAACAGTTTTCCCCGAATACAGAGCTATCCCGCATCCCGATCCCATCTCTCCATTATTCTTAGAAAATACTCTCACAGCCAAAGTTTCCGGCTTCTGGGAAGGAATGATCTTCTATATCCCGATTTTAGCGATTATCATCTTCTTATTCAATATGCTGAAAAGTAAGCTGTTTCAGGATAAGTCGTCGGAATTTTACCTTTCAATATTGCTGCTTACGACAGGCTTACTCTTCTTGAACCAGGCGCGGATCCGCTCGGATATGGAACATCTCTACCCCTCGATGATTTTCACTATCCCGCTGATTTTCCTTCTTTTAAAAAATATAGAAAAGCAAAAAGTCCGAAATTGGGTAACTATTCTATTTTTAATGCTCTTTCTATCATTTCCCCTTGCTAAAAAAGCGCAGGTTGTTTACAACGGCTATCTTTCGGATTCTTCCGGTTCATTGAATATCGAACATGCCCAAACCATACGGCTGGATAAGACTTTCGCCGACAATTACCGGCGGATGGTAGATTATATCAGGAATAATATACCAACTGATGAGATGATTTACTCAGGCGTTACAGACCACAGCAGATTTTTGCTCAATGATGTAATGCTCTATTATTTATCGGATAGGAAGTCCGGCACTTTTTATCATGAACTCCATCCGGGCGTTACAACTAAACAAAATATCCAACTAAAAATCCTCAATGATTTGAATAATAATAATGTAAATTATCTTATTCTCAAGGAAACTGTAAACCCCAGACAAAACAAAGAAATACTCAATATTAAATCCGGCTCGGATTACCTCGACAGATACATTTCCCGCGAATTTGAAACTGACAAAACATTCGGCGAATATACCATCAAAATGCGCAGAACTAATTCTCAGGACTGACGAAATACAGCTCGACGCGCCGGTTCATCTGTCTGCCGAAATTAGTCTTATTGCTCGCCACCGGTTTTGCCGCACCAAATCCCTCAACACTGAAGCGATCTTTCCTGCAGCCCTTTTTAATGAGGAACTCCTTCACAGCTTCTGCTCTTTCTATAGACAGCTTTTTGTTATAATTCGGTTCACCGATTTCATCTGTATGACCTTCCAGCCGTACTTTCAACTCGGGATGATCTTTTAGAAATTCCGCCAGCCGCCGCAATTCGGGATATGATTCCTTCTTCAGCTTATGCTTGTCAAAATCAAAGAAGATATTATTGATCCTTATCTTTGCGCCTTCTTCCTTCATTTCCTTGATAGAAACCATCACGATACTATCCTTCACATCCGGCTCTGCGACGAGCTGCCGCAGATCGACATTCCTCGCCGTAGGGTAATAGCCTTCCTTTTCGGCATAGAAGCCGTAATTCTTGCCCGCCGGAAGCGGAATGAAGAAGCTGCCGTCCTGCGGATTGCTGCGCAGTCTGCCTCTGTTCTTGCCGGTTTCGAGATCTTCCCAGACAATATCTGCACTTAGCGGATTGCCTTTGGTGTCGGTGACAACGCCGCTGACCCTTACAACCGGTTCCGGCTGGGCTTCTTCCGGCAGCGTGATCGAGTAGATATCCCAATCGCCATAGCCGCCGGGACGGTTCTTACTTGCAAAGAAGGCGCTGTCGCCCTTAATTCCGATATTATATCCCCAGTCGTCGAACATCGTATTTATCTCTTTGCCGAGATTCACCGGCTCTCTCCATTCCGTCCAGGAATCCTCGCTCTGGCGGACAGTCTTGAAGACATCCAATCCCCCAAGCCCGGAATGAGCCCCCGAACTAAAATACAGCGTCTTGCCGTCGGGATGCAGATACGGCGAGCGTTCCGCATAGGGCGTATTGATGGTTCTGCCGAGGTTTATCGGCTCGCTCCAGCCGTCTTCGGTTTTCTCACAAACGTAAATATCCATATTGCCGTTGCTGCTGCCGTGGAACAGAGTATTGAACGGGACATACTCGCCGATGCCGCCGGGTCTGTCCGACGAGAACAGCAGCGCTTTCCCATCGCTGGTCATGTTGGGCGCTTCATCTACGTGTTCCGTATTTATCGGTGCGGGGTAATGGTGCAGCTTGCTCCAGCCGCTGTCAGTCATTTCCGCATAGAAAATGTCGAACTGACCGAAAGTCCCCGGAAACTCACCGGACAGGTACAAACCGTTCCCGTCCGCCGAGACATTGTCAATAGTCTCTTTCTGCCTGCCGTTAATATTCGGACCAAGATTTTCCGGTTCCTGCCATTTGCCGTTTTTCATTTCCGAGCGCCAGACGTCGGTTTGCCCGTGACCGCCGGGTCTGCTGGTGCTGGAAAAGTAGAGATATTTGCCGTCCTGCGTGGGATTTGGATCCCATTCCGCTCTGGCAGAATTCACAGGGCGCCCAATATTGTTAATTTCCAAACCGACAGTATCCGCCTGCAGAATTTTAATAATGCCGTCGAATCTCTCCTTCATATCGGGGAAAAGCTTTTTATACCGCTTGAAAGTGGCGGCAGCCGAGTCCCACCTTTTGTTATAGATATCCAGCGCCGCCAGCTTCTGCACAGCAACGAAAGCCCGCTCTGACGGCGCTTCCTCATTGACATAATTATCATACAGATAGCGGATATCATCGGTAGGATGCTGCGTAAGCACAGTTTTCTCGAGCTGCTCGATTTTCCTGTCGAAGAATTCCCTTCGTTTTTTGAAATAGGGGCGGTAGTTTTCATAGATAAGCTTAGCTACAATTGCGCGCTGCATCCATATCTGTCTATTGGCGAGCGAGTTGACTTTTTTGAAGGCGCTGTCGCTGGGCGCATGCTTCTTTATCCACGAATCCAGCACTTTGACCCTGTCCTGAGTGACAGGATCGTCAAAAAGATTTTGCGCCGCTACACTTCCTGCGCATAAGCATAATAAAATCCCTGCCAATAATACAATTCTTCTCATGTTTCCTGCGAATTTTTTTTCAATAATACCGAAACCATTTCATTGATATTGTATAATACCAAATTAGTTAACGGATAACTTAGCTAATAGAATAAATTATAAACCCGGATTATGCATTAAAACTCTTGAGTAATACTAACAAATTACAATTCATCATTTTAGAAGAACCACCCCGTAAAGCCTTCGGCTTCACTCCCCTCCTTACTAAGGAGGGGAAAAGAAGGGGTGGTTAATTTCTTAGTGTCTAAATTGTTTATGCTAATGAAAGAATAATCTAATGAAAAATCCCATCTAACACTTTTGTAAGCACAAGTCTCCCATAGGTTTATCAAAACCAGGGGTTAAATAAGAATCCACCCCGCCCTCGCCACGCTCGGGCACCCCTCAAAGAGGGGAATTCCGTCAGATGTAACATCTGACGGGACGTTCTGAGGCGGGTTAGCTGTTTTTTGCCACAAATGCAGTTTTGTATTTTGAATACGGGATAAATGATTATAAAGTATCTATAAACTCATTCAAAGTTTCCACCAATTGATGCACTGTCGTCGATGGATCATTTTTAGCCGGATTTCTGCCGTCATATATACCCTTTAGTTTTATTGCATTTTGTACTGCAGCATCTTGCTTACCTATGATATCATTATAAATTTCAGAGTCATTTTTATAATATTTTTTGTTCAAATGTTGGGTAAGTTTCTTGATATATTGTTTTCGACTTGTTGAGGAATTCAAATATTCAAAATGCAGCAAATACCATAACTCAAAAGCCTGATTGGAATAGGCTACTCTTATTTTGTATTTATCAGCAGAAAATATAACCGAGTTGAAATCATCAGCTTTGAATTCATCCTTATCGATTACCAGCCATACTTGATTATAGATAATATCTTTCTTTTCCTTTTCTTTTCTTATTCTCAATGCCTCATTTAGCAAATTTTTAGGATCGAGCCCTTTCCCAACAATGTCGACCTTTACAATGTCGGTTTTCACCGGAAATGCCCTGAAATAATTTGGTTCGGTCTTTTCCCCGCCACAAATAATAAGGATTGTATCTCGTAAACGCCTCTTTTTCCTTTGCTGACTCTTTTTATAGGGTCCTTTCTCCCACGGTTTAGCTTTACTCATATTCAAAATCGAGATTGTTTAAATTTCCAATATAAGGTATCGCCCCGTATTTCCCAAGTATATAATCTTTTTCATAGCTGGCATCATTCCGCACTTTCTTTTTATCCTCGCCAACTTCAATATCTACAAGCGAGTACAGATCAGTCGATTGCTCTTCATCTTTTTCTGTAAACCAGATCTGATCTCTACGGAAAAGCTTATTGGTCAGTAGATTCGTATCATGTGTGGCAAATATGAGCTGTGAATTATTCTTATTTATCTGCGGATCATGGAACAATTCTATGATCTTTTTTGTAATTAAAGGATGCATTCTCGTGTCGAATTCATCGACAACCATTGTGATTCCCGATTCAAATGTATCCACTAATGGAGCCGATAGAGCGATCAATTTCTGGGTGCCTTCCGATTCAAAATCATAAGGGAAGGCGGTAAAATCGTTCTTTTCATCATCACCGTTTGACACCTTATGCAAAGTTATAATTTCTGTATATTCTTGCGAATCATAATATGAACCTATATTTTCCGATATAATCCCTGTAAACCTAGGTTTTTCTAACTCCTTTTTTAGCTTAATAGTTGTTATATCATCAAAACCCAGACTGAATTTTGATAAAAATTTTAAAATTTTCTTCCTCCAATTTTCATTTTGCAGTTTTTCCTTCGTATAAGGAAGATAACTTGAATCATTAAGACCAGTAATCACTTGCAGTTTTTCCTTAAACCAGGATATGATTTTGGATGAAACCTGACCGTTAAATTGATCTGAAACAGAAATCAACAGAGAATTGTCTTTTACCTTGTGCTTCTTTACCAGGTCTTTACCTTCAGAGAATTTTTCCCTAATATCGAAATCCTGGTATTCTCTTGTGAAGAGTGTACTTTCCCGCCCGTGCATTCCTTTCCTGAAAAGCCATTCGGAACTGATCCTATTCTGTTCGATTTCAAATCCATATCTGAAAATAACATCTTCTATCAGAAATCTTATTTCAAAAAAGATTGGCTGAGTTTTAGATGTTTTATCAAGCATAAAAGGGACAGTACTAATACTTTCCGTACTATCATATTTGGCTGATTCCACGATTGTTTTTTTCGTGAATCTCAGAGCTTCAATCAAATTACTCTTACCGCTGGCATTGGCGCCATAAACGGCAATGCTTTTTAGAATTTTCAGATTTCCTCCTTCGGTATGATTATTCACCTGTTCATTCTTAGAGATGGAAGAATCCACTTCCATCGACAGGGTTACCTTATTCTTGAAGGAAAGAAAATTCCCGACTGTAAAGTTTAAAAGCATATTTTTGCCCTTTAACTATTAAAATATGTGATATTTTCTCAAATATAATACATTAGACTATAAAATGCAAGTTTTATTTTATATTTATCTCCTCCTCCTTAAATCCATAAGAATTCATCCAATATTTCTTTGTAAACTGTATATTCCCGGTCTGGGCAATTTTCTGATCGCGTTCTACTTTTTCCATATTTTCCGCATCATTTATAAGCACTTTGAATTCGGGGTACTCGCCGCCGGAAAAGTTCAGGTCGACAATATAGCGGATAATCCGGTTTATAGTTCTCTCTACCAGGCGGATGTCCGACTGGATCACTTCCCTGCGTATCTTGTAATGCGTCATAGAAGCGGCATACGAGCCCATATCGAGTTCAGTTGTCAGTGTCTGCGAGAGGATAGCCTTTGAGATTTCCGCATTGCAGTGCTTGATGAGTTCCTTATACAGATCGACTGATGTTGAGCGGACTGCCTCTTGCATGGTCAGTTCTATATCTTCCGGCGCTACGATGACGGCGTCTTCTGTCATATTGGCGAGTTCGTCGGCTAGCTTCTGCGCTTCCTCGAAGGAAGCGCCGCGCGTGTATTTACCGAGCAGGACAGGCATTCCATACCGTTCCATGAAGTTAACCCAGAAGCGCAATCCGCCGTTTTTGAATGTCACCGGCCAGTAGCACTTCCCGAGCAGTGGATGTCCGTACGGATTCATATATGTCGATTCGTACTGGACTGCGACGATCTTCATTGGCGGCGGTGTAATGCCTTGCAGGTCGCCTTCCCTGCGGTATTTAAGTTCGCCCTCGTTGTCGAAGAAGAACCACTCCTGAGGCTTGGGCGCTATCCTGTCCGGCACAAGGAATTTCACAGCGCCGCCAACAATCTTCCAGATTATCTCCAGCGGCTGCCAGCCAAACAACGGCGCTTCGAGTATATCCCTCTCGATTTGATTGATGTCAATATCGGCGATGATATTTCTTATCTCATTTGTAATGTGTTCCGAAGCGCTGCCGGGCAGCAGCATATATTCCAGCGACAGCAGTCCGCTTTTCCTGGACTGGATGCAGCTCCAGACGTGAGGATCATTCTTCAGATCACGGTAGGCTTCGATGGTTTTTCCTGTGCGCTTCAATATTTTATCGGGATTCGGCAGTATGCCGAAGCTCTTGAAGAAACCTGCCTGCAGGTCTCGGGTGATAAGTTCGCTGAGTAAATTCTTTTTTGATTGCATGATTTCTCCTTTATATTAAATATCCATTTATTAGTTATTGAAATTTATCTTTTTAACCCAGATTTTGCATTAGAGAATATAATTTTTGGGGAACAATTGCAACAGCAAGCTTTAGCTTGCTGCTAGATCGAAGTATTGCAGCTTCCTTGCAAAGTGCTAAAGCACTTTGTTGCAAGGTATTACAACAAAGTCAAGTTTTCTAATGAAGTATTCAGGTTTCCCTCCCTCATGTTCCCCCTCCTTGCTAAGGAGGGAAAATAACTTTGCCTATCTCTTTCATATTCCACATCTCTAAGTCTTATCCCCCCTCCTTGATAAGGAGGGGGCTAGGGGGTGGTCACTCCGCACTCCCCAGCAGAAATCCCAGCGCCACACTCCCCGTGATATATGCCGGTATCTCCCACCAGGGACGCTCTTTCTCGACTTCGCGGAATATCTCCACCGTCCGCACTCTTATCGAATCCGGCGCCCTTTGGTATCTTAGTGAAAACAGATGCTCGGGAAATTCATATTCCGCATGGATAGTGTCCCTTCTTATCACTGTATCGACAGTGGCAATGAACGGCGCTGCCTTGATAACCGTATCCGTCTTCCTGACCAACTTCGTGCGCACTTTTTCGATGACCACCGGCTCTCTGGGGATGTACTTAAGCACAGTGTCTCGCACGATCTTATCTTTCGTAGCCGTTATCTTTTTCGTTCCCTGCTTGGGCGTGAAAAATAGCCGCGAAATTGCCGCCCCAAGCAAAAAACATGTTATTGCTATAATAATAATCATTGTTCTATTCATAGTTCGATTCCGTCAAGTGATTGATAAGTAAATCATTTAATGATGAAACTACCTTGTTTATCTCATCCAGCCTGAAAGTAATTGAGCTTTCGATAAGCGCCAGCCGCTCTTCGAGAATCGACAGCCGCAACTCATGCGATGCGTGCCTCCGCTCATCGATTATCTTCGCCTCTATCAGCTTTTCATTATTCTTACGCATCTCCGCTCGAAAAGCCAGGTAGAAGCTCAGCAGCGTCACTGCAAACGTCACGGACGCTATTATCACGCCTAATAGAGTCATGTCCATAATCTCAAACCGGATAAGATTTTAATAATTTCAAAAATGTAATGACAGCGAAAGTCCGCTTGTCACCGTCAAATTCATTAATTTTCCTCAGAATAATATCCTTCTTCTGAGTGATTTTCTCATCGCTGCCGAGAAATTCTCTGAGTTTTGATTTATTCTCAGAGAACCAGTCGGCTATCTTCGTTTCCAATTCGCTCAGTTGGAAGTCCTGTCCCAGTGTCCAGCTATATTTTTTTTGACATATATTACTCAATAATGCCAGATGTTTTTCAAATATTTGCTGCTTTTCGAGGTTGAGTTCTTCCTGCGATTTGGCGAATTGCGCTTCTTTGGTGCTGTCTATCTCTTTCCATTCTTCGCGGGAAAGGGATTTCAGGGCTGCTATAAGTTCTGATTTTGCTATTGCCATTAGAAATATCCTTTTAAATATGAATTATAATTTGATATATCTGCGTTGCTTAGTTCGTGGTCGAAATTGACGAAACGGGCGATATCACCTTCCAAATCCCATTTATAAGAGTCGGGATAGTACTGGTAGCGAGCGCCGAGAGCCGCCTTGCACTGCTGATTGTAGAAATCCGAATCGCAGTTTACGGCGGCATCGGCGGGAGTCGTTTCCGCCCATAGTTCCATCGAATCCGGCGATTTATACTTGCAAATTATCAGCCGCCATTTGCCGTCGGAGATATTGGCGATAAATAGAGAATCGCCGTTTCCATTGACATCCGACAGATTGCAGCCAATCGATTCATTAGTAGTGATATACGAGCGGATAGCGGGCTTCCCAGCACGATCGACCGCAAAGAAAGTATGCAGCGTATCATCGCTCTTATCGCTGCGGGCGAGGATCATAAGCGTAAAAGTATCCTGGTAATCATATTCGAAATCGCTCATATTGAATTCCACGCGGTTATAATCGCCGTAGGTATCGCCATTGCCGCCGGAAAACTCAAGATAACCGTTAGCATTCACTTTCGGCTTGGCAGCGCCTGCAAGCGAGCCGTTATTACTACCTTTCAGGTCGTATAGCAGCGTTGCCTCCGCTCTTTTCCCCGTATAAAAATTCCTCATTCCCATGATAAACCTGGATTTTTCATTAAACATGTTTATTTATTTGTAATCAATTGCAACAGCAAGCTTTAGCTTGCTGCTAGTTTGAAGTTAATCAGACCTATTGCAAAGTGCTAAAGCACTTTGTTGAAGTTACTTCTGAGTAATATCAACTTTAATAATGCAATATATGGGTTAATTTTTTTTCTTATAATTCGCGAAAATTAGTAAAATTCGTGTCTAAGCAAAGACAGCCTGTGGAATTACATATAATTTACACTGAAAATCCGCCGGCATAACACTATCCCCGCCGACATTCGTAATTCTCAGACTCAGATTATCCCCTGCGGTTAAAGATATATCTGCAGGGCGATTTTCATTAAGAACAGCATTCGTTCCCAAATCCTGCGCATGAGTAAACATCGCCTGCGTATTCTTATAGATATTCCATGCGCAGGCGGCACCCAGACCGGAAGCAGGCGTCCTTACGGCGCTATCAACCGGCAGCAGAAAAGAATCATATTTTACATCCAGCAGCCAGGCGCCCTGAGAATTTAGTGCATCCGCGACCAATTCCCCCGGAATACTTATTACATGCGCATAGTCATTTATCTTGCGATGCGGTGTTATCCTGAACTGCTGGTCGCCGGCGGCAAGATCACTATCTGTGACGACAGTTACGGTAACAGTCCCCGCATTTTCCGCGGCGGATTTCACATAGCCAATTCTTTTCACAGAGCCCAGAGAATCCAGGCAGGTAAAAAGGCTGGCGATGATCCTTTCGGCATCCGCCCCGCTTCCGGCAAAAGTAAAAGTATTCACACCCGTGCGCGTACCCCCTGCATCTACCCACTGCTCGAGAGAAAACTGCACCGGCAGATTCTCTAATTTCAGCTTCTTCTTGGCATTTCCGGCTCCGCTGTCCTCGATGAGAAGCAGATCATTGCCGTCCGGCTGGGATTTATCAGTGAAGCTGTTGAAATCCCCGCTGGCGCGTTTAAGCTGGGCATCATCGGTCACATTGCCGAGCGAGACCTGATCTTTGGTCACTGAATGGGGGTTATTGGCATCGCCGGCATGGCTGATAGGGGTATAATCGGCATCGTGATCGTGGGTAGTGTCGGATTTGGCGTTCAGCGCACTCTGAAGATCTGCCTGCTCGGACAATGTACCGCTAATGTCGCCCCAGCGCACATTTGTATGTATCGATGGAAAAAAGCTTATCGGCATCGTTCTCTTTCATAATTGATTGACAAATTAGTAAGATACCACGGCGTTAATAATCCCGCCGGTGATGTTATTCTTCGTATATTTCACCTTGATATACTTGAAAAACGGATACAGCACCATCAGTTCCGAATCCGCATCATTCGACTCGCTGCTGACGGTCAGCGTTTTGCCGACAGCAGCAGCGCCCGGATCGCTCGTAGCCTGCACTTCTACAGTGCCATCCAGCGTCCCGGTCGCATTTTTCCAGGTGATCTGCAGCGACTTGGCTTTCTTCGTCAAGCCCTGCCTGCCTGGAATATTCATATTCACCGGTATCCATCCCGACTCGCAGTCCGTATCCATCGGCATATCTTTTAGTACTTCGGAAATCATTTTTGACCTTATGTTTAACAATAAAAAGTATTCAATAAATTATTAAATTCGCATTGTGTCATTCCTGTGAATGTCTTTAAATCCCGCTTCAGCGGGACAAGAAACTGAATATTTATAAGTATCATTCAAAAACAACTATATCCTCTCAAATCCCACCAGTCCTCTTATCGACAGCCTGCCAATGGGATGATAAATATTCCTTCGCCGGATAAAGACACCTTCGCGCTTCCGGCGGATTGCATTATTACCGCTGCGGGTGTTAAATCCTACCGTCTTAACCCAGCCGGCACGCCCTGTTTCCAAGATCCTCTCTACATGTCCCTTATAACTGCCGCGCCGCCGCCAGACAATCAAATCATGCTTTTCGGCAGAATAACCTACTTTACTTCCTTTGCGGGCAGCGTCATTAAAAATGGCATTGGCAACGCCAGTCCTCAGTATGGGAATCTCACTCAATGACAACGCCAGCGCCTTAGCTCCCACAAAGAAACACCAGTACTGTCCCGCAGCGCAATACGGCGCCCCTTTACTCAAACCAACTGCAGAGAGATATTTCTCAACCGGTCCGTCATTCCTGCCGGTCTTCTCTACCGTCCCGACCTGAGCCATAGCGCTGTCCAGCGAAGCCTCCAGCAGATCCGCCCCGCATGGCAGTATGTATTTCGTCTGGCTGTAAGCATTCAGGCTGGATATGAGTAAGAGCGATATTATTAGTATAGTTTTCATTTTAGTTTATCTGATTTAATTATACTTTTTCTTTGCTTAGGCTGATCAGACGCTGGAGCGTCTGGTATTGCATTCCAACGCTGGAGCGTCTGGTATTGCATTCCAACGCTGGAGCGTTGGAATGAGGGGGCAATTTGGATAGTTTTCATAATTATTTTTAAGATATTCATTAAAATTCTCCGCAACACCATGCTTCAGCATGGTGCTAAAGTGCTATTGGTGCTTATTTTGCTAATACATTATTCCATCTTCTTTGCAGTGAGCTAAAGCTCACTCTAATACATTATTCCATCTTCTTTGCAGTGAGCTAAAGCTCACTGTTGCTAAAGTCGGTCTCAGTCAGTTGTTATAACTGAATTAATCCCTCAATTCGCAAATTGAGCAATATAAACTCCCAGCACACTCATCCCCGCGCACACATGCACGCCGAGGAAGATCAATCCCAGATTATTACCCGCATATTCACTCGTAAAATTAATCCTGGTGAAAACGAACACCGCCACACCCGACAATGCAAGCGCTATACACTCTACCGCGGCAATCAGCAGGAAGGTATTTATCTCCGCCCTCGCCGGACTCAGCATCAGCAGCGCAAGTATCGCCAGCGCTATCAGCAGGGCATGCCGGATTATGAAGTTCATTACATTTATCATTTTATTCCTTTATAAGTTTTGTTAATAGATATATCATTCTACTGAAAAAGGTTAAAGGCAAATGGTTAAGGGTTAAAGTTTTAAAACAATTTTATCGATTTTATAGTTATAAGTTTATATATATAAGCATTTTTAAGATTGCTTCGTCGCTGCGCTCCGCGCAATGACATCAAGAATCCTGTCATTGCGGGCGAAGTTGAATCTTCGAAATCCTGCTTTAGCAGGGCGAAGCAATCTCATATCGAAGCCTCCATCTTACTCCCCTCCCCAAAACCGATCCAGCGTATCCTCGTCGAAGCGCCGCTGCTTATCCGAGCGGTTCGTGACTATCGGCGGCGGTGCGGAAGTCCCGTGATCCGCCCCGACAATAGAAACATTCCCAGCCCGGATTTCCTTCAACAGCTTGACGGCGTTGATTTTCCGCCAGACAATCGTGTTCGGCACGCTGCTATTCTTATAGGCGAAATCGTACAGATTCACCACCGTCAGATCATTCGACAGCTTATGGATAATCTGCGGTACCGGCGCCGTGAAAGGCACGCTATACCTGTCATACAGGTACGAATCTATCAGCGAGTCCGCATGGTCGCGGGCGTGATTTATCCGCTCGGCATTTACAATCTCGCCGGTGGGATCGCCCGTCAGCCTTGCGAGTTCCTCCTCGCTGAATTCCATGAAAAGATCGTTATCGTTGCTATATGGCATGATTTTTCTCGTTTTAATGTTTATAAAATGGCAGTCAAGCAGGAAAATTCAATTATCCCAGCATTTTAACCATCCCCTTTTATTCCCCCTCCTTAAATAAGGAGGGGGGTAGGGGATGGTTACGGCACCAGCAATATCCTTACAAATCCCGCACCCGTGCACGAGTCCAGCGCCCTGCCGTTTACGGGCTCGGCAGCCGCTACCGGCTTGGCTTTGCCGTTGGCGTCGGCGGTGACATCCTCTCCGGCATCGATAGTTGTCGTCGTTTCAACAGCCATTGTTCCAAGCGTCACAACGGAAGCATATTCCCCATTGAGCCAGTCCGTTTCCGTGACGCCGACCGCTTTACTATCGGCAATACAAAGTCCGCCAGCATGGTTCACGAATCTGAACGGCGGCAGATCTTCCGCCGCAATCACTGTTATCGCCTGTACAGGCTGATATGTTTTGTTATGGGTTGACATAATTTTTCCTCATTTTCTTGGTTAAACATTATTTGTATTATCCCCTTCTTATTCCCCCTCCTTGCTAAGGAGGGGGATAGGGGGTGGTTACGCATGATTCGTATTATGAATCAAAAACGCCGCATCAGACGCAGTCACCTTAACCACGTAATTATCGGTATTCCTGATCACCTTGATCTTCCCGCCGTTCTCGAAGTAAGTATCAATTTCCGGCTTGCCTTCGCGCTGGAAGGTATAACCGTAACTCGGGTTGAACTCCGATCGGTTAGCTTTCTCGCTGCGATCGACATACGCAAGAACGATGTTATCATTCCAGACATCGCTGAAATTCGCCCCATCAGCACTATGTACCGCCATGCCTATCCGCACATTAGGAATATCCGTCAACTCGGAAAGTATTTTCGTATTCGCCTTCGAAACGCCCGAATACTTGATCCTCTCGAGTATCTTCGGATGCTGCATCAGCACCTGGTAAGTCACATCGCCGATTACCATCGTATTCGGGTAGCGTGCGATCCTTGTGCGAATACTCGCCATGGCATCGCGGATAACCTCTATAGGATCGGTATCATTGGTGTAATCATCGAAAGCTTCACCGACGAGTATCTCATCCTTCAGCCCGGCAGCGAAATTTGCCGGATCCTGCACATAATCCGCCGCCACCTTCTCCTTGCCGAGCAGCAGAATATCGGTCAATTCCTTGGCTATGCGCTGCTCGTAGCGGTAAAAGTCCGGCGACTCTTCCTCTTCGAGGTAATCGATCGCTATCTCCACGTCCTGCTCCTGCGTTTCGAATTCCACGAGCTGCACGTCCGACGGCGGTATCCTGTTCGAGGCAGCTCTTATCGCCCTTTCCGTATCCCGCACGATGAATGCCTCGCGCCCAAACATGGGTATTTTCCCCTTCAGCTTCGAGACCTGCACTGTCGGGAACAAACTCTCCGCAGCCATCGAGGCATTCGAATATCCCTGCGCTATCGTCGAAAGCACGGGATCCACCATTCTCAGTTCATCAATTCGTTTGTCAGCCATATTCTCTCCTTTTTAAATTTAGTACATTATGAAAACGGAATTTGTTAATATTATAATTTCTTTTTTATCAACAGGTTAACGGTTAATGGTTAACGGCTAAAGTCAGTACTGTCCCTCATCCTCAGCCCTTCTCCCGTCGGGAGAAGGGTGTAAGATATATTCTCCTTTCCCCGGGGAAAAGTCCCTTCTCCCTGTGGGAGAAGGGATTTAGGGATGAGGGTTTTCACTCCCTCCTCTGCGCCTTGCAAACCGCTTCCTCATACGACAAGCCGGGATGCGACTTTACCATCTCCAGCGCGCGCTCGTGCAATGTCAGCCGTTCCGGCGCTACGTTCCTGTCCGAGAAATCCTCGTACTGCATGTCGGATTCCCCGCCTGTTCTCCTGGCGAATTCCTCCGTCGAGAACACCGGCTGCAGCGACATCATAAAGCTCTTCACTTTATCGACGGCGCCGCTGTTCTCGGCAAACTCGCCCGCCTTCGACCTATCCGACTGAAAAGCCATCTCCAGCAGGTCGATAAGCTCATCTGCCTGCGCCGGCGTTATCAGAGAGCCGGCTTCATTCTCTATCAGCGAATTTGCAAACTCGCGGTATTCCTTCAGGCGCGTTTCCTTCTCGATAAGTTCGATCTTCTCCTCCAGTTCCCTATTCCTCTGCTGAAGCTCCTCATACTCCCGGCTTGTCTGCTCATCAGTATTAACATCCTCATTTTCAAACGGCATTTGCACAATGCACGAACCAAATTCGAACTCGCAAAAATCCTTATCCTCCGAAAAATTGACTGCCCGCAGTCCCTTCACGGCAGGCGCGGCAGCTCCGAGCAGCCCGACATGACGCAGCATCATATCAGGATACAGCGCTATCGACACTTTTTTGAACATTTTCTTCTTAACCTCATCGGCAATCTGAGGCACCACATCCTTCACCTTTGCCAGCAGCTTATCGCCGCGTCTGGCGAGCCGTTCCACCCAGCCATAAGCCGGATCGTCGCTTTTGGGATGCCCTTTCACCAGCGGCGCAAGATCATCTTCCGCTGCGGCGCGCTCGTTATAGACATTTGCTATCTTATCGAGCGATTCGGCAGAATATTCCGCGGTATATCCTGACGAATCGGTATGCTTCCCGGTTCTGAAAATTTCAATCCACATAATACCTTTCATTCATAGTTCAACATATTTTTAATTTCAATCAAAGAACCTGAAGCAAAACTAAAACGGCGCAAACGTAACGACAATTAAACGGTATAAAACATATATAAAAACAGTTTCGAAACCATTTTTAAATAGTTTAAAAAATATAGCGGTTTTACAACCATTCAGCGCGATGTACTCTTCGATTCTGTCATTCCTGCGAATGTCTTTAGATCCTGCTTTAGCAGGGCAGGAATCTATTATTCCCCCTTAAAAAAGGCGACAAAGGGGGTTGTATTAATTCGTAATTGAATGCATGCCGCTGCGGTAAAAACAGCCGCGGTCAAAAAAACTTACCCCCGACCCCCGACCCCAAAAACCTCTTGCAAATCTCCCCAAAAAACCCTAAATTACTCAATCAAATCATGTTATAAGAAACAAAAGGAAACCAATGCCGGCACCCGACAGGATAAAGCAATTAGTCGAGCAATTCAGCTACAACCTCGACGATTACAAAAAAGGCAGCTACAACGAAACACAGGTCCGACAGGAATACATCAACCCCATGTTCAAAACACTCGGCTGGGACATCGACAACATCAGCGGATGGGCGGAAACCTACAAAGACGTCGTCCACGAAGACGCCATCAAAATCGCCGGCGCCACCAAAGCCCCCGACTACTCCTTCCGCATCGGCGGCTCACGAAAATTCTTCCTCGAAGCTAAAAAGCCGTCCGTGGACATCAAAGGCGGCACTCACCCCGCCTACCAGCTTCGCCGTTACGCATGGTCGGCAAAGCTCCCGTTGAGCATCCTCACCGACTTCGAAGAATTCGCCGTTTACGACTGCCGGGTCAAACCCGCAAAAACCGACAAAGCATCCGCCGCACGAATAATGTACCTTACATTCGACGAATACATCGAACACTGGGACGAACTAACAGCCCTTTTCACAAAAGAAGCCATCATGAAAGGCGCCTTCGACAAATTCGTTCAAAAAGGCAAAAAGCGGGGCACCGCCGAAGTGGATGACGAATTCCTCCGCGAAATGGAACAATGGCGCGAACTCCTCGCCCGCAACTTCGCACTGCGCAACAACCGGCTCTCTACCCGCGCACTCAACGAAGCCGTCCAAAAAACCATCGACCGCATCGTCTTCCTCCGCATCTGCGAAGACCGCGGCATCGAAGACTACGGGCAGCTCCAAAAACTCCTCAACGCCAAAAACATCTATCGCCAGCTCCAAAAAATCTTCCTCATCGCCGACGACAAATACAACTCCGGCTTATTCCACTTCAACGAAGAACCCGGCAGAAAAGACCCCGACACCTGGACACTGTCCCTCGATCTCGACGACGCCCCCTTGAAAACCATCATCAAGCGCCTGTACTACCCTGACAGCCCTTACGAATTCTCCGTACTGCCCGCCGACATCCTCGGGCACATCTACGAGCAATTCCTCGGCAAAGTTATCCGCCTCACCCCCGCGCATCATGCAAAAATCGAAGAAAAGCCCGAAGTCCGCAAAGCCGGCGGCGTTTACTACACCCCCACCTACATTGTGGATTATATCGTGAAGAACACAGTTGGCAAATTCCTCGAAGGGGATCAGGGTGCTGGGGAGCCGGGACCTGGGGGCAGGGAGCCGGAAGAAGAAGATAGTAAGAAATTTAACGATAAAAATGAGGAAAAAAATGAAGACAGTCAAAACATACACCGATCTCGACGCATGGGTGGAAGCCATGGAACTCACAGTGATGACCTACGATCTGACGAAGATATTCCCGAAGCAGGAAACCTACGGACTGATAAGCCAGATGAACCGGGCGGCGGTATCGATTCCGTCGAACATCGCCGAGGGACACGCAAGACTTCACACCAAGGAATATCTCTACCATCTGTCCGCAGCAAGAGGCTCGACAGCGGAACTGGAAACACAGATTCTCCTATCGATCCGCCTCCACTTCGCGGCGAAGGAAGAAGCAGCGATAATTCTGGCTCAGACAAAGAAAGCGGGCAAACTCCTCAACGGACTCATCAGAGCCCTCAGAAAAACAAACCACTAAACCCCTCTTCCCGCCCCCAGAAAACGGACCCCCGACCCCCGTTCCCTGGTCCCCGAATCCTCGACCCCGCTTGTGGATCAGGCTCATTTCTCCTCGGCGCATTCCAATACTTACTAGACTGGTACCTCGAGAAGTACAAAGAGAACCCCAAAAAGTGGATGAAATCAAAATACAACTGTCTTTACGAATCGGATCGCGGCGAATATCATCTGACTTCAAACGAGAAAAAGCGCATCCTGCTCGACCACATCTACGGCGTCGACATCGACCCGCAGGCAGTCGAGGTCACCAAGCTGTCACTGCTGCTCAAAGTCCTCGAAAACGAAACCACCGAATCACTCGGACTCACGCGCCAATACCAGATGAAATACGCCGAGCGCGCCCTGCCGGACTTAAAGGACAACATCAAATGCGGCAACTCCCTCATCGGTTCCGACTTCTACGAAGGCAAAGACCTGTCAATGTTTGGCAGCGAGGACATGCGCCGCGTCAACGCCTTCGATTGGGAAAAAGAATTCCCGGAAGTATTTCGGGAAAAGCAGTTTCAAGCTTTCCATGTAACATGGGTTACTCATAACAGCAGGGTTAGTGAAAGGATGATTCGAGTACATGCATCAAAGGGGGAACCTGTTAATTTGACAGAAGAAATGAGAGATCAAATTTACAAAGCAATTGGCGAGAAATCTATAGAAGAAAAATTAAGAATTTTAGAAATGAGCATATTACCAGATCATGTACACATTTTAATAGTATGCGAAGAAGAAGAATTAGAGCAAATAGTAAGAAAATTAAAGGGATACTCATCATACAAAGTGTGCAGAGAGCTAAAGCTCTCTGTTGCAGATGAAGGGAAAAAGAAAAAAGTTTGGGCAAAAGGATACAGTGCAACACTAATCAGGAGCGAGAAGCACTTATATGAAACAATGAATTACATACGTAATAATCACCTAAAGCACGGATACACCCCAGGCAACAGACGGCTTCAGCCGTCTGCAGAAAAGCCTGATCCCCGCAACAGGCGGCTTCAGCCGTCTGCAGAAAAGCCTGATCCCCGCAACAGGCGGCTTCAGCCGT
>CAZXYS010000040.1:0-4377 GCA_964645005.1 uncultured Hyphomicrobiales bacterium | reverse complement strand
CTGCAGAAAAGCCTTCAAAGCCAGATGAGAATTTCCTCACCCCCTTGAGCAAAGCCTTCCGACCCGAGCTCACCGGCGGCTTCGACGTCGTCATCGGTAATCCGCCGTATGTTAGACAGGAAGGCTTAAGTGATTTCAAAGAATATTTCCATCATCATTATAAATCTTACAACGGTATAGCTGATATATATGTTTATTTCATTGAAAAAGCTTACAAACTATTAAATGAAAATGGATATTTCAGTTTTATAGTAGCAAACAAATGGTTAAGAGCTAATTATGGCAAACAACTTCGGGAACATTTATCAAATATCAATATTAATGAGATAATTGATTTTGGTGATTTACCAATTTTTAAAGGTGCTACTACCTATCCTTGTATTATAAATATTTCTAAAGAAAGCTCATCAAACATAATTAACGCTCATACTGTTAATACTGATGATTTCATACATTTCCATGAATATGTAAAAAATTCATTAATTCAGGTTGACAAGAAATATTTGGATAATATTAACGGTTGGAATCTTGTAGATAACAAGATACATCAATTATTAAATAAAATTAATCATGTTGGAATTAGTTTAGAAAATTATGTTGAAAAAAGAATTTATTATGGAATAAAGACAGGATTTAATGATGCATTTATAATAGATGAAAATACTAAGAACGAAATTATTGAAAAATCTCCAATATGTTCACAAGTTATTAAACCATTTTTAGCAGGTAAAGAAATAAAGAGATATGCTCCATTGAGCCCACAAAAATATCTCATTTTATTTCCAAAAGGCTGGACTAATGACAATCGTAATAATCAAAAACCATGGGAATTTATTGAAAATACATATCCGGCTATAGCTGAACATCTAATACAATATAAATCGAAAGCAGAGAAACGATATGATAAAGGCGAGTATTGGTGGGAACTACGTGCATGTGAATATTACGATGCATTTGAAAAGAACAAAATTATTTATCCTAATATTCTCAAAAAAACCGAATTTACTTATGATGATAATAGATATTATACAAATCAAAAATGCTTCATAATATCAACAGATGATAAATATCTTTTAGGAATATTAAATTCTCAGATAACATTTTTTTTAATGAGAAATATCCTTCCTAAGCTAAGAGGTGGATTTTATGAACCAAGTTATGTGTATTTTAAATTTTTCCCCATCAAAACCATCGACTTCTCCAATCCCGACGAAAAAGCCAAACACGACCGAATGGTGGACTTAGTCGAGCAGATGCTCGCGGCGCAGAAAGCCGCCCGCGCAGACGAAGCAGCCGACGACTTCACTCGTCGGCATCACCGCCAGCGCATCGAAATCCTCGACCGCCAAATCGACACCCTCGCCTACGAGCTGTACGGTCTGACAGAGGAAGAGGTGAAGATTGTCGAAGGGGGCGGGTGATGCATCGGATATACATTGATGAAGTAGGCAATCCCGATCTAAAAAGTTCTCGTCATGAAGACCACAGGTACTTATGTTTAGCTGGATTAATTTTCGATTTGGAATATGTAAAAACAACATTAGCGCCGGAATTGGAAAAACTCAAAGCACGATACTTTGATTCCCACCCCGATGATTTAAAGTTAGATGATAAAAAAAATACATTTAGCGACAAAGTTCTAAAAATAATTGAAGAGAGTAAATTCTTTAATTACAAGGGAAATATAATTAATTACGGACTCAAAAAATTACCATAAAAAAACCCCGTTTTACCGGGGCAAGGGCCTATACAGCCCTCCACCTCCACAATCGTGGATTAATCAAATATACGAAAAAAAAATTAAATAATTGCAAAAAGTTAAATGAAAATAAAATTTCACAAAAACGAAAAAGCCAAACACGACCGAATGGTGGACTTAGTCGAGCAGATGCTCGCAGCGCAGAAAGCCGCCCGCGCAGACGAAGCAGCCGGCGACTTCAGTCGTCGGCATCACCGCCGGCGCATCGACATCCTCGACCGCCAAATCGACACCCTCGTCTACGAGCTGTACGGTCTGACAGAGGAAGAGATCAAGATTGTGGAGGGGGCGGCGAGTGATTTTCTTTATTAATTTTTTAATTTTTAATCAAAAATTAGTATATTTATTAAAATTTATAAAATGTTAAATCTAATAATATAAATGATAGGAATTCTGATGTCTGATTTATTTACTACTTCTTTAGGTGCTGCTGTTGGTGGTTTCATTGGTGTTATTTTATTTTTTTTGGTTAAACTTAAGATTGAAAAAATAAAATCAAAACCAGTATTAATTAGAAAATATTTATGTGGCATTGATTTAAATCAGGGACAAAAAACAGAAGCTGAAGGTGAGTTGATGCATCACCATGGTAAACGTGTTGATGATGATAAAGAGTATGAAAAAATTGGTGCAACTCATCCAATTTGGGAATGGAATAAAGATCCAGTTGGTAGAGGTAGAGGCGCATCAACTATTTATGGACCATATTCAACCGATTTTTATGAGCCAGGGACGTATTCTGCTATTTTTAAAATAAAAGCTACTGGTATATCCAGTCCAGAAGATATCATTAATGATCTTATTTTGCTTGAAATTGATGTTAATAAAACAACAAGGGAATATACTACTATTCCAAATAGTCCTGAAATTAAATTATTTAACAAACAAGAGAGGGTAGGTATAAAATACATAAGAGCAAGCGATTTAGCAATAAGTGATTGGAATGAATTCGAAATTCGATTTTATTCAGATGCCAAAGGTATTTGGGAATATAGAGTAAGTGTTAATGATGGATTAGATGATAAACCAAATAATATGAATTTTTATGGAAATAACGTTCGTATATTTTTTGATACAATTGAAATTAAAAGAATTAAAGAAAATAAATTACCAACTGTATAACTAATATCTTAATGTTAAGAATATTTCACAAAGTTGCTCTTTGCATAGATAATTTCACATTGTAAAATTCCTTATAATTAATTATTCTTTTAAATTTAAATTGAAATAATATACAATACGAAATACTTAGTTAGAGTAAATAAAGTGATTTAAAATGAGAGAATTTTTTACATCTATTTGGACAAATATTAAAAACAGAATTGGTAGTCCTTTCTTGAGTGCCACTTTATTTGCATATATAGTAATACATTGGAAATTATTTTATGTAACTTTTTTATTTGGTGATAGCCAGTTTAAATATGGTGATAAAACTTTTTTAAATAGTCTTGATTTTATTATTAAAAGTAATTATAACTGTTGGTATAATATAGGATATCCACTTTTATTTGGTTTAGGTTATGCAATTGTAACTCCATTAATTACTAATTCAACCAAAGTATGGGACAGAAAAGTCTTCGATAAATTTAAGAATTGGTTTAAAGTAATAATAAAGAAAACAGTAACTGAAGATGAGTATGATAATTTAGTTAAGGAATTAAATGATAAAGATAGTAAAATTCAAGATGTTAAAAAACAGAAGGAAGAATTTAGAAGTAAGTTAGATAAAATTGAAGTTGAAGAGTTAAGAAATACAGTTGTCGATTTTGGCGTAAGATTTGGAAAAGAAAATGAGCACATTAGTAGAGCAAACATTTTAGAAGGTCGTACAGGAAAGAAAACAATTTCATTTAAAATATGGAATCAGGATATATATTTGTCTCATAGAAATTTTGAATTCGGATATAAATATTATAAAGAAGATGAAAATGAAACTCGAATAGAAGACTCTACATTTTTTGCAAAACCAGCTTTATCAATTAATTTTCAAAATAAAGAAGAAAATAGGGATAATAACATTTATTCTTTTGAATCATATAATCATAGACATCATTATTTAATAAGAAGAGATAATAAGATTCGTCTTGAAAAATATGAAGATAATGATGAATTCAAGGAAAATGCCACTTTTATTATTGAGTTTTTAACAAAAAATGATTAGTTTATTTATTTTCCCTTCTAACTATGTTTTCCCTCCTTCCAACCCTCCCGCTTTGGATCCAATAGCTGACGCTCCCGCGTCATTCTTAATTTAGAACTTAAAACTTAAAACTCTTAAAACCTGCAGCCTGTAACCAGCAGCCAGTCGCCATTCCTCTTACCGACCCCGGATCCCAGACCCCGGACAGAAAAAGGAAGGTATTGGCTTATGCTATCTGGTCGGCGGCGTAGTTCTCGGCTTTATCGCCTGCTGGTTTGGCGGTTTCATCGACGAGAGGATGCAAGCCAATAAAGAAGCCAAAACCGCACAGGCATAGAAACATAATTTTCTAAGTGTTTAAATAGATTTAACCCGGATATTGCATTAAGAACATAAACAATCTCTTGTTCCCTCTCATCCCCAGCCCTTCTCCCGGCGGGAGAGGAGAGTAAGAAAATCTTATTATCTTGAAAGTCCC
>CAZXYS010000039.1:0-37156 GCA_964645005.1 uncultured Hyphomicrobiales bacterium | reverse complement strand
GCCGGGTGTGTATTTTATTGGGATAGAGTATTATAACAGCCTGCGGACGATACCGGTGGTGGTAGGGGATTCATGAGGAGAGGTCTTTTGGACAGACCAGAGGTCTGTCCTACTGTTGAGAGAGCTTGTCTAATTTTGTCCCTGTTTCTTTTCAATTCTTCCAAATCTGCTAAATATTCATTAATTTTATAGTTTGTCAAAATGTGAATCTTTATATTTACTTGACAAATACAATAAAACTTCATTATACTATTATTTATCTAAGTGAATGTCAATAAATAAAAAGCAGAAAAATGGAAGAGAAATTAAAGTCAATAATAGAAAGTTTTAAATCGGTCGAGGAAAAGCTCAATGATCCCGATCTGATGCGGGATATGGATAAGTACCGCAAGGTTACCAAGGAACACAAAGATAAGAAGCCTCTGGTGGACAAGGCACGAGAATATCTGAGCCTTCTCGACAATATTCGTTCAAATGAAGAGCTTCTCAATGACTCCTCCGCAGAAAGCGAATTAAAAGAATTAGCTGAAGCAGAAAACACCGAGCTTCAGGATCGCCTCGAAGCTATGGAAGAAGAACTGCGCTTCATGCTTATTCCCAAAGATCCCGATGATGAGAAGAATTGCATTTTCGAGATCCGTGCCGGCACTGGCGGCGACGAAGCAGGGATTTTCGTCGGCAACCTCTACCAAATGTACGAGAAATATGCCGAAGAACATGGTTATAAGATAGAGATCATAGACTTCAATGAAAGCGACCGCGGCGGCTACAAGGAGATGATATTCTCGCTTATCGGCGAGGGCGCTTTCGGTACCGCTAAATACGAAAGCGGCGTCCACCGCGTCCAGCGCGTGCCGGAAACGGAAACCAGCGGCAGGCTGCATACTTCCGCAGCTACCGTAGCAGTGCTTCCCGAAGCCGAGGATGTCGATGTCGAGATCAATGACGAAGACCTTCGTATAGATATATTCCGCGCCGGCGGCAAGGGCGGGCAGAATGTGAATAAGGTCGAGACGGCTGTGCGTATCGTCCATCTGCCTACGAATATTGTGGTTAATTGTCAGGAAGAGCGCTCGCAGCTTAAGAATAAGAACAAAGCGATGAAAGTGCTTCGTACCCGCCTCTACGAGATGGAACTCGAGCGCCGGCAGCAGGAAAGATCTTCGACGCGTAAATCGATGGTCAAATCCGGCGACCGCTCTGAAAAAATCCGTACCTACAACTTCCCGCAAAACCGCGTTACCGACCACCGCCTCGAAGGCGACGCCAAGAATTATAACCTCGAAGAAGTGATGGAAGGAAATCTCGATCCGATCATAGAAAATCTTAAGATAGCCGAAAGAACGGAACTTATGAATCAGACGGCGGAAGGAGTATAACAGCTTTTTTCAATTGTTGTGCTTTAGTTAATTTAAATTTTTATTTGAGGTAATGTATATTTAAGGATAGAGACTAACGGTTAAGGGCTTACGGGAAATTTTGCTTTCCAATTCAGGATTTGGGAAGCAGGGTTAAAGAGTGTGCTGTGGCGAGTTTAAAATATATCGTTGTTTGTGTTTAGTAATTGAGACGGAAAAATTGATATAAGCAAGCTTACTTCTTTCTCAAGTCTTATTCAGAAAAAGGCATATCGCCAAAGAATAATTTATATTCCTTGTGGAAATTCTTTGGTAAATCATCAATTTGATGCCACTTTGAAACAATATTCTTCACTTGTTGAACAGTTATTTCATTTTCATTATATAATAATTTTAGAAAACGTAAGCTCGAATATAATTGCATATCAAATTCATTTGCGACATAATACATATTTCTATCATCGCTTATAACAGCAATTACTTCAGGTTTTATATATGCAATACGTTAAACACCATAAATCTACAATTGAAGGCGGCGGCGGAGGGCAATTCATTGCTTCGGCTTCAAAAAACGGAAATTTGTTAGCTGCTTCAATTTTTTGATTTTTGGTTAACTTTAAATATGGTTTCCTATTTTCAGAAATATTTCTGTCATTAAACCAGGGGAATTTTGATTGTAGTCGAATATTAATGTTAAATTCACCTTCCATGTCTTTGATCAACTGAATAATAAATCGATCTATCCCGAATTCTCTGTTAATTAAGGGATGAAGATGATATGCAAGACGGCAATATGAACAAGTATCAATTAAATAAATTTATGAGATTTTTACATTTTTTTCTTCATCGTTTAAACACTCAAATATTAAGATGTGCTACACCTACTAGTTGTGGCAAATCTACATATTCAAATAAAATATATACCCTCAGACTGCGTTTTAATTATATTATAGTAAATTCTTTTGTTTAAAAATTATACACTTTCCATAAGCAAATCCATGTATTCTGTTAATAATTTAAAATCTGATGAAAAACATTCGGACAATGATGATACTATCTCTATCGCTGATAAGGATAGGATAATACTTATCAAGTTCGGCGGCAATGCCATGAAAGATGATAAAATCAAGGTAAATGTTATTGAAAATATATGCAGACTGAAACAGCAGGGCTATAAAGTTGTGCTGGTGCATGGCGGAGGTCCGGCTATCAAGGAAATGCTGAGTATGGCTGGTAAGGAATCCGAATTTGTCGGCGGGCACAGGAAAACCGATGAGGAATCCATAGGCTATGTTGAGATGGCGCTGAAAGGACAGGTAAATGGCGAACTCGTTAAGTTGATCAATTCAAAAGGCGAGCAGGCAGTAGGCTTATCCGGGAAGGACGGCACAACTGTTCAAGCGCTTAAACGATACCATAAGGAAAAGAAGAAAGGGAAAGTGAAGGTCATTGATCTTGGGCAGGTCGGCGATGTGGAAGTTATTGATCCCTCGCTGATTGAACTGCTTATTGATAATGACTATATTCCGGTGATAGCGCCTATCGGCTGCGGCGAGGATTTTCAGGATTATAATATTAATGCCGATATGTTCGCCGGACACATGGCTGCGGCGCTGGATGCGGGGCATTTCGTTGTGCTCACGGATGTGGACGGCTTAATGAAAGATAAAGACGATCCCAATACGCTGATTAAGGAAATTTCGCGGGAAGAAGTGAAGAATGAAATCGGTGGAATTGTGCAGGGGGGAATGATACCCAAGACGGAATCATGCATCGCCGCGCTTGAAGGCGGTGTGGCACACGCTTATATTATTAACGGAATGAAAAAGGATATTCTTACCGAAGTTTTTACTGAGAAAAAATTTAAAGGAACAATTATAAAGAATTGACATGATACAAAATTCAGCACAAAATCTGGAAAAGCAGCATCATTTCCAACTCTACAAGCGTTATCCGATTACTCTGAAGCAGGGGAAAGGCACAAAAGTATATGATACCGACGGCAATGAATATATTGACGCCCTCGCCGGGATTGCGGTGAATGGAACGGGACACTGCCATCCCAACGTGGTCGAAGCTATTAAAAAGCAGGCGGAAACTTTGATCCACTGCTCGAATCTGTACTATAACGAGCCGCAGAGTGAACTGGCGCAATTGCTGACGCAAAAGTCGGGAATGGACAGAGCTTTCCTCTGCAATAGCGGTGCGGAAGCTGTGGAAGCGGCAATCAAACTCGTCCGCAAATACGGCGATAAGCAGGGCAAGCAGGGGAAGATAATTTCATTTGAGAATTGCTTCCATGGCAGGACGCTCGGTACTATATCTATGGGTAAAGCCAAGTTTCAGGAAGGGTTTTATCCGCTGCTGCCGGGATTTCAGACATTTCCCTATAATGATGCCGAGTCGCTGCAAAAGAATATCGGACCGGATACGAAAGCGGTGATAGCAGAGCCTATCCAGGGAGAAAGCGGCATTATTCCTGCGGAAAAGGAATTTCTGCAGGAATTGAGGAAGATCTGCGATGATTACGAAGTGCCTCTGATCTTTGATGAAATTCAGTGCGGTTTGGGCAGGACCGGCGAAATGTTTGCGTATCAGTATTATGGCGTGAAGCCGGATATCATTACGATAGCGAAATCAATGGGCGGCGGGTATCCGATTGGCGCTATGCTGGCGAAGGAAGAGATTGCGGGCGCCCTTGAGTTTGGTAATCACGGCACGACATTTGGGGGGAATCCCTTAGGCTGCGCTGCGGCTCTGGCAGCATTGAAAACTATAGAAGAAGAGAATCTGCCCGAAAAAGCCAGAGAAAACGGCAAGTATTTCATGGATAAGATAAAAGAAAAGACTGAGGGCATGGACCAGATAAGAGAAATTCGCGGCGTCGGGCTTATGATAGGCGTGGAATTAAGTTCCAAATGTGCCGATGTCGTGCTTTCAATGCTGCAAAAGGGCGTTCTGGCTAACTGCGCGGCGGAATATGTAATCAGGATGCTGCCGCCGCTAATAATCACGAAAGATGAAATTGATACGATAGTTGATGTCATGGTGGAATCGATAAAGGAGGCTGACGAAAATGGTTGAGAAGAAAGTAGGAATAGTAGGCGCTACGGGATATACCGGATCGGAGCTGGTAAGGCTGCTGAAGCACCACCCCGAAGTTTCGCTGGAAGTTATAACAAGCCGGAGTAATGTTGGAGATAAGTTTTCCGATATCCATCCGCAGTTCAAAGGTCTGGCGGATATGAAGATGGAAGATGTTAAAAATATTGACAAATATAGTCTTGACCTGGTATTTCTGGCTCTGCCGCATACGGTATCAATGGATTTTGTTAAGGAAAAAGGTACAAAGAAATATAAAATTGTTGATCTGTCGGGCGATTTCAGGCTGAAGTCAGTGGCGGAGTATGAGAAATGGTATAAGACTAAGCATACCTGCCCGAAGATGGTGAAGCAGGCTGCGTTCGGACTGCCGGAGCTTTTCCGTTCAAGTGTTAGGAAGACAAGGTTAGTCGCAAATCCAGGCTGCTATCCGACGTCGGCGATACTTGCGCTGGCGCCGCTGCTCAGGCAGGGTGTTATCGATCCGAAGGAGATAATTGTCGATTCGAAATCGGGGGTCACCGGCGCTGGAGCGAAAGTAAGCGAGAAGACGCATTTCCCGGATGTTTTCGGCGATTTTAAGGCTTATAGTCTTCATCATCACAGGCATACACCTGAGATCGAGGCGGCACTTAAAGATTATACCGGCATGAAAAATCAGACATTGTTTACACCGCATCTGCTGCCGGTGGATCGTGGAATACTTACGACGACATATACGAAGCCTAAGCAGGAAGTGAATGATGAGATCCTTTACGGGATTTTCGAGACATTTTACAGGAAGGAATATTTTGTGAGGATTTTAGATAATCCGCCGTCGATCAAGAATGTACGGGGATCAAATTTCTGTGATCTTCATGTGAGTTATGATGAAAGAACGAACAAGATCATCACTGTCTCGGCTCTGGATAATCTCGTGAAAGGCGCCGCCGGACAGGCAATACAGAATATGAACATAATGCTTGATTTGATTGAAAGAACCGGATTGCAATATTTACCATTAAGTCCATAAAATTTGTAGAAAAAATATAGAAATACTGTGAACATGCAACAAAATATGACTGAAGTGCGAGGGTTTAGATTCTGGGGCGCGCATATCGGGATTAAATCAAAAAGGCGCGATCTTGCATTGATCTATTCTGAGAAAGAAGCCTCGGCAGCGGCGGTTTTCACGCAGAATCTGGTTGCCGCCGAACCAATAAAACTTTGCAGAAAAAATATTAAACACGGCAAAGCTCGAGCATTTGTAATAAATGCGGGCAATGCCAATGCCTGTACAGGCGATCAGGGCAGGAAAGGCGCCGAAGCTATGATGAATACTACCGCTAAAGAATTGGGAATTAAACCGGAAGAAGTGCTGGTGGCTTCTACCGGGATAATTGGTGAGCCCTTCCCGACGGAAACGGTAATCGAGGGAATCAAAGGCAATATACCGAATCTGTCGAAGAGACAGGTTGCAGGCGCGCTCGCAGCCAACGCTATCCTGACAACAGACACTTTCCCGAAAGAGGGATTTACGAGTTTCCGCGTTGATGGGAAAGATGTAGGTATAGGCGGCATAGCGAAGGGTTCTGGTATGATCCACCCAAATATGGGAACTATGCTGGCTTTTATTGTCAGCGATATTGCTGTCTCACCGGAAATGCTGGATAAGGCACTGCGGGAAGCGGTGGATAAATCATTCAATATGATAAATGTTGATGGGGACACTTCTACAAATGATATGCTCGGGATTATGTGTAACGGCGAAGCGGGGAACCGCATGATAACGGAAGAGGATGATGACTACGAGATATTCCTCGCCCAACTGAAAGAATTATGCCTGCATTTTGCAAAACTGATTGTTTCCGACGGCGAAGGCGCCACTAAATCCATAGAATATGAAGTTGTGGGCGCGCCCACCGATGCAGACGCCAAACAAATCGTGAAAACCATATCCGACTCGAAACTGGTGCAGACGGCTATGTTCGGGATGGACCCTAACTGGGGTAGAATTCTCGCCGCGGCTGGGCGTTCCGGGGTGAAGTTCGATCCTGAATTAGCTAACCTGTACTTTGGTTTCACTAATAGAATACAAATCCTGAAGAATGGTCAGCCTGCCAAAACCAACCGCAAAGCCCTCAAAAAACACATGAAAGCCTCGTATATAAAAGTGTACCTCGACCTCAACCAAGGCAAAGGTAAAGCTGTCGGCTGGGGCACGGATATATCCTACGAATATGTAAGAATCAATGCAGAGTATTCGACGTAAGAAAATATCACGCTAAGCACGCAAAGGAAGATAATAATTTTTGCGATCTTTGCGGCTTTGCGTGAGTAAAGAAAATGTCACGCTAAGCGCGCTAAGTACGCAAAGGAAGGTCATTAATCTTAGCGGTCTTTGCATGGAAAAATTATAAATTGTTTACCAAGCGCTTTATGCCGTTCTTGATCATAGGTTCATTGAAATTGATCAATAAACCGAGTTTCACACCTGATAACTTCATGTATGTTAAAATCTGCTTGTAAAATACTTTTGCCATTTGCTCGACGGATTTTATCTCTACTATAACTTTGTTTTCTACAAACAAATCTACTCGATAAGCATACTCTTTATACATATCCTCATATATAACAGGGAAATAATACTGATGGTAAACTGTCAAATTATGCTTCGCCAGTTCGTACTGCAAAGCGTCTTCGTAGACAGATTCTAATAAACCGGGACCAAGTGTCGTGTGGATTTTGTAGCTGCAATCGACAATGATGGAAGCGATTTCGTTTTCATGCATATTCCGCTCCACTTCTAATGTTGAACATACTATGGTTATTCAAATTTATTTAAAATAACAATAAATATTAATAAATAAAAATTTTCTCGTGTTGATATAAGATGTTTTTCACGCCAAGAACGCTAAGCTCGCAAAGGAAGATAAAAACTTAGCGCACCTTTCGTTAAATATACAATTCTTATTTTTAACAATTTAAATCAAAAATTTTTTCTTATGTTTGCCTGATTATTTCGATAACAAATTCGGGTTAGTTACTTATGAGTCATGCACACGACGTACCACTGTATTCGTTGATACCTTTTATACTTATGCTCGGGTCAATAGCGATTCTGCCGCTGGTGGCACACCATTTCTGGGAATCGAATAAGAATAAGCTGATAGTTTCGCTTGTGCTGGGTGTGCCTATGATAATCTGGCTGTTGGCGAATGGTCTGGTGCATCCTCTGGAACATGCTATTGTGTACGATTATATTCCGTTTATTATCCTGCTGGGCTCGTTGTTTGTTATCACCGGCGGAATATTTGTGGATGGGAATATTGAGGCAAAACCGTCGACAAATGTTATTTTTTTGGGGATTGGTACGGTTTTGGCATCTTTTATGGGGACTACCGGCGCAGCTATGCTTATGATACGTCCTATCCTATCCACTAATAGAGAACGAAAATATAAGGTACATACGGTCCTGTTTTTCATAGCTACTGTGGCTAATTGCGGGGGGATGCTTACGCCCCTGGGCGATCCGCCGCTGTTCATGATGTATCTACGGGGAGCGCCGTTTTTCTGGTTTTCAGGTCTGGTAAAAGAGTGGTTCACTGTAAATTTTGCGATTTTACTTATTTATTTCCTGCTTGATACTTTCCTTTATAAAAAGGAAGATCCTGCAATCAAAAAGATGGATAAATCCCAGAAAAGACCTATAAGATTGAAAGGTATGCAAAACTTTATCTTTCTTTTTGGTGTGGTTTTGTCCGTAGCTTTTATAAATCCGAATACGCTGGATTTTGTAAAACAGGGTCATTTATCGTCGTATCTTCGCGAGGGTGTTATTGCTCTGATGGCTATACTTTCGCTGAAATTCACAGCGCAAAGTACTCGGTTATCGAATAATTTTTCGTGGGAACCTATCAACGAGGTAGCTTTTCTCTTCCTTGGCATATTTATAACTATGGTGCCATGCCTGGAGTATCTCGAGCTACATGCGATGGAACTGGGCATAACTTCAGCTAAGTCGGTTTATTATGCGACGGGCGCTTTAAGCGGTTTCCTGGATAATACGCCGACTGCAGTGACATTCTACTCGCTTGTCGTAGGATTAGTTGAACAGAATCCGGCATTGCTGCAAGGGGTGGAGGTAATTGCGGGTATCCCCGAGCATTTCATGGAAGCGATTTCGGTATCGTCGGTGTTCTTCGGCTCGATGACCTACATCGGCAATGGACCTAACTTCATGGTTAAAGCGATTGCTGAAAGCCAAGGCATCAACATGCCGGACTTTTTCTCATATATGATAAAATTCTCGCTGATAGTGTTGCTGCCGCTGTTTATCATAGCGCAGTTGATATTTATTTGATGTTATGGGTAGAGAGAGTTCCATAAGTTCGTAGATTCGTAAAACGTTATTCTGATCGCAGCGAAGTTGAGCTTGCGAAATCCCGCTTTAGCGGGGAAACCTGTCCTGACGGGCATCCTGGATTTTTCATTCCACTATTTTCCGTCAGAATGACGCTTTTGAGACACCCTCTACATCCAAATAAAAATTACTAATCAATGTGTCACACACCTTGATTACATAACATCTAAAATGATTTCCTTATTAAAACACTTTTCAGTAATATTATTCTTGAACAATGTAGTTCTTTTAAAAATAATCAGACTTAATTGTTCTGTTAGTAATTCTTTGAAAATTTAATTGATTAATTAATGCAATAGGAATTGCATTCTTGAGAAATTAAAAGCATTAGTGGCAGCTAATTTTATAAATTGTTCTTTCTAATATTAAATTAAGATGTGAGAAAGGGTTACAGTCATAAAAAAAGTATCGGTTTTTTTAATCTGATTTTTTAAATTCGAAACCTGTGAATTGACAACAGGGTAAAAAACGAGATAATTGTTCGGTTTTTAAACATATTAGCGGTATAGATATGCTGACAGATTTCGGAATAATCCTGATATTTTTCATACTCGGACTTGTCTTTGTGGCGATCGGTATATTCTTCTCAGCGCTTATCCGCCCAAGCAAACCAAATCCCGAAAAACTAACCACTTACGAATGCGGTGAAGAACCCGTCGGAACACCATGGGTAAAATTTAATTTTAGATTTTATGTTGTTGCCTTGGTTTTTCTGTTATTCGACGTGGAAATAGTATTTCTGCTTCCATGGGCTATAGTTTACAAGGGGTTAGGCTGGTTTGCATTTATCGAGATGACAATTTTTGTTCTGATATTATTAGCCGGGCTTGCTTATGTCTGGGCTAAGGGCGATCTGCAATGGGACAGACCTGATCCGCAAATTCCGAAGATGAAAGATCTTGTAATAACAAAATCCAAGTAATAATAAATTCCGGAGAAATAAATGGGACTTTTAAATAAATTGGGTGATCCTTATGGACAAAGCGGAATTGTCCTCGCAACCCTCGAGGACGTACTTAACTGGAGCAGAAGTAAGTCTGATTGGTATCTGCACTTCGGGCTGGCTTGCTGCGCAATCGAATTCATGGCGGCAAATGCGACTCATTTTGATTTCATGCGTTTCGGCACTCTTCCCCGTGCAAGTCCCAGACAGGCTGACTTCATGATCGTTTCCGGGACGGTCACAATGAAGATGGCGGAAAGAATTAAACGCCTTTACGAGCAGATGGCTGAGCCGAAATATGTTCTCTCTATGGGCTCGTGCGCTAATTGCGGCGGACCATACTGGGAACACGGTTACCATGTCCTGAAAGGCGTTGACAGAGTGATCCCGGTGGATGTTTACATTCCCGGATGCCCGCCACGCCCGGAAGCATTTCTGGACGGAATGATCAAGCTTCAGTCCAAAATCAGAAAAGAAGAGATTTTCCGCAAGCGCGAAAGAATCAAGAAAGAAGATGAAGAAATGGCGAAGCAAGAACAGCAAGAAGTTGAAAAATAGATTAACTATAAATAAATCAATTAATTATGAATTACAAAGATATATACGAGAAGCTCAAGGAACAATTCGGGGAAGCTATCCTCGAATTGGTCGAGGAAGATCATTCGGATCCCTTCATCAATGCGGCGCCGGAACAAATCAAGGATATATGTCTCTACCTGCGTGATGAAGAGGACCTGCAGTTTGACTACCTCACTCTGCTGAGCGGCATGGATTACGAGGACAGCCTCGGTGTTATTTATCATCTGTACTCGTTTAAGCAAGACCACAGCATTGTGCTTAAAGTCAAGCTGGACAGGGATGATCCGAAAGTGCCGACAGTCGAGCGCGTCTGGCGAACTGCCGACTGGCACGAGCGCGAGGCTTATGATATGTACGGCATAATTTTCGAAGGGCACCATAATCTTATCCGGATACTGTGCTGTTATGACTGGCAGGGCTATCCGCTGCGTAAGGATTATAAAGTTCAGGAAGATTATCATGGGATCCGTGTACCATACTGATTTCATTACTTAAATGGTTAAAGGTTAGCGGTTAAAGTTAATTAGGTAAAAAAAAACAGGATTTTGACGTGAGTGAGAAAAAAACAATAGACCTGGATTTAGGCGCACTGGAAGCCGACCGCGTGCGAGTGAATGTGGGACCGCAGCACCCTTCGACACATGGTGTTTTGCGGCTCGAGGTGGAACTCGAAGGCGAGATCGTCACTGATCTTATCCCGCATGTCGGCTACTTGCACCGGTGCTTCGAGAAGCATGCCGAGCAAATGACCTATCCTCAGGTCGTACCTTACATAGATCGCATGGACTATATCTCGTCCATGAACAGCGAATGGCCCTACATCGCGGGCATAGAAAAAATGATGGAAGTGCAGGTGCCCGAGTATGTCGAGTACATCCGCGTAATCATGGCTGAGCTCAACAGGATAGCCAACCACCAGATAGCGGTTGCTACTTTCGGGCTCGACGCCGGCGCTTTTACACCATTCCTCTACTTATTCCGCGACCGCGAGTGGATATTGAATCTGTTTGAGCAGTCATCCGGCGGCAGGCTGCTGTATAATTACTTTAGAGTGGGTGGTTTAGCTCATGATGTGCCGCCTAATTTCAAACAGGACTGCCTCGATATCTGTAAGCAGGTTCGCAAAACCAATGCGGAAATTTATGAACTTTTGATATATAATAAAATTTTCATTGACAGGTGCGCAAATGTAGGTATTCTGCCTGCCGACGTCGGCATCAACTGCGGCGGCAGCGGACCTGTCCTGCGCGGTTCCGGCGTGCCTTATGACCTGCGCAGAACCAAGCCTTATTCGATTTACGACAGGTTTGATTTTGAAGTGCAGGTTGGCAAAGGCGAAGTCGGCACTGTCGGCGATTCCTGGGACAGGAATATCGTCCGAATGCGCGAAATGGAACAAAGCTGCAAGATCATCGAGCAGGCAATCGAGCAAATGCCCGAGAGCGGCGATGTCGAAGAATCAATTCCGAAAAAGATCAGACCCCCGAAAGGCGAGGTCTATTGCGCAATGGAAAATCCGAAGGGCGAGCTTGGTTTCTACATTGTCAGCAATGGCAAGAACCAGCCTCAGCGGATAAGACCTCGCGCAACGAGCTTTATCAATCTGAGCTTGATGCCTGAAATATCAAGGGGATATATGGTCGCAGATCTGATATTGATTCTCGGCAGCATAGATATAGTTTTAGGTGAAGTTGACAGATAATTGAAAAAAAATGATAGATTAAAATGGAACAAAACGTAATTTATAATCTGGTGATGAACACGATGGGCGCCGAATGGATGGCAATAATAGCCATCGTGTCGCTTCCGTTGACATTTTTGTTGATCTACGCGCTGGCAGCAATTCTCGGTGAACTGAAAGTAGCGTCCTTTGTGCAGGACAGGCTTGGACCTATGCGCACGGGTCCCTGGGGAATAATTCAGCCGGTAGCAGACGTTTTGAAACTTTTGCAAAAAGAAGATATTACGCCCGCTGCAGTGAATAAGCCACTCTATAACATGGCGCCATTCCTTATTTTCATGGGCGCTTATGCGGGTTTTGCGGTGATACCGTTTAGTTCGCAATTTATACCTGCAGGTATAAATTTAGGACTGTTCTATATCTTGGCGGTAGGTTCATTTGCCGTGATAGGAATAGTCATGGGCGGCTGGGCTTCGAACAATAAATACTCGCTGCTCGGCGCTATGCGTTCGGCTGCACAGATCATAAGCTATGAAATTCCCGCAGCGCTGGCTATTCTCACTATAGCGGCGCTTGCCGGTTCGCTGAACATGCAGGAAATTAATCTACAGCAATCCGGCGGTTTTTGGAACTGGTTCATTTTCGGCGGGGAAGGACCCATTGGAAGATTACTGGTTTTGCCCTTTACCTTCGGGCTTTTCCTGATATATCTCATTTCCTCGCTGGCAGAAGTAAACAGAACGCCATTCGATATCCCCGAAGGCGAGTCAGAGATTGTCGGAGGCTATCATACGGAATACAGCGGCATGAAATTCGCATTTTTCTTCTTTGCGGAATATGCCAATATGTTCATTGTTTCCGCAATTATAGCAATAATCTTTTTTGGCGGATGGAATCCGCCTTATGGCGATCCGATTCTTGGCGGCTGGTTAGCGCAGGTCGAGCAGGCAGGCTGGTTCATTATAAAAGCCTTTTTCTTTGTATTTGTACAGTTATGGCTGCGCTGGACGCTGCCAAGACTGAGAGTCGATCAGCTTATGTACGTTGGCTGGAAAGTTCTGGTTCCGCTGGCGTTCGTATGTTTCTTTGCTATAACCGTATGGTCGATGTTGAGATAAAATCGAATTAGTCAAAAACAGGTATAATGAAATGAAAAAATACTTTGAAAATATATGGCTCGGGATATACACGGTACTTTTGGGTATGAAAGTGACGCTGACGCACTTATTCAGCAAAAAGTACACAAACCAGTATCCCGACAGATGGCACCCGATAAAAGAACAGTTCTGGGGGAAACGCAGTTGGTTCAAAGGCGATCCGAAGCACGGCGATATGCCGCCGATAGCACGGAACAGGCTTTACGTCGATCCCGACCTATGTAACGGCTGCCGCGGCTGCGAGAGAGCATGCCCGGTGAATTGCATCACGGTCGAAACAATCAAAGCTACCCCCGGCGATGACATTCCGCCTTTGAAGGACGGCAGTAAGCGCAGCCTGTGGGTGGCGAAGCATGAGATAGATTTTGCGAAATGCTGCTATTGCGATCTGTGTACGGAACCGTGTCCTACGGATTCGATTTACATGGTGCCTGACTTCGAGTATTCAACGGAAGACAGGGATGATCTGATTGTCACATTCATCTCTATGACCGAGGAACAGAAGAAAGAAAAAGAAGAGATGTACAAGAAACATCAGGCAGAAAAGAAGAAACAGAAAGAAGCCGAAAAGAAAGCCAAAGCCAAAGAAGGTGAAGGAAAACCTGCGGCTAAAGGAAAACCAGGCGAAGGTAAACCCAAACCGGCGGCTAAAAAACAGGATTCAGGCGAGGAAAAACCAAAGCCAAAGCCTAAATCAGACGAAGACGGTGGTGATAAGGACAGCGGCACTGAGAACAAAGATTCTAATGAATAAATAACAGGTTAACGGTTAATGGCTAACGGTTAACGTAAATTGGTTATAAATTGAAAACTTAGAACAAATAGAAGCGCAATTATGGACTGGTATGAATTAGCATTTTACTTATTCGCGTTGTTGATATTAGGATCGGCAGCGGTTGTGGCATTCGCAAAGAATATCATGTATGCCGCTTTCGGGCTGTTGTTCACGCTGTTTGGCGTTGCCGGTTTCTACGTCCTGCTGACCGCCGATTTCATTGCTATCACGCAGATAATGATCTATATTGGCGGTATTCTTGTGCTGATAATATTCGGTGTCATGATGACGATGAACGTACTCAGCGTCGAGATCAAGACAGGCACAATGGGCAAAGTACAGGGCTGGGTGACAGGAATAATAGTGTTGATCGGGGCAATCCTGCTCTCACTACTCTTCATCAATGTTGACTGGCACACAGCCGAAGCGCAGGAACTGGAATCGACAATTGAGCCGATTGGGACTATATTGATGACGGAATACCTTTTGGCTTTTGAAGTGGCGTCCGTACTGCTTTTGATAGCAATTATCGGCGCGGCGCTGATTGCAAGAAGAAGAAAAAGTACACAAAAATCGGGCTAAATTATGAACATTGGATTAGAACATTTTCTGGTGGTGAGCGCAATTTTATTCAGCCTGGGCATTTTTGCGATAGTAAGAAGGAAAAATGCTATAATGGTTTTAATGGGTCTGGAATTGGTATTGAATTCAGCAAATATCAATTTCATAGCATTTTCCAGGTTCGGGGGGCTCAACATAGAAGGGCATGTCGCTGCGATCTTCGTGATCATACTTGCTGCGGCGGAAGCTGCGGTGGCGCTGGCGATTGTGCTCAACATCTACCGGAACTACAAACATATCAATATCGACGAAGTTGATAAATTAAAAGAGTAATAATTGAAAAATCATTTAACAATAGTATAAAGACAGAGCTATGGCTGAGGGAACATTAATTACTTTATCCTGGATCATTCTTTTGCTGCCGCTGTTCAGCTTCCTTTTGCTGATATTCTTCGGCAGGCGAATCGGGCATTTGACCAGCGGAATAATAGGAACAAGTATATTAGGCGCAGGGCTGGTACTTTCGCTTATATCCGCTGTGGTTAAGCTTACGACTTACGGCGAAGCAGGCATGATCCAAACAAAGTTCGATTGGTTCATTTTGGGGAACACAAATATAACCGTAGGCATTGGAATGGACAATGTCACGGCGATCATGCTTGTGATCGTGATGCTGATCAGCTTTCTTGTCCACCTTTTTTCGATTGACTACATGCACGGCGATAAATATTTCTCGAGGTATTTTGCGTATCTCGGACTTTTCTCTTTTTCGATGCTGGGAATAGTCATTGCGAATAATTTTCTCTTTATGTACGTATTTTGGGAACTGGTCGGGCTTAGTTCATATCTGTTGATCGGCTTCTGGTTCGAGAAAGATTCTGCTGCAAATGCAGGCAAGAAGGCGTTCCTCACGAACAGAATCGGCGACTTTGGCTTTTTCATTGGTATTTTGATACTATTTATCACTTATAATACATTCATGTTCGACGAGCTTTTCGAGCAGATGAACATGGGCATACTGCCTTTCGACAGCGGCACAATGATGACCGCAGCCGGTATCCTGATTTTCTGCGGCGCAATTGGTAAATCGGCGCAATTCCCGCTGCATGTCTGGCTGCCCGACGCTATGGAAGGTCCCACACCGGTCAGCGCATTGATCCACGCCGCGACTATGGTTGCAGCCGGTGTTTACATGGCAGCTCGCGTATTTCCGATGTTTACAGGCGACGCTCTGCTGTTCATCGCTTATGTGGGCGCTTTCACGGCGTTTATGTCTGCAACAATCGCCATGACACAGAATGACTTCAAGCGGGTGCTGGCGTATTCTACTGTCAGCCAGCTCGGATATATGATAATGGCTCTTGGTGTTGGCGCATTCACTACCGGATTCTTCCATCTAATGACTCATGCATGGTTTAAGGCATGTCTCTTTTTAGCGTCCGGTTCTGTCATTCACCAGATGCACGAATCGATGCATAAGGCTCATAACCACTCGATGGACGCACAGGACATACGAAATATGGGCGGCTTGAGGAAAACCATGCCGCTTACGTATGTGATGTTTCTGATAGTGACATTAGCAATATCAGGTGTGCCCTTTACATCCGGCTTTTTAAGTAAGGATGGTATTCTTGCCGGTACTCTTGCATTCGGTAATTTGACCGGTCACTGGTTGATTCCGATGGCTGGTTTCGGCGCGGCGGGATTGACGGCATTCTATATGTTCAGGCTTACAATAGAGTCATTCCATGGTAAGCCCAAGACAGACATAGCCGCAAATACTCATGAGAACAGGTGGGTTATTACTTTGCCGCTGATAATTCTGGCAACTTTATCTATTTTCATTTTCTATTCGTTTAATCCGACGGACCCGAGTAAGGGATGGTTTTATTCCAAGGTAAATCCGCCGGCAACGGCAGTACCACACGAGCTTCAATGGGACTTCCTTGTTCCCTACGAAGCGCAGGAAGCTGGCTTAGAGTCTCATGTTGCTGCCACAGAACATGAGGCAGCATCTCACACGGAAGAGGCAGCGATGGCAGAACACAGTGCAACTCATGCTGGCGAAGAAGCTCATGCCGGTCATCACGGTTTTCATCTCTTCGAGGACGAAACTCATCATGTGCATATACCAGCGATGATACTCTCATTAGTCATAGCGGGATTAGGCATTTTAATCGCCTTTGCCATATATCAATTCAAACTTGCAAACCCGGATCACTTAGCGCAGCTAATGGGTCCTGTATATAAATTTTCTTTCAACAAATGGTATTTCGATGAATTCTACAGTAAAACAGCTATAGGAGGTACGATATTACTTTCAAAAATCTCTGCGTTATTTGACAATTACATCATTGACGGTCTCGTAAATCTTTCAGCAGCGATCACCAGATTTCTGGGCTGGTTCATTGGCAATTTTGATAACATAGTCATAGACGGTATTGTCAACCTGTTAGCCTACATCACCGGTTTCTTCGGCGCTATGTTCCGTAAAGTACAAACCGGGAAGATACAGACTTATATTATTATGGTTATTGTGGCGGTGATGGTACTTGTCTGGTGGTTGGTTTAAGGGCTACAGGCTACGGGCTACAGGTTACAGGTTGATGAAAATAAATGTTTTTAATAAAAATATAAGGTTTTAGTTATGGCAAAAGTATCAAAATTCGAGGACCTGGAAGTCTGGAAAGAAAGCATGAGATTAGCTGTTTCAATTTATGAATTAATTCAGGACAGCAGAAATTATGCTTTGAAAGATCAGATGCTTAGATCATCAATCTCAGTACCGTCGAACATAGCTGAGGGATTCGAAAGAGATTCAAACAAGGAATATATTAGATTTTTGGTAATAGCTAAAGGTTCAATAGCCGAGTTAAGGACACAACTGTATTTATTAAAAGAAATAAGTGACAAAGATAAAAAGCAGGCTATTAACGAATTTATTACTAAAACAAAACATATCTCAGCGATGTTACAAAGATTTGTTTCGGCAAGGAGAAATTTTGAATAAGAACCGGAAACCAGTAGCCAGTAACCTGTAACCGGTTCGAATAAATTGAAAAATTATAAGATTGAGAGAAATATGATATTGAACAAAAGTAAAATAAAACTTCCGGAGGACAGATGTTCGAGATTTTAGGCGCTGGACCCCTTACCTGGATAACTTTTCTGCCGATAATCGGCATTATAATACTGTTGATGGTTCCGTCGGGTAAGGATGAAAGAAGTAAACAAGTGTCTTATGTACTGTTCAGGTGGATAACAGTATTCATCACATTCCTGCAGTTGATAATCGCGATCCTGATATACGCGAATTTCAACTTCGACCTGCAGGGAATCAATTCGCAGGCGGGTATGCAGTTCGTCGAGAAAGTTCGATGGATATACGTGGATAACCTGCCGCTGCTCGGAGATGTAAACATCGATTATTTTATGGGTATCGACGGCTTGAGCGCGCCGATGGTGCTGCTGACCTCTATAGTGTGTTTTGTGGCGTCATTTGCGTCATTTGGCATAAATAAAGCCGTCAAAGGATACTTCCTGATGTATTTGCTGCTCGACACAGGCATGATGGGCGTTTTCGTATCGCTCGATTTCTTCCTGTTCTACGTATTCTGGGAACTCATGCTGCTGCCGATGTACTTTTTGATAGGTATCTGGGGCGGTCCCCGCAAAGAATATGCGGCTATAAAGTTCTTTATCTACACATTGATCGGGTCGGTGTTCATGCTTCTGGTAATGTTGGGACTCTACTTCGGCGTGGGTTCCTTCAACATGCTTGAAATGATGGACCCGGGCAATTATGATCCTAATTCCATCTTCGCAGGCTTCGGAACAACCTGGCGATATATAGGATTTATAGCGCTGTTCATAGGTTTTGCCATCAAAGTGCCGACGGTGCCGTTCCATACATGGCTTCCCGATGCTCACGTCGAAGCGCCGACGCCGATAAGCGTCATACTTGCAGGCGTTTTGCTGAAGATGGGTACTTACGGCATGCTGCGTATAAGCTGGCCTATGTTCCCGGACGCTGTCAATTACTTCCAGGATTTGATCGGATTTATAGGGATGGTCAGTATCATCTACGGGGCTCTTTGCGCCCTCGGACAGCATAAAGTGGGAGCGCGGGACTTCAAGAAGCTGATCGCCTACTCATCAGTGAGCCATATGGGATATGTCCTGCTCGGTATGGCGGCGATGAATACCGAAGGCATGATTGGCGCCATATTCCAGATGTTCAATCACGGTATTATCACATCTATGCTCTTTATGATCGTGGGCGTCATCTATGACCGCTCACACAAGAGAGGACTCGATGACTTCGGCGGTCTGGCGACAAAAATGCCCCGCTATACATTTATCATGGCGATAGCATTCTTCGCTGCTATCGGATTGCCGGGAACGAATGGCTTCGTCAGCGAAGTGCTCGTATTTCTGGGCGCCTTCCAATATCATAAAGTATTTACGATATTGTCGGCTACCGGTATTATTCTGGGCGCCTGCTATATGTTGTGGGCTTTGCAGAAGGTATTCTTCGGAGAATTGCCGGATAAATGGAAAGGACCATGGGATCCCACAGGCAAGAAATACAAGCATGATGATATTAACGCAGTCGAACTCGCGGCGCTGGTGCCACTGGCAATTATTGTAATTTATCTTGGAGTTTATCCGCCGCCGATGTTCGATATGATGGACGCTTCCGTGAATCATTTGATTGAATTTGTAAGAATGGGCGGACAGTTTACCGCCGGATTGTAAGTGAACATTAACTAAAGGCTGAAGAGCAAATGGTTGAATTAGATATATTTCTGGAAAATCTGTCGAAAAGCATTAGTCTTTTCAAACCGGAATTTACGCTGGTCATAACATTTATCGTGGCGCTGCTATTCGATTTGATATTCAAAAAGTCAAAGAACATATCCGGCGTGATAGCACTCATCGGATTTGCAGTTGCCGGAATATTCCTGTTGATACAGCCCGGCGGAGCCACCCCGATGTTCGAGAATATCATTGCGCTCGATCCGTTCGGTAAATTCTTTAAATTTATAATATTATTAAGCAGCTTTTTCATTGTAATAATGGCTTTCTTCTCGGATGAGCTTTACAAAGCTCACGAGAGGCTGGGCGAGTTCTTCACTCTGATAGTGGGTATGGCATTCGGCATGTTCATGCTCATTTCAGCGAACAACCTGATCATGGTCTATCTTGCACTTGAGACCATGAGTATCAGCAGCTACATACTTGCCGGTTACACGAAGGAAATCAAAAGATCGAGCGAAGCCTCACTGAAATACGTCATCTATGGGGCGGTTTCGTCGGGCATTATGATCTACGGCATTTCCATACTCTACGGACTTACCGGAACGCTGAATCTCACAGAGCTGAATCAAGCTCTCGTCAGCGCCGATTACAACACTATCGCGCTGGCGGCTTCCGGCATAATGATAATCGCCGGCATTGGCTATAAGATCTCGGCGGTGCCCTTCCATTTCTGGACGCCCGACGTTTACGAAGGCGCCCCGATAACGATCACGGCTTATCTGTCCGTAGCGTCCAAAGCCGCCGGTTTTGCGGTGCTGATAAGATTCCTGAAGGTCGGCTTTACCGAAGGTAGCGCGCTGGATACCTCAGGTATATGGACAATGCTCGGCTACGTCGATTGGAAACTGATAATCGCCATATTATCTGTACTGACGATGTCGCTCGGCAACCTTGTCGCCGTCTGGCAGAACAATCTCAAGAGGCTGCTGGCATACTCGAGTATCGCACATGCGGGGTACATGCTTATGGGCGTAGTCGTGATGACCGACATAGGCGTGCAGGCAGTGCTGGTCTATTTCATGATGTACATGTTCATGAATCTCGGCATATTTTATGTAGTAATGCTTTTCGCAAACAAGATTGGCAGCGAAGAGATAGACGACTTCATCGGCTTGGGGCACCGCGCGCCGTTGCTGGGCGCCGCGATGGTGATATTCCTCATCTCGCTGACGGGACTTCCGCCCACAGCAGGATTCATCGGAAAATTCGCAATATTTGCTGCCGTATTGAAAGCGGATTTAATTTGGCTGGCGGTAGTCGGTGTGCTGAACAGCGTTGTTTCACTTTTCTATTATGTGAAAATTTTCAAAAATATGTATCTGACGAAAGTAGATACCGACGCCGAAAAGCTGAAATTCTCTTACGGCAGCCACATTATCACGATATTGATAATCATACCGAACCTGCTTTTCGGTGTTTATTTCACGCCGATACTTGAATGGGCTAAAAACTCAGTGCAGATCTTTTTAGGATAGAAAATTGCGTACCGGCTGCAGGCGAGCGCCCGCAGCCGGTCGAATATAAGCTTACCTTATCTTTTGGATCATAATTCTCGTATACACTTCCTGTTCGCCGAAATCAAACGCTGCGCCCAAGCCGTCATCGGTCTGGTTGGACTCGCATCTATGCTGCACCTCGAATGTCGTTCCATCCTGGCTCACATTGATAATACCGTCAATCATGCTTCGAGTCTGGACGTTACTGCCATTCGCCGCTTTTTCGGTGGTGCCGTAGATGACTGTAGCGGGCGTATTATTAGTCTGGCGCAGGCGTGCTTTATGGTTATCGACCCTGTGACCTGGCGCCGACCCGGTAATTTTATACGTCCCTTTATCGAGGGTAATCACGCCGGTCGAGGTATTCAGCGAGATGGAACTGCCCCGCGATTCGACATCGGAATTGAGATCGCGGGTCACCCACGAGCCCGAGCTAAACGTCCCCCCGTCGCTGCCGGCGGACTTCCTGTCCTCGAAGACTGCATATTCATAGCTGAGCTGCGTGGAGTCGCCGTTATCATCCTTGAACCATAGCTGGCTGTCATCGCTCTTGACGTACATCTTGCCGAAGTCGGCGGTGGTGGTGACTTCATCAGATTGTTCGGCAATAGAGAATGTACCAAGAAGCGTCAGAACTTCGTTTACATTGGAAATATTTGGACCAATACCTATATGTCCATTTTGTTCCATCATTAAATATGACTTTAAACCAGTTGCCTGATCTCCTGCTGAACCGGGAGGAGCATTTAAAAATCTAATCTGTCCATTTAAAAATTGGAACATAGCCATCCTGCCGTTCTCCCTATAGATCATGTTTGCTTGAGAACCCGACCAATATCCGTTATTTGCTAAAAATCCATTTGTACTACCAGTAGCTTGAATTCCAAATGACCCAAATTGAACAGTATTAGAATCCCTTGTATAATAAGGTACATCTAAATATGCATCGGGATAATAAGTTCCAATGCCAATCCTTCCATCATCTTTAGCAATTAATGTAAAGGTGTTATCACTATTGGTAATTCCAAATGCGGATGTAGCGTCGGTATTACCTGACCCTTTAACAACAAATCTCGACTGAAAACTTGATGACTTCCCAATTCCAACATTAGTTCCGTCATTATATATTAAACTACTTACTTCCCAAACTCCATTCACGGAATCATATTTAAGAGTTTGACCTTCAGCCGTGCCGCTGGGCAGCGAACTCGATCCAGCTCCCACTTGTATCCATTGAGAACCGCCCCAGTAGTAAAAACCTTCCGCTTCGGTTCCCCCTTCATTAAATATCAACAAACCCTTTGCCGGACTTGTTATCGGCGCTTCGGTGGAAGCATCGTCGAGCGCAACGCGCGGCGCCAGGAATCCTTTCTTATCCGTCAATGACGAAACATCGAGGTCGAGGATAGCGGAATTATCGGGTGTAGTCGTTCCAATCCCAACATTATCGGTCTGGGCAATCAGAGGGATTTGGATAGTTAAAAATAAAAGACAAAATACAAGGGTGAGCTTTCCGATTACCCTTTCATACCCATGATGTTTTCTTGCTGACCTGATACATTTATTCATTTTAAGCCTCCGGCTTCTGAATATGTTAAATTGTTTTCAAAATTGTTAACTTAGTATTGATAAAGAGTCATTCAATAGGTAAAACTACTGATTTATGTTCGTAAGTTATCGAACACTACATATTACTGTACTAATAAAAAACATGCCAATTTATAAAATTAAAAGAAAATAAAAATATGATGAATATATTTTCATAAAATATAATAAAAGTAAATAAAATAAAAAAATAAAATTGAACATAAAATAAAAATATACATTTTATCAATTTTAATAAATTTATTAATTTAGATTTAAATATTTTATACTTATTATAATAACAAACATGATATCAACATTTTCCAATAAATACAATTTAAATGAATCAAGAAATGACTTTATTATATATGTATTTTTTGGAATATTAATTTGGACTACATATTTTTTGAGATATAAAGAGTTTATGCCTATTTCTGATGATTATTATATGATTAGTGAAATTAGGGATTCATGGACTGATTTATTTATTATGCTAAAAAATGTTTTTTTATCATGGGGAGATGAAGGAAGACCACTTGGAAAATTTTTTCGAGTAATTATAACAAAATCTTTTTATGATAATTTTGGATTTCATTCATTATATATATTTAATTTTTTAATAAATTTGATTAATGCAATCCTATTTTATAAACTAATGAATAAGTTTGGTCCATCATTATTTTCTATTTTGTGTACTTTAATATTCATTTTGTATCCAGCCTTAGCTTCGAAAATATTAATTATTACATCTCAACATCTACAAATTTCTTTATTCTTTTTCTCAATATCAATATTGATGTATATAACTCATAAAAAGTTTTCAGCTTACATCTTTTGCTTAATTTCTCTAATGGTCTATGAAAATTTTTTAGTTGGCATTATATTTTTACCCATTTTTAGATTAGTTTATATAGGTAACTATAAGAACATTTTAAAGCGCAATTTTATCTTTGAATTTATATTACACAATATTATAATTTTAGGATATTTCTTATTTAGAATTTTATATTCTCCAGGAAGAATTGATAAAATATCTAACCTTACTGCTCTTGAAAAGTTATTAAGAATGTTTAATGCTTCATTAGTTGGATTCTATGTTAGTTTAGAATCATTTATTACTAGAGTAGGTTTTGTAATCAACGAATCTTTATTTGATGCAAATTTTTTTATTATAGTTATTTTTATTTTAATAATTATATTGTTATCATTATGTTATAAAGATATTATTATTAAAGATAAAAGCAATAATCAAATAAATAATTTACTATTTCTCGTAATAATATCATTGATAATATGGCTATTATCTTATGTTTTATATATAACACCTAATAGATACCCTCCAATATTTAAATTCGGAAGAATAAGTGATGTTCATTTCCCTACTATGTTTTTTGCATCAATTGTAATTGGTACTTTTTTATACAAGTTATTAATTATTTTTAAAAATGAACAAATAAAAAATTTCTTTTTAATTGTCATATCATTATATATATCATTTCTATCAGGTTTTCAGATAATAATTCAAAATAGATTAGTTGAATCAGCTAAATTACAAAAAACTATTTGGAGTAAAATTATAATTAACTCTTTGGATGCAGATTTTAATGATGTAATTATTATTGAAAATTTGGATAGAATAAATCGATATTATTATTCCAAACATTCATTTGCTAATTTTGCATGGACCAATCCTATTATTTTAGACCTAATATATAGTAAAACTAAAAAAATAGATTCGCCAATTACTTTTTCTTTAAAACAATTTTTAAAACAATCTGAAATTAGAAACAAAGAATTATATTATTGTAAACTTCCATGGATGGAAAAAAGTAATATATTAAAGGATAATAATGTGATTTTATTGAATATAAATAAAGATGAAAGTATAATAAGAAGAAATGGGACTTGGACATTTAAAGGGAAAAAAATTAAATTAAAATCTTCTTCAAAAAAATTATATATAAATATCACTAAGGGTACTCTATTTGATATATTTTTAAAAGATTATCTTCCAATAATAAGAGATTGTTCAACTATGAATTAAAGAAAATATCTGATATTTTCTTCATTTTAACATAATTTACATATGCTAATGAATTTTTAATTTTTTTTATATCAATATATTTCAATGTTCCAGTCTGTGTTGAGTTTATTTTCTTATTAATAAGTTTTTCATCTACATTAGAAATTCTTAAGAATTTTAATATTTTATTAATATTAAAAATGTTTGTAAGTATCGTGTTTTCAAGAAATGAAGAATTGTTCATTCTATTATAATAATCTAAATAAATATCAGAATATTTTTTATATTTTTTTAAGAATAAATCTAAATCATTAGAATATTGAAAATAACCACATGATTTAACAGAAATATATTGTTGGATAGGATTTCTAAATATAAATAAAAATTGGCTGTTGTTAAACAATTTGTTAAGCACATATAGCTCGTCTATTTTGTTCAATTCTATTTCTTTAAAACCAATTCTGTCCGTATTTATTATGGGATCAAACAAATCACTGAATGAATTCAGAAGGGAGTCTATTAATCCATCAAGATTTCTAAAAGCATTAGCATAGAATTGGTTGTGATTTTTTTCTCTAAAGCTATTCTTAAAAATTTCAAAGTTTGGAGCTTTAACTCTCTTCCATCTGTCATCATATTTATCCTGGACTTTTTTAATTGTTTCAAGTAATATTGAAGTTAATCCCCAAGACTCTCCCCAAATGCATACTTCATCTGATGAGTTTAAAATTCTTTGAACAGCTGTTGAGCCACATCTGCCACAAACTCCATATATGAATATATGATCTTTGTCTTTTATGTCACAATATTCCATATACTAGACTATAAACATAGTTTATTTTTATTTAAAATTATTTTTCCAGAAATATAATTAATTTAAAAAAAAAATTTTCTTATACTTCGGGTGCCATCCAAACAGAAAAACTATCACTCTCCTTATTGCCGAGCCGGTTTTCCATGTCCAGGTGCTGTAGATCTCATTATAAATTGATTCAACATCAGGCGCAGATGAACGCAAGGATGTTAGCAAACGCAGAAGTAATAACTCGTCTTTCGATTTTGAGCTTTCAAAAAATAGTCTGAATAACTCGAGGTATTCATCATCTGATATTGTTTTTATGAATTCCAATGGCAGCGATGAACGCATCTGCCATATGTATTCCCGGATAGCGCCGATCTTTGCTGACCTGATATTTTCAGGTGAGCTTTCATAATTTGATTCCGTAGTTAATTTGCAACTGAGTAAGTTTTTATCGATTGGGCGCACATCATATTCGTCTGTTCTGAAATCTGTGCCCCATGGTTCGCTTATATCCGTCAATATCCTGTTGTATGCAATTTTTATTTTTGCCCTCTGACTATCAAAGCCGAATTCTTCCATAGTACTTTCGTATTGATTGTCGAGCCTGTTTTGGTGCGGGATGTGATATAGTTGCTCATGATCAATGTCTAATCTTTTTAAGCCGTATTCCTCAAGTCTTTTGTATAGATCATCGTCATCCCAGCCGTATGTTTTTATCAGTTCGTTGTATCCGTTAACCCCGAAGAAATCCTTTCTGAAAGTATAGTTCATGCCATTTAGATGTGCCTCGTTATCGTCAACGGCATTTCGCCAGTTGCCGGCAAAGAAAGTATTTTCCCTTAGTTTGTGTTTCTCAAAAAAATCTTCTTTAATGTAAACATCCGTATCGCATTTGAAAATTTTATTTTTAGAGGTCATCGATGCAGCCAAATTGTAGGCTTTGGAAAGGATCCATTTTTTGTAATGGGATGCTTCTACAAGAATTAACCGATCATCATTGAAATCATTCAGTATTGATCTGATCGATTTATCGCTTGACCAATCCAGGATTATAATCTCGTCAACACCTTTAGCAGCAAGCCAGCTTGGAAGCACTTTAAACAGATTGTCTGCCCTGTTCATACAGGCAGTAAATATCGATATGCCTTCTTCGATGACATTCTTTGCCGGATTCAATGATTGTTCTTTTAGGTTTTCCATCAAAAATCCACCCCCGACATTAATGCTTTTTTCCTGCCAAGTCTGACTGCCGTCTCTGTAAAAGTACTCCAGCTACTACCCAATATAAATTTGGTTTTACTAAGTAATACCATATCAATTAATGCATATTGAATCTGTTCCTTTGACCTGTCATATACATCCCTTTCGACATAGGTAATTTTGTCTCCGTAATTCTTAAGAAATACTTCGTAGTTTTCTTTCCTATCAGTGCAAAGAAAGAATTTTTGATCGGGATTTTCTTTCAATATAGAGTCCATTTTCTTCATAAATACATTGTAATGGCTTTTTCCTCTCCAATAGCGCAGCTTTTCCAATCCATCCTTATCCCAATTGTTTGGTAATTCGTATGATAGATTATCGTAACCAACTCCACCCTCCATTCTAACATGCACACCAATCATATCGGAAACATCATAATTATCTATTATATCTTGCAGTTCCTTACGTACTTTCATATTTTTAATTATCTGAGATTCCTTGTTGTAATTAGCGTAATCGTGAACCAGTGTATATGCCGAGTAAATTAATATATCATTTTTTGTTTTATACTCTATTCTTTTGTTTCTCTCATTTTGTACGCCGGGAATATTTAAAAATTCACTGTCCATGTAATTGTAGATGTCATATTTCTTAGGGTCATTTGTTGGATTCTTTTCAATGTACTTAAATTCCGGTTCGAAAAGATCCGTATAGCGTGCCTCGCAATGATTGTCAGGAACCCACGCTAAAATGAACTTCCTGCCGATGGACTCAGCTAAAAGTCTGGCTGATGCCAGCGCTCTTAATCTATTTCCCAAGCCATGTTGAACGCTAACTATAACCTTCTTTTTATTAAATAGTTTGTCGATTTTATTCATCATTTTCATTTATATATACCAAAGAAATTCAATATTTTATGCGTCTTCGAATTCAATATCGAATCCAGATGTCTTTTAGTATCGTGGAAGTATTTTTTGAACTCTTCCCGAGATTTGCGAACAGAAGCAAGCTCTTTCTGGTATTCCGTATCGATCCTGTCTATTTCCTGCTTTAGGTTCATTATCTCATTATTAAGTATTGTGATAGTTTCTTTTCTGTCGTTCAGTGCCTTGTCTTTTTCGGAAATTTTTGTGATTGATTTAGTTAACTCTTTATCTTTTGCTTGCAGGTCCTTCTCTTTAAATTCTATAGTTTTCCTTTTCTCTGTCAGTTCTATATCCCTCTGCTTCAGTTGGTCTTTTACGTTTTGGATTTCATTTTTTTCTTGTGTTAGTTTCTCTTGCGTTTGTTGTAATTGTTGGTCTTTGGCTTTTATTTGCTCGTCTTTTTGCTTCAGTTGGTTGTTCTTTTGCTCCAGCAGCTCATCCATTTTGTTAATCTTATGGTCTTTTTCGTTTATTCGGTCATGCCTGGTCAATAGCATGTCGATCTTTTTTCTGAGTAAATCCACCACCTGCTCATCTTTTTCGTATTTTTCGCTTATCACGCAGCCGTTGATGTATTCGCTCGGGGTGTATTTTTCGCCGAGCGGGTGCATCTGCTTCTCGATGGCGCATTCTATCCCGATGGCGCCCATCCTTTCAATGTCCTCGTGGTCACGTACGAAAAACAGGTTGATCTCGTTTTTGCGAGCGAAATGATAGCCCTTCATCTTGCTGAGATAATACTTTAGCTGATTTTCCATGTCGTCGTTGTTCGCCTCGACAACCACGACACGGGGTCGGTATGTAAGTATGTCAAATCCTTTCAGGACATCGAGTTCGGTGCCCTCGACGTCTATGGAAATGAAATCAATAATGACGTCAACGGGTAAATGCTCTGCGAGGATGCTGTTGACGGTGCGTGCGGGAACCTTTTGCTTTTGCGGATCCTGGTATTCGAGACCGTAATAGCCGGTGATGCGCTTCAGGTCGTCGTAAGCCTGCTCAGAGTATTCCACCGCCGATAACATGCCGGTCTGATCAATGAGCAGTTCGATGTCGTTTACATTTTCGTCAGCGATGCAGGCGGCGTGGATGCACGTGGAAGCTGGTCTGTTCTTCCTGCATAGCTCGAAGTAATAGGGATTGGGCTCGACGCAAATACCCTTCCAGCCGTGCTGCTCGAAGGAATATGAATTGCTCAGGTGTACGCCGTCAAAAGCGCCTACGTCCACAAAAAAGCCGCTGCGTTTGTAGTCGAAGAACTTCCAGAGGATGTAATCTTCGCCGTATTGACTGTAATATTTATAGATTGGACTTTTTTGCATATTTATACATTCACCAGTTTCTCGCAACTAACTGTCTGAAAAAAATGGACTTTACCGCCGTAGATATTCTTGTTAGGGTAAAATACTTTGAATGCGATGGCATCCTTGATGTCAATTAGACTGACATAAGCGCCGTTAATATTGCCGTTTACCTGGACATTAGCGAAATACATGCCGGGTATGATGTTACAAGAGAACTGCCAGGAGACTTTGTAGCGGTCGTCTGGCTGAGCGTTAATATCATGCTCTATCAAGGAGTTGAGTCCACCGGAAAATCCCAATACAATGCCATTTTTAGTCAAAAAACACATGGCGAATGATACCTTTTCTATCGCCATATTGAATTTGGCGATATAATTCAAGGTGTATTCTTTGTCCTGCTGAAGAACGTTTATACGCTTGCCCGCAGAGTTTTCGAAATATATGTCCTCGATATCTACGTCGTAATCTTTGTAAACGCGCTTACTTTTCGTGACTAATTTTTCGAGATAGTAGGAACCGTCGTCACCATCGTTTTGTAGTTTGTCCGTTTGATTGGTTGTCGGCAACTTATTTGCAGGCTGAGTTTTAGTTGTGTTTTTGGGACTGCCGTTGTTAGATTCTTTGCCGCTGCTCTCTTTTTTAGAGCTGCCGAATAACAATTTTTCGTATTGGATGACGACGTCTTTAGTCTCGCCGACAGCTTTTAATTCGCCTTTGTCGAGCATGAGCGCCGTTGTGCATAAGTTCAGGACGCTCTGAGTGCTGTGGCTCACGTATAACACCGTCTTCCCCGATTTAAAGAAACTTTCCATCCGCGCGAAACACTTCCTCTTAAACAGCTCGTCGCCAACGCTCAGTACCTCGTCGAGGATGAGGATGTCCGGGTTGACGCTGGTCGAGACGGCGAAGGCGAGGCGCGCTTTCATGCCGCTCGAATACTTGCGTAAGGGCTGGTGGATGAAGCCGCCGAGCTCGGTGAATTCGATGATCTCGTCCACCTTCGCGGCGATCTCCTCGCGGGTGAAGCCGAGGATCGTGCCGTAAAAGTAGATGTTCTCGAGTCCGCTGAACTTCGGATTGAAACCGGCGGATAACTCTAATATCGCCGATATCGAGCCGTTGACCTCGATGACGCCCTCGCTGGGTGTCAGGATTTTGCTGGCAAGCTTCAGCAATGTCGATTTGCCGGAACCGTTCTTGCCGACGATGCCTAAGATCTCGCCCTTCTTGACGGTCAGGTTGATGTCCGAGAGGGCGTAGAATTTCTTGTAGTACTTTTTGTTGAGTGGGTGCAGAGCTTCCCTGAGACGATCCCTGGGTTGATCGTAGAGCTTGTAGAATTTGGATACGTTTTCCAGCTTTATCGCTGTGTCGTTTGTCATATCACTTCCTCGAAATGAGGTTTTAATCTCTTGAAAACTATTGCGCCCGCCAGAATGAAAATGATGGTCAGGCTCCAGAAATATATCGTTTCGCCCTGTTTTGCCCAAAATGGAATTCCGTTAAAAATACTGTCACGGTATCCGGTCAAAATATAATGCATAGGATTCAATTTTGCAATCCATTGCAGATTTTCCGGTATCATGTTGATGTGCCAGAAAATCGGCGACAGCCAGAAACCGAACTGCACGATTACCTTCGTTACGTTTTTTATGTCGTTGACGAATAAACTGGTCGAAGAGGTCAGCCAGCTTATTCCCAATAAAAACAGCGACATGGCTAAGTAATAGTAAACTATCTGTATGACACTGATTGGTGAAAATTTTGAATAAATAATGCTGATGATTATCGACATGGCTATGAATACCAAGTGCGGTATGGTCGAGCTTATCAGTCGCACCACCGGCAGCGTCCCGAGGCTGAAGTCCACTTTCTTGACTAAGAATGAGTATTCGTTGAGGATGTTGGCGGTGGAATTCAGATTCTCGGAAAAGTAGTTCCAGGCTGTCATGCCGCATATCAGGTAAAGCAGGAAGGGCGTGCCGTAGATGTCGTGACCGCCGCGCAGTCCTATCCCGAATACGAACCATAGCAGCAGGATGAACAGCAGAGGCTGGAAGTAGTTCCAGATAATGCCAAGGTAGGTACCCCGGTTAGCCTGAAGCATGTCGCGCCTGGCTAATTCCATGAGCATCTGCCTTTTGTCGAAGATGCCCCTGATGAAATCCATGCCGTCTATGTATAATTCTCTGAAGCTCATTTATTGAATCTGAAAAATGTAAAATTTACATTCTACAAATTTATATATTCTGAATGAATTTTAAATGAAAATTAATGAAAAAATGATAATTGAAAGTCATTATATTTGATAATAATAGTGATTATTCGCTGTTAATACGCTATTTCCAACAAATCATTTATAAAAAAAATGAAAAATTTCATAAAAAAATTGATATTTGGTTAAAAAGAAGTAAATTATGACTGTAAAAATTTTTACAATTATATAAATTGATTGTAATATTATCAAAAATGAAGGCAGTGGTACTTTTAAAATAAATAGACTTAAATTATTTTATTTTAAGTATTTATAAATTCTTAGTAAATGTATTTCAATAAAAATCGGCGAGTCATGATATATCTCAATAATGCAGCAACGAGTTACCCCAAGCCAAAAGAAGTGCTTGACGAAGTATATAAACATTGTCTGATGATGCCTGTGCATTCTTCGCGGACGGGACTGGAAAAAGAAGAGGAAGATGTTGATTACGCAGCCCGGATGAATCTGGCGAAGCTGTTCAATGCGAAGGATCCGCTGAATATAGTATTCACTTCCGGCAGTACGGAAGCGCTTAATCTCGCTATAAAAGGGCTGGAATTGAATGGCGGACATGTGATCTCGACCCAGATCGAGCATAATTCCGTGATACGCCCGTTGAATACTCTTGCGAGTGAGGGCGTCATAGAGGTTGATTTCGTTGAGTGCGATGAATATGCTTATGTCAAGCCGGAAAATATAGATAAGGCTTTCAAGGAAAATACACGCGCGGTGGTGGTGAATCACTGCTCTAATGTTACTGGGACAGTGCTGGATATTAAGGCTATTGCTGAGACAGCTCATTCGCATGGCGTGCCGATAATTGTGGATGCGTCGCAGTCGACTGGTCATATTCCGATAGATGTCACCGGCTGGGATATTGATTATCTGGCATTTACAGGGCATAAATCGCTGTATGGACTGCCCGGCATCGGCGGTTTATATATGAAAGAGCCGTTTTCTCTTACAGCTTTTAAAACGGGCGGCACCGGTGTGAAAAGTGAGATTCTCACTCAGCCGCGCGAGATGACTATGTATTATGAAGCAGGCACGCAAAACGCGCCGGGCATAGCTTCTCTTAAGGCAGGGACGGATTTCCTTTTCAAAAAAGGTATGAATAGGATGCATGAGCAGAGGAAGAGGCATGTCCGAAAGATGATGAACGAGTTGGGTGAGTTGCCGGAAATAACGTTGTACATCCATCCCGAGCATAGCTGCTATTCCAATTTTGTTTTCAATATTAAGGGGATGGTTCCTGAGGAAGTTAACTACGCGCTGGAAAGCTCGTATGATATACATGTGCGGTCGGGGCTTCACTGTGCGCCGCTGTTGCTTGATTCGCTGGGGGCAGCGCCATGGGGCACGGTGCGGGCAAGTCCTTCATATTTCACGACTGATGAGGAAGTCGATAAGTTCATCAGCGCTGTAAAAGATATAATCGAGTCCTTCGTAAATAATAAATAAAGCGTAAGTGACTTAAATAATGATAGATATGAAAGTTGTAAAGACGAAAAAAGTTGAAGGATGTCTCGACAGCAAGAATGCGGTGGATGTGCTCTACGACAAAGAAGTAACTAAGGATTTTATAGAATATCTCGGAAATTTGGGTAAGCTGATATATAAAAATAATCTGGAAAAGCCTTTCTACCGCGTGATAGTGCGCGGGGAGTACACGCTTAAAGGCAGTGAAGGTAATATGACGACGCGTGTGCTGCTTCCCGAGAAGTTTGATGAAGGCTGGGAAAAAGAATTTATAGACTTCGTTGAAAAATATTCAAATAATAAATAAATTTTTTAAGTTATACCTACAATAGATAAAAATTTCCGACGTTATTAAATACATCGGATGATATCCGAAAACATAACTCCCAATAATAAATGGCTCCCGGCCGCCAGGCTGGGGGCTGTTTTATTTTATAGCTTCTTTACGGCTTTGCCGGAAAGGTCGTATTCTGCGGCGTCTGTAATTTCAGTAAGTACAAAGTCGCCAGGTTGTAATTCCATGTCCGAATTAATGTAAACTCCGTTATCAACTTCGGGAGCGTCGTGTTCGGTGCGCCCAAAATAGCTGCCATCATGTATTTCATCGACGTGGACTTTTAGCTTGTTTCCGATTTTTTGTCTGTTCTTATTCAGGGAAATGCGCTGCTGGAGTTCCATTACGGTGTTGCGGCGTTGCTGCTTGACTTCTTCGGGAACCGGGTCGCCCAATGGGAAGGCATGTGTATCTTCTTCTCTGGAATAGGTGAATACACCTACCCTGTCTAGTTCCGACCATTGCAGGAAATCAAGCAATTCATTGAAATCTTCTTCGGTTTCGCAGGGATAGCCGACAATGAATGTGCTGCGTATTGCGGCGTTGGGAATTGCTTCTCTGATCCTGTTGATGAGTTCTTCGGTCTTGCTGCGTGTGGTGCCGCGGCGCATGGATTTCAGCAGCTTCGTGGAAGCGTGCTGGAAGGGAATGTCAATGTAATTGCAGAGATTGGAACGCTCAGCAATGACATCCAGCACTTCGTAAGGGAAAGCCGTAGGATAGGCGTACATCATGCGTGCCCATTCGACGCCTTCGATGTCGGAAATTTTTCTAAGCAGCTCGGCGATCATCTTTTTGCCGTGGGTGTCCTTGCCATAGTATGTGGAATCCTGGGCGATAAGTACGAATTCTCTTGTCCCGCGGGCTGCTAATGCCGAGATCTCGTTCAAAATCTTCTCTTCGGGGAAGGAGCGGAATTTGCCTCTGATCAATGGGATGGCGCAGAAGGAGCAGGGATGGTCGCAGCCTTCGGAAATTTTTATATATGTGAAGTGCTGCGGTGTCAAAATGCGCTGCCCGCCGATAAGGCTGTGCTTGTAATCGCCTGCCAGAGCTTCAATTATCTGTTTGTCGGAGTTGACGCCGAAGAAGTGATCTACGCCGTCAATCTGGCTGCTCAACTGCTTCGGGTAGCGCTCCGAGAGACAGCCGGTGACGATGAGCTTTTTTAGTTTCCCCTGCTTCTTGAGTTCGCAGGCTTCGAGGATTACCTGTACATTTTCTTCTTTCGCAGGTCCAATAAATCCGCAGGTGTTGATGATCATGGCATCCGCATCGTCGGTATCATTCTTCACTTCTATGTTGTTAGCCCGCAACTGTGCTATGAATGATTCGGAGTCCACAACATTTTTACTGCATCCCAGCGTCACCACCGACGCCGAATTTATTTTGCTTTTTCTTGTTTGCATGGTTAAATTTGATATCTTTTTGTTAATGATAAAATTATTTAACGGATGTTATCTTTATTAATTTGATTTGTATAATGGCTTTCCACTCAAAGGAGTTTCGATTTTTTAAATTATCCCGGAAAATTCATTATAAGAATTCCCTCATCCCTAAATCCCTTCTCCCAAATAATGGCACAAAAGTTGTTTGAAAATTAAAAATTGATCTAATTCAAATTTTTCTCGGAAAAATTTGTATAAATAAAATATAGTTTTTATTTTAATACGTACAAAAATGATATTTATAATAATATTATTGGTGGGAATCATTCGAAAAATAATTGTAAAGTTGACCGGATGCTGATTCCTATTTAATTACAATTTGAGTTTAGGAGATATATTCTAAAATATAAATACATTACTAAAATGATAAATGTATATATCAAATATTTAATTAATTAAACAAAAGGGGTCTTATGAGAACGTTCATAATCAATTTGATAATTTTTTTCGTAGTCAGTTTATCAGCGGTAAACGCTGCGGATTACTACGTCAGCACGAGCGGCAGCGATGGCTCGGGGGATGGCTCGTCAGGCAATCCATGGGCGACAATTCAACATGCTATAGATCAGGTTAGCGCAAATGATGTTATTCATGTAGGTGACGGCACTTATAATTTGTCTTCACCCATAACAGTTGACAAAGCGCTCACCTTAACCGGAAATACTTCGAATCCGTCCAATGTAGTAATTAATGCCCCTACAAGCGGCGGTGATGACAGAGACGTAATTCAAGTTATAGCAAACAATGTGACTATAGAAGGTTTTAAAGTCCAGGGAGCTAAAGACGTTGACGGCGGTGGAGTCGGAAGAACCAATTCAGGTATTGTTGTCGGAGGAGACTATTATATCCTTGGCAGCAAACCTACAGGTGCAACTGACTTTACTTTTGCAAGCTGGTGGGCTATTGACGCAAGTAATGTCACTATCCGTAACAACATTTGCACCGACAATAGCTACGGAATCTTTCTCTTCCATTGTCAGAATGTAACAGTGGAAAATAATGAGATCTTTTCGAATTCTCAGGACATTGACACATGGTCCGGTAAAGGTATCGTTGTTTATACGAGCAGAGACATGGCTGATGATGACCTGGCTGATGGCGGTACGGCTCTACAGGCTACAAATGACATCACAATTAATAGCAATAGCGTATATGACAATGATCTTTTCGGCATCGAGTTGAATCACTCCGAAGCTTATAACGGGGGGGGATGCCGGACCGTTTAATGTTAATGTAAAAATAACTAATAACCAAATTTATAATAACGGCAGTTTGGATAACTTCCCATGGAGCGGAACGAGGAATTATTTCAGAGGTATTACAGCTAACGGTAATGAAGAGAATGTCACCGTGACAGGTAATACTATCTATGGACATAATACTGCAGCCGGCGGTGATTTTGAGGTTAACGGAGGCAAAACAAGCGCCGGTATTAGGATTTACAATTCCGATGATTGGACTATCCAAAATAACGAGATTTACGATAATACAAAAGGTATTATGGTGTACGGCACATCTACATCTATAAATATTAACACCGGAAATATTATTCGTGATAATGCTCAGGGTATCCACATAAAAGATGATGCCAATGCCTCTATAAACCACAACAATATTAAAGATAATAATGTTACGGATTGGCAGACTGATATTAATCCCTATGGCTGCAAAAATGACAATTCATCAGTAACTGTGGACGCCGAACGCAACTGGTGGGGCGCCAACGATGGTCCCGACGATGATGCCGGCACTATAAACGGCAGCGGCGATAATATCTCGTTGTATGTTGATGCGGATCCCTGGAAAGTAGATGAAGCCTGGGTCAGCAGTGATTATTCCAGCGGCGGCGGCAACGACGGTCATACATGGGATATTGACGCTTTCGACAATCTGCCGGACGCGGTAGATAATGTGATTGCAAACGGTACCATACATATTGTAAAACTAACTTCAGAATTGACAGAAGATGTTGATGTTGAAGGTGACCTTGATTTAGAAAGCGGAAGCTCGCTTAAAGTAGGCGATTATGATTTATATGTTTCCGGAAATGTTAACAGCAACGGAGGAGCTTACATTTATACTAACGGTGAGGGCAGACTGATATTAACTACTGCAAGTTCAGTAACCTTCACTGTTGGCACACCAAGCCTGGGCTTGTGTCCTTTAGTAATTACCGCGCCTGCCGGTAATTCGTTTGCGGTCAATTTAAAAGATTATAACGATGTATCTATAGCCAAGAATTTCCTTTCACAATGTTATTGGGACATAGATCACACTTCGGGCAGCGACCCGGCTGATCTGGACTTTGTCTATCAAAAAGCCAATAAACCGGATCATTTCGGCGATCCTCTGGTTACATCTTATGTGTTACATGGTAACGGAGCATGGCAGCCGGTAGATAATACAGTCTCAACCACCGACAACTGGGATGGCGACACCGATTATTACGTTACTTCCGTCAGCGGAATTTCGGACTTTTCACCTTACAGCGTTTCGTCTAATCCTTCTATTCCGTCTATGACTACCTGGGCTGTAATAATTATGTCCGGGCTGTTGGCAATAGCCGGCGGATGGGTTATCTGGAGAAGATTCCTATAAATATAAAAACATTATAAGTGATTTGATAATTTTTAATTGACTGAGACTGTCCCATATTCATTCGGGACAGTCTCTTTTTTTTGAGAAAATATTCAAACACTTTCCTATAGGGTGACATGTTTTTTGGATGAGATGAAAAAACAAATAATTGTTTTTTAAGCTTAAATAAATGGGTTAATTTTCAATTTTAGCGTAACTCAGCAGTTCAAGCGAGATTACTTTGTGCGCCGTATCCCCGTTAAGATTGCCATATATCTTGATTAAACCTATATCTCTTGACTTTGACACTTAAATTAAGTAAGTGATTGATATATAAGGGACTCCGG
>CAZXYS010000038.1:0-37172 GCA_964645005.1 uncultured Hyphomicrobiales bacterium | reverse complement strand
CGAAAGGCTGAAATTATCTTAACTATGTGTCCAAAATTCCGGGGGCACTCCAACATACGAAAACAGATTATAAAAAGCAATAAAAAAAGAAAAGGGAAATTGAATTAAAGTATTAAAACTGCTTGTTTTTATGGAAGCACATACAATCCTTCAAACTAAGCATCAGAAATGTATTTTGAGACAAAGGTTTATATATCGTTTTTTAAAAGATTGTATTAGTGAGAGCTATGTTTTAAACACCTGTGGTTCTGTCACGATTCAAGCATTTCAGTTAATAAAGCAACGCCATGTAAATTTTATCTTGCAGGGCTTGGATTTTTATAATGACAATTGGACAATTTTTTCTACGAATGTATCATAAAATTATCATATTCAATAATTATGATAAATAAATATACAATTAACAAACATATTTCGATTTATTTTGCTTTTCTTAGGTGCATTTACGTCCCGAATCCAACAAAAAAGCCCGGCATTTCTGCCGGGCTTCATCTTCGTAACTCTTTGATTTTATTGGTGTGCCCGGAAGAGGACTCGAACCTCCACGTCCGTTTGGACACTACATCCTGAATGTAGCGCGTCTGCCAATTCCGCCATCCGGGCAGACTCAATTTGCTCTTGCAAATTACAAATTTACAACTTATTTTCAAAGAATTTCCAAATTTCAATTGTTTGGATAGCCTTTATCAAAAAGGCATTCTCAATAACGAAAATTTATCTTAAAAATTGGACAAATATTTATATGATTGCTAAAAAAATATTATTCTATCTGCCCGAAAGAGGTAACGACTATGAGAAAAAATTGGAAAACTGCCTCGTACAATTGAATAATTATTTATCTAATAACGGCTTAGAGAAAAAGCGCATAATTAAACAGACAATATTTGTTGACAGCAATGAGTCAACTTCTTTTAATCAAATCTGCACAAACTGTAAAGATATACTTGGTGGATTTTTCTCCGGTCAGCTTCCCTCCGCTGCCTTTGTCAGCCAGCCGCCGGAAGGTGATTATGAGATAGCTCTCGAAACTACAATTCTCATGAGCGAAGCTAAAATCTATTATAAAACTGTGAACGAACTGCATTATACAATCCTGGAAAAAGATGAATATAAAGAAATAAACGGCGCCTGTGCTTCTTCGAATAAAGAGAAAGATATAAATAATCAATCCGAAGAAGTCTTTGAAAAAATTAGAGCAATCCTCGATGCTGAGGAAATGCGCTTCTCTGATATCGTTCGCCAATGGAACTATATCGAAAAAATTACCGAGGAAAGCTATTTCGAACGCAGTACCAGGCAAAACTACCAGCAATTCAACGATGTGAGAAGCAAATATTATGATTCGGCGGAATGGATAAATGGCTATCCTGCCGCAACTGGCATCGGCATGAATTGCGGCGGTGCAGCCATCGAATTTACAGCGGCAAAAGCTGACGATAATAGTAAAATTATCCCTATTGCCAATCCCCGCCAGATTGACGCGCACAGCTACTCCGGTGATGTTCTTGTGGGCGCGGGATCACAAAGGACAACTCCGAAATTTGAGCGTGCAAAAGTAATAACTGACGGAGCTTTAACTGAAATGTACGTTTCCGGAACAGCGGCTATCCTAAAAGAGAAAACTGTTGAATTGGACAGCGTCGAAAAGCAAACAAAAACCACAATCGAGAATATCGAACATCTTACTTCCCCGGAGAATCTTCAAAAGTGCGGGGTAAATCCGGATATTTCGGAAATTGACCTGGAGTATGTAAGAGTTTACGTTAAAAACAGAGAGGACATCCCAAAAGTAAAAGATATATGTAAAAACCATTATGGTAACATCCCCATTCTCTATGTGCAGGCAGATGTTTGTAGAAATGATCTTTTAGTTGAAATTGAGGCTTATGGTGTTCAATAGAATATACCATGCCTCTTAAGCATTACAAATGTAACAAATCTTTATACAGTAACTAAGGATGTTAAAGTATAAACTTGCTCAGATCAGTATCCTTGACAATATCTTTCAGTCTGTTTCTAACCATTTCCGCGTCAATGGTAATTTTCTTATCCTCGACATTATCAGGTGAATTAAAGAGGATTTCCTCCAAGAGTGTCGTCAGGATAGTGTGCAGGCGCCGCGCGCCGATATTTGTAACTTCATCATTAACTTTCGCTGCGGTTGCGGCAATCTCGCAGATTGCGTCATCCTTGAAATCCAGATCCATATCTTCGGACATCATAAGTGCTTTATACTGTTTAACCAGTGCATTTTCCGGTACAGTCAGTATCTTTACGAAATCCTCTTCAGTCAGGCTGTTCAATTCTACGCGGATCGGGAAGCGCCCCTGCAGTTCCGGGATAAGATCCGACGGCTTGGCAACATGAAATGCACCGGAAGCTATGAATAAAATATGCTCCGTATGCAGCATCCCGTACTTTGTATTTACCGTAGTCCCTTCGACGATAGGCAGAAGATCGCGCTGCACGCCTTCGCGGGAAACTTCCGGTCCCTGACCTGAAGAAGTCTGCCTTGATGCTACCTTGTCAATCTCATCGATAAATACTATGCCCGAGTTCTCCACACGCTGCACCGCTTCTTTCACTACTGCATCCTGATCTATAAGTTTTTCTGCTTCTTCCTTTTCGAGGACTCGAATAGCCTCTGATACTTTCAGCTTACGCTTCTTCGTTTTCTTGGGCATCATATTGCCGAAAATCTCCTGCAGATTCATTCCCATGTCATCGAGCCCCATCGGTCCCAATATCTGCATATTTGGTCCTTGGTCCGAAGTAGTCTCAATTTCTATGACTTTATCGTCCATCTTGCCTTCGCGCAGCTTCGCTCGGAATTTTTCACGAGTCTTTGTATTATCGGATATTTCTTCATCCGCAGCCGTATCAAAGGAGGGTCCTCTCTTTACCGGCGGTATAAGCGCGTCGAGCACTCGATCCTCGGCAGCCTTGCGGGCTTCTTCTTTCTTTTCTTCAGTTTTCTCGTCGTGGACCATACCTACTGAACGTTCGACGAGATCGCGAATCATGGATTCCACATCGCGCCCCACATAGCCTATCTCGGTAAATTTCGAAGCTTCCACTTTCACGAACGGCGCTCCTGCCAGATTCGCCAGCCTGCGGGCAATTTCCGTTTTACCGACGCCCGTAGGACCGATCATTATAATATTATTAGGCATGATCTCATCGCGCAATTCATTATCCACCATCTGCCGCCGCCAGCGGTTACGCAGAGCAATTGCAACAGCTTTCTTGGCGTCGTCCTGCCCGATGATAAATTTATTCAGCGCGGCAACCACCTGACGAGGTGTCAGCGGCTCGCCCGGCGCTTTTTCCGTCCTAACGAAATTTACAATCTGCTCTTTTTGTTTATCAGTTAGCTCTATATTATCCATATCACTCATAAAAACTCCGTATTAAAAAATTCGCTTGTTCTAATTATCAATTTGTTAAACTTAATTTGATGTTAAAATTTTAGCTAAGAAAATATTAGCATGAAAATTTGTGATTATTAGAATCATTAAAAATAAAAATATCTTTAAATCACTAAATATGCATTAATTTCTAAATATTTAATCGTTTAAAACAATTTGATATTTTATTCCGGCAGTTCCTCTGCCGATATGTCGAGATTAGTGTAAATACAAATTTCTCCGGCTATTCTCAAGGATTCTTCCACAATCTCCTTTGCCGACAGTTTGGTATGCTTCATCATTGCTCGTGCAGCAGACAGAGCATAAGCGCCGCCTGAACCTATTGCTATAATATTGTCATCTGTCTCGATGACATCACCATTACCGCTGATCAGCAGGGCTTCCTTGTCGGTCATGACTATGAGCATAGCTTCCAGTCTGCGCAAATAACGGTCCGTGCGCCAATCTTTGGCGAGATCGATGGAGGCACGGTAGATCTTTCCCCTGTGAGATTCGATCTTCTCCTCGAATCTCTGCAGCAGCGTGAATGCATCCGCTGTCGATCCCGCAAATCCCACCATTATCGAATCATTATAAATTTTTCTTACTTTTTTCGCTGAATGTTTAAGCACTGTATCATTGAATGACACCTGACCGTCGGAGCCAAGAGCGGATTTCCCGTCCCGCAGGACTCCTATCACGGTTGTATTTCTTATTTCCGGTTTTAATGTTTTGTCACTCATAACTTTTATCTTTTTATTATTAATATCCTCGTCTGAATGGTTTGAACCAGGTTTCCCCGATTGTTATCTCAACGTTGAATCTTCCGAAATATTCCTCTATCAGTCCCTTGTTTGATGTTCCTCTTCTTCCGAAAACAAGTGCTCCGTTAATAAAAGCATCTCCCGGCAATGGCACGGAACCTCCAAAAGATGCATATATTTGCGAAATATCTTCACCTTCAAGCTGATAATACAATTTCTTGTATCCCAATCCGAATTTATAGGTTATTCTATCAAGAAGGTCAGCATCTATACGGTCATTGCCCAGTCGTGAAACGCCTGCGCTCCAATGAACATTACTTGTGAACTTTCCCCGTGCAGGCTGTTGATAAGTAAAGCCGGTAAAGTCACGAAATGCAAAGTCAGAACCTAATATAAATTTGCCCGTTTTATAGGATATGCCGGCGCCGAATGCATCGGGGATCCGGAGATAAGCCCTTTCTGCAAAACTCGTATCTCCGAGAAAAGTGGATAAATATATAAGTTCCCGACTGATCGAAGTTTCGAAATGTTTCTCGTAATATGCACCAATACCAAAATTCTTGATACCTTTATAATAAAGACCGGCTTTGAAACCGGCTCCACTATACGAATCAATTGTTGAATTTGCAGATGAAAAGACATTCGCGGCGTAAAAAACCGTTTCGGTGTAATATTCAGATAATCCAAATGTACCGAATCCGGCTATACCGAGGGAAATATCCTTAGTTATATCTATCGAACCGCCCAGATAAGCCTGATTTAAACCTCCCTTTCCCTGGAAAAAAGTTTTCCCGTGGAAAGACTCTCCATCCTGTTCGATATAAAAATCATTTGCTACATAATAATTTACCGAAGTAAAAGGGAGCAGCCCGAATCCAAGTGACAGTCCGAGAGAAGAATCAATAAGAAATATACCTGAAATACCGTTTATTTTGCCATTATTTTGTCTGAGCACCTGACCGTCTGTATTATTGAAATGCTGATTGAATCTGTAGCCCATCTGCAATCTGGTTTTTTTTATCCCGCTCCACATAGCAGGATTTGAGTGATTAATAGCGCTTTGGTCGGGGTAGCCGATTGAAGTTCCTGCTAAAGCGTCGAATCCGGCGCTGGTGTTATGATGAACGTCACCTAAGCCGAAAATAGTATAGTTGTTCCCACCTTGAGAATATAAATTCCCGGAGAATATGACAATGAGAGCAAAAATTGCGAGAAATTTCGATAAATATTTCATTTTTCAGAACTTACCTTCTTTTTATATTCTGGTCTTGTTGAATAAATGATCTTTAGTTTAGGTCTGACAGATATGTCGGGATTATTCATTCCATAGAATACCATTCTGTCCAACTCGTGGAAGTTTTCTTTTAATGTACCGGGTGTTGTCCGTAAAATTATAGTACCTTTTTTGCTTTTACGGCGTACGATTACCTCGAGCAAGTTAGCCATGCTTTTATATTCGAAAATGTCATCTCCTGCAAAACTTCCGAGAGTTTCATGTGTTGCCTCACTTCCTTCCTCGTCAACAAGATAAGCGTATACAGCAGAATCCAATCCATTATTACCGATAAAAGAGTTTTTCCTGTCAAGTGTCAGCTTAAGAGCCGCTCTGTGAACACCTGCAAATTCAGGCAAAGAATTCAGGTCAATATAAATCTTCGTACGGTAAGTAACTCCCCCCTGTATGATAAGTTTATCTTCTGCCGGCAGGGGCGCATCAGGACAGTTAAGGTCCGCACCGGAAGCCATTATCAAAGTATCCGTTTCATTATCTTTATTGTTATATACAACAGTCACAGTAGGGGCTTTTTTTGTAGTATCCCTTATCTCAGCATTTTCAAATTGATGGATGACATCTGTTTGTTCCCCGGCAACAAGAGCAATTCCGTAATGATGCTCTCTTAATACTGAATCGGCTCCTTTTCTCATCCAATCAACAATCATTGGTTTTGCAAGATCAATATTAATTGGATCGAAAGTATCTTTTTCAAGATCGATCTCGCCATTGAAATCTCCTACGGTTTCGTGAAGATCAATTATTGGTGAAAATTGCCGGCTTTGAGGGTATAGAGAATCCCATGTTGTTTCATTTGTATAAATTTTCTTATTCCGATATATATTAAAAGCGAAATTTCGGGATTCCGATAGATTGCCTATGGCATATTTACCAGGCTTCAGTGACAAATAAGCTTCAAGAATATCATCTTCCCGCAGGTAAGACAACGAATCAGGTATATTACCAAAACGCAGCAAACCAACTGACTCTAAACTGTCTGTCTTGCCAACAAGCACAACACCCCAATTTATAGTATTATTTCTGTTGAGGTAAGGTTCAACTCCGGTAAGGATATTAGCTTCCGTTGACTGAATCGATTGGATATTAACGGTATCAGATATGAAAGAGTATCCCACTTCGCTTGGCAGTTCATTGCAGCCGCTGAAGTAAGGCAATCCTGCAATCAATAATAATAATAGCAGCCGAAAATGCTTGAGTTTTTTTTTACTATTGAACATATACTTCCGTTTTATTACCAATTAACTATTGAGGACTTTTTTATAAATCTCCTCGTATTGTTTGGCTGAATCATCCCAGGAAAAATCGTTTCTCATACCGTTTCTGACAAGCTGTTCCCATTCTTCTTCATCCTGGTATACTTCGACCGCCTTTTTGACGGCATCAACCAACTCTTTAGAATTAGCTTTGTCAAAGACGAAGCTGTTACCCGTTTTAGTTTTGGGATCGTAAGGTTTGGCTATATCCTTCAATCCGCCGGTATATCTTATTATTGGAATTGTCCCGTAAAGCAGAGAATACATTAAATTCAAGCCGCAAGGCTCAAACTTTGACGGCATCAAAAACATGTCAGCGCCGGCTTCTATTTGATGAGCAAGACGATCGTCAATCTCGAATTTGACTTTTATCTTATCTGAATATTTTCTGGCTAATCTTCTGAGTTCTTTTTTATGATCCGAGGTCCCCTCACCAAGAATTACGAGTTGTATATCCAATTCCATCAAATCATCGATTGAATCAATAACAAGGTCTATGCCTTTCTGCTCGTCGAATCTTGTTATCATACCAATTATTGGGGTTCTTGGTTTAAACTCGAAGCCAAACTCGATGCTAAGCTCAACTTTATTATCATATTTATACTCCTCTAAATCAGAGTTAAGCTTGCTTTTAATAAATGAATCATTTTTAGGATTCCATGCCCAGGGATCGATCCCGTTCAGAATCCCCTTAAAATCTTTCGCGCGTTCCTTTAATTTGGAATTCAAACCATTAGTGAGTTTCTTATCAGCAAGTATTTCTTCAGCATAAGAATTGCTGACAGTTGTAATATAATCAGCGTAATAGAGAGCACCTTTCATAAAATTATAGCCGTTTTTGGTCTTGAATTTCTTCTGTGCTTCTTTTGGAAGTCCGGTCAAGCTGAAATCCATCCCCTCGAAGTCCCCTTGATAATAAAAATTATGAATAGTAAATACCACTTTCGTATCTTTAAATTCTTCAGGGAACATAGCTTTAACGTAAGCCGGTATTAATGCAGTCTGCCAGTCATTGCAATGAATTACGTCCGGGAACCATCCCAGAAGCAGGCATGTTTCAATTACCGTTCTGTTAAAGAAGATAAACCTTTCGTCATTATCAGCATATTCTTTCCACGTACGGGGATCGTGGTAAATTCCTTTTTTGGAATTAAAGTATCGATCATTAGTGGCGATGTATGCCTGCACTTTCTGACGCGGATTGTTCATCGATGAAGATTTCACTGTGACGGGCTCAGAGCGGCTGCCCATAGGAATGGGTATGTCTCTCAGTCTGTTTATTTCGTGTATGCGGTTTTTTCTTTCTGAAGTAACCCCATATTTCGGGATCATAACTCTTACATCATGTCCAAGGTCCCTTAACGCCAGCGGCAATGAATAAGTCACATCTGCAATACCGCCAACCTTCGCGAATGGATAGGCTTCACTCGAAACAAAAAGTACGCTAATTGATTTTGCCATTATTCTCTTGCTATTATTCTTGTTCAAAATTTCGAATTTACAAAAATAAGCATTTTTTGTAAAAAATTGAAATATAAAGTTGTAGCAGCAAAAAAGGGTTAACGCCATCCTTTTTACGTTAACCCTCAGACCCAAAAAAAACAAGATCGGAAACCAAAACAAGGTTATAAACCTTTGTTTAAATTTTTAAAAACCCGGCTCATCCTCAACCGGATTATCCAAATATTCGGGTGGTTCTTCATAATGCAATTCCAGATTCTCGAACCGGGCATAATCCTTTATATAAGCCAGTCGGGCAGTACCGGTAGGACCATTTCTCTGTTTGCCTATTATCAACTCTGCAGTACCTTCAGTTGGAGATTTGTCGTCGTAAGCCATAATGCCGTATTGTTCCGGACGGTTGACGAAGCAGACCACGTCTGCATCCTGCTCGATACTGCCTGATTCACGCAAATCGGAAAGCATAGGACGCTTATCACTTCGGCTTTCCACAGAACGATTCAACTGAGCCAAAGCAACTACAGGGATATCAAGTTCTTTCGCTAATTGCTTAAGAGAGCGGGAAATAATTGATATCTCCCTTTCACGGCTTTCCGCTTTGGGCGGGTGCATAAGCTGCAGATAGTCTATTATAACCATTTCTATACCATATTCAGCTTTCAGCCGCCTGCATTTGGCTCTCAATTCCATGACGGAAATCATCGGGCTGTCATCAATAATAATGTGGGATTTGGCGAGACGCCCCAAGGTACGGATAATTTTCTGCATATCCTCATGATTGAGATCGCCCGTTCTGATCTTCTGCTGATCAATTTTGGCTTCTGCGCTTATTAAACGAATAACCAATTGAAGTGCAGACATTTCAATTGAAAACAATGCGATCTTTTTTTTGTAAACTGAAGCTGCATTTCTTGCTAAGGATAAAGCTAAAGCAGTTTTACCCATTGAAGGGCGTCCCGCAATGATTATTAAATCGGAATTTTGAAATCCTCCCGTTTTTGAATCCAGATCGGTATAACCGGAGGGAACTCCGGTTAATGTGTTCATATCGCGATTTTTTTGTTCGGTTATCTTATTTAAAGCTTCATGAGCCAGTTGATTCAAATCGACATAACTTTTCCTAACCCGTTTTTCCGCTATAGCAAAAATGCTGCTTTCGGCTTTGTCGATTTCTTCAAGCGCATCAGTAGAATTATCATAGGCATTCATCAATATTGTGCCAGCTGTTTTGATCAGTTCTCGTTTAAGGTAATTTTCCTGTACAATGTGAGCATGGTACTCAGCATTGGCAGCAGTAGGTATTTTGGCATTGATCTCTGTCAGATAATACGTGCCGCCGACAAATTCAAGCAGATCCTTTTTGTGCAGTTCTTTCGATAATGTTGTAATATCAGGTGTATGTCCATTTTCGTTAAGCTCTACAGCCGTTTCAAAGATAATCTTATTGATTTCACTATAGAAACTGTCTGCTGTAATTATCTCCTGAACTTTTGATACTGCCGATCTGTCCAGCATCATAGAGCCAAGGACAGCTATTTCAGAATCTATTGAGTGAGGCGGAATCTTTTGTTCATAATTTTCGTTTGAATGGTGTTTACCGTTGTTATTACCAGGGTATCTCTTGTAATTTGTTTTTTCAGCCAATTTTGCCCCTCCGAAATTGTCCAATTTATAAATTCCGACAATATTTCGGTTAATTTATTTTTAATATCTTAGAAATTATTTTTCGTCCATATCCATTTAATAATCCGCTAATGTAGGAAAAAAAAACTACAAACAAAGGATATATTTTCCCAATTATAAACAAGTTTTCCACATCAAAGTTTTCCACATTGTTGATAAGTTTTGGAAATTTTTTTTTAGCTTAATTAAATGATTATCAAAAAGGTGACTTCAGTATTTTCATTTTTACGATTAATGATAAATCACTATATTGGCATAGTTTTGGTGTTAAAATAATACTTTTAAAAATATTTTTTACTATCAGACACAAAGAAAATGAAGAAAGTATTAGTCATAGATGACGCAGATTTTATCCTTGAAAGCACTTCGACATTGCTCGATTTTGAAGGATATAACGTCATCACAGCCTCTGACGGACTATCGGGTATTGAAGCTGCATTTGAGCACTATCCGGATTTGATCTTATGTGATATTTCCATGCCAAAGCTCGATGGATACGGAGTCCTGGAACGAATAAGGGATTCATCCGAAACTAATACTATTCCATTTATTTTTCTTACTGCGTTCACAGAGAAAGCAAATATGCGGCAGGGAATGGAAAAAGGAGCAGACGATTTTCTCGTCAAGCCTTTTACCAGAGAGGAATTGTTGGCTGCTATAGAGGCTCAGTGGAATAAGCATTCGATTTTTGAAAAGAAGACGCAGGAAAAAATTGAAGAAGTCGGCAGAACTGTTACTTCCGCTTTGCCGCATGAGTTCCGAACTGTATTAAATCAAGTCGTCGGTGCTGCCAAATATTTGAATTCAAATTCAAATGACGTAACACCTGAAGAAATAAAAGAATTCACTCAGGATGTCATGTCCTCTTCACAGCGATTGTTGAAAATCACTGAAAACTTCCTCGTTTTCGTAAGAATTGAGTCCTTTGCTTCCAATCCCGAGAAAAGAAAATCGCTGAGACAGTTCAAGACCGATGAGCCATGCGCTATGATAGCTGATCTCGCAGATATTAAAGCAAATGATTATGAAAGAACAGAGGATCTGATAACACAAGGCTATGTGGAAAATATTTATTTGGAGATCTCAACGGAAAGTTTGCATAAAATTGTAACTGAATTGATTGATAATGCTTTCAATTTTTCAGAAAAAGGGGCAAAAGTATATGTTAATATGCGGCGTGACAAAGGTCTCCTTTATACATCCATAAAAGATGAAGGAAGGGGAATGTCGCCCGAGCAAATTTCCGGTGTGGGAGCTTATGTCCAGTTCGAAAGGAGCATCTACGAACAGCAGGGGGTCGGACTTGGATTAGTAATTTCCAAGAGACTGGTCGAACTTCATGATGGCACTTTTGAAATTGAAAGTGAAGAAGGCAGCGGCACAATAGTAACTTTTAGCATTCCCTGTAAAGAGACAGCCTAAAATTGCAAACTAATCGAGAAAATTTTAATAGCTGCTGGTTGGATAGATTCATGTGCATAATATTTTTTTTCGTCGGATTCATTCAACTCCAGCACTATTAATGCAGTTACTGTTCCTGCAACTGCTCCCAAAAATGTATCCGATAGCCAGTGTTTATCATAATAAACCCGTGATAATGCTGTCAAACCTGCCAAAGTGTAAGAAGCGGCGGTTATATAAGGATTGTCAAAGCGGCGGGAAATAATTGTCGCATGGGAGAACGCCTGGCTGGTATGTCCCGAAGGCAGCGATAATAAACTGTCATTTGTTTCGAAAAAATTGAAATTGAGATTCCCCCTGTTCATATATGGTCTGGCTCTTCCGAAAATGAACTTAAGGGCAAAGGTAGAAGCTGAGGTCATCAACGCCGATTGAAGTAAATACTTGCTTGTATTAATAACTTCGATGTCATCCGAGAATTCTCCATACAGATATATACCGCCGACCAGTCCCATCGTAGAATAACCAGAGCCAAAGAAATTCGGTACTATGAAAAATGCCTCGCCAACTGAGCCGCGATTCTTTTGTACGAATTGCCTCAACGGTTCATCCACTAGAAATAGTGAAGCACCAATAGCCGCAGTTCCGGCAGAATAATATAGATTTTCATTGGAATAATTAATATAGGCATTTGTTGGCTCAATGTGCAAATCCTGTGCAGATATTGAAAAATTGTTGATCTGAAAGATCATTAATAATAGAATTTTGCAGCAAAGATTTTTAATTCCAATCATATTGCTTGAATTTTATTATAGAACTATGATTCAATGAATTCGACGCTTCTTGGATTCAAATATTATTTATAATTCCGTTGACAAATATATAAAGGGCTGCTCCGAATTTATTAATAGAATGAAAATTAATTTAATTTTAAAATCTGTTAATTTATTGAGCAGCTCTTGATATTTACCTGTTTATTTTGAAAAGCCGTATGTTCCCCATAATAATTAATATAATATTAGTTTTGTTGTGTTATCCCAGGATATATTTAAATAGCTGCATATCATTCAACTATACTAATCCCACGGATAACCATGCCTTGGAAGACAGTATTCATCGGATGTCTTTTGTTCAATGTCGATTTCAAAATCGAATTCTTTGTCTCCTTCGTTCAGATATTGCTCTATAATAATAATACGATATTTTCCGGGTGTAATATTCTTGATTTCATACTCCAGATCGAATAAACAATTGCACCTGCACCCTGCTTCTTTTTCCACAGCAGCAATCGTAATAATATTCTTGTGGATATCGATATCTGCGGTTATATCCCCGGGACAGCAATTAAATCCCGCGTTAGTATGCCACATGTAAAGAACTCCATCGTAATATCTGTAAATTATACATGCTTCGTTTTTTTCACTAACTCTTCCCTCATCAAAACTCTTACAGCTATCGTGTTTTATTAGCATACCCTCGGGATCGCTCGTTTGTTCATCCGATGGTGAATTATGCTTAACAGCCGGACCATTATCAGTTTCGCAGCCAGTTAAAAAACAAAACATACTAAGCGTAACCAGAGCCAGATAACTAATGAGCAGGTTCTTCATTTTTTTCTCCTTATCTACTATTGGAACTTTTTATTTGAATATATCTAAACAGAATTTACCTGATTTTTTCTCATTTATATCAATTGAAAAATCTAATAATTTGTTGTCAACTGTTTGATATTCTCCTAATAATTTAACTTGATAAATTCCTGCTTTAAGATTCTTGATCCTAAATGTAAGCTCGTAGGGACAAATGCAATAACACTTCGGACCTTGTTCCTCAGTGTTAATAATGATTGAGCCATCTTCAAAAGTAAAGTCGGATACAAATACCTCAGTACAGCAATTGTAATAAGCATTTGTGTGTTTAACAGTTAAAACTCCGTTTTCATAAGAATATTCGGCACATGTTTGCTTATCATTTTGGATTCCAATATCCCCGGGATCCAGGGAGTCTCCACATCCGCTATAGTTTAACAATTCGCCGGAAGGTAGAGTATTATCCTTCGGATCGTTATTCTGAGGAGAACTTTCCTCAACGCATGAGAATGTCATGTAACTAATGACAAGCAAGATTACAAACAGTATTTTCGTTTTCATTTAATATACCGGGAAATATTTTAAAAAATTATAATGTAATTCTATTACTAATTACACATAACTCATCAAAAGGTTGCAAATAATATAAAATTTTTTTGGGAAAAAAGCAACACATTTCCACAGGCAAAAGCCTATGAAAATATGCTGCTCGAAATAAATTAGTTATAAATTTTGTTATTTAATTATTGTAAATTTCTTTGTTTTAATGAATTTGCCTGATGTGATCTTCAGAAGATATACACCGGAATCGAAAACTTCGAGATTAATAATAATCTCATGATTTCCGGCAGAATAGAATTTATCTTTGCTAATAGTATGGTTATGACCGTTAATGTCGATGACCTCTGAGGTCAGGAAACCGGGTTCCTTAATTTCGAAACTAATTGCAGCGTAGTTTTCCGCCGGATTTGGGAACAATTGTTCAATTTCTCCAATCTCGGTTGATTTTTCTTCGACATCGGTGACACCATCCCAGCCTGCAAGCCGAGCCCACAAATACCAGGCAGCGATGCCTTTCTTGACGCAATTCAGCGGCTGAGAATGCGCGCAGCTGCTGCAATGCTGAGAAATTTTAGTAAGGATATGATCGGGGTTTTCATTTATCCAATCCTGCGCCCAGTTTCTGGTGCCGCCTTCGGGGTCGTTGTAAGTGCAATTATCCCGGCAGTTATACTGCTGGTAATTTACATCGCCGTCAGGACAGTACTTCTCTATATCGGCAAAATCATAGAGAATCTTGTTATGGGCGGAGCAGAAGTCCCGAATCTGTTGATTAGCTTGGAATAAGCTGCCGTCGGGACCTTCGCCCTCGAGGTGCCCTGTCATATAGACAAATTTCACGCCGGGGTATTCGCTCTCGAGCTGGTTCATCGGCGTCAGGTAATGAGAAGTTAGATCTACATTGTTCACCTGCCCGCACCAGGACCATATTATGACGTTGCAATCGGGGTGATCGTCGAGGTATTCTCGGGTTTCATCGTCCCAGCCGGCGTAACCGCAGTCATGGTCGAGATAGCCGTCATTATAGCTTGCTCCTTCGAAAAGATGCAGTTTCCCGGTGCCGCCGGCATGGCTCCACTGGTATTTTCCATCAGTGAAGTAAGAATTGATAGCTCTCATGCCGGAAGTTAGCTGACTTCCGTGCGAAGTATGCCCGTAGCCGATGTGCAGATCCTCTTTAGCAGTGTTTATCCATTGATCCTGGACTTGCTGCAGTTCGATACAGTTATGATCGATCACAATCGCTTGTTGTGAGAAGCAAAATACAGGTATGATGAAGAATAAAAGGGGAATTATTTTTTTCATAGTCTATCTCCCATTTGTAAGTAAGATATGTATATAATAAAAAAAGACAGCTGGAAAATAGTTAGAAAATTGGTTATTTGCAAGGGAAAAATTAGATAGTTGTCTTGAATTATTTCTTCATTTTAAATATATTCACTATAATTTATTATTAGAAAAAGGATTATGCTAAAATCTAACGTCATTCTGAGCGCAGCGAAGAATCCAGCCCCCGTAACATTTGGGTTAAGGGCAGCCTGGATTCATCGTCGCTACACTCCTCAGAATGACGTTATTATTATTTACTTCTTCTTCTTTTTCTTCTTATCTTTTGCTTTGCCGGACTGCTTTGCTTTTTTATCTTCCTTTGCAGCCTGTTTTGCGGCTTTTTTCTCGTTCTTGGCGTCCTTTTCCGCTATAGCTGCTCGGGCTGCGGACAGCCGCGCTATCGGCACGCGGAAAGGTGAACAGGAAACGTAATCCAGTCCCAGATTGTGGCAGAAATGGATTGATTCCGGATCGCCGCCGTGTTCGCCGCAGATGCCCAGCTTGATTTTCTTGCGGGTCTTTCGTCCCTGCTTGACGGCGTGTTCCATCAGGAAGCCGACTCCGGTCTGGTCTATAGATACGAACGGATCCTGATTGTAAATGCCGCGCTCGACATATTCGGGCAGGAATTTACCCGCATCGTCGCGGCTAACGCCGAGTGTGGTCTGCGTCAGGTCGTTCGTGCCGAATGAGAAGAACTCAGCCGATTCGGCGATCTCTTTGGCTGTGATAGCGCCGCGCGGTACTTCGATCATCGTTCCGACGAGGTATTCGAAGTTGAGTTCTTTCTCTTCCATGACTTCTTTAGCGACTCTTCTGACGATCTCTTCCTGATTGCTAAGCTCTTTGACGTGTCCTGCAAGCGGGATCATTATCTCGGGCAGGGTGCTGCCGCCTTCCTTGATGACATTTGCCGCAGCTTCGAATATAGCGCGAGCCTGCATCTCGGTAATTTCGGGGAACATCATGCCGAGACGGCAGCCGCGGAAACCGAGCATAGGATTGAACTCATGCAGGGCGTCAACTCTCGCCTTCACAACTTTGAAATCAACGCCTATAGATTTGGCGATTTCTTTCTGACCTTTTTCATCGTGAGGCAGGAACTCGTGCAGAGGCGGATCCAGCGTCCTGATTGTGACCGGGCGCCCGCCCATAGCGCGGAAAATTCCTTCGAAGTCCTCGCGCTGCAAGGGAAGCAGCTTCTCGAGGGATTTGCGTCTGCCTTCGGAATCTTCGGCGAGGATCATCTCGCGCATCGGTCCGATTTTGCCTTCGCCGAAGAACATGTGCTCGGTACGAGTCAAGCCGATACCCTGAGCGCCGAATGCCACGGCGACTTCGCACTGGTCTGCCTGATCTGCGTTAGTGCGTATCCTGAGCTTGCGTTTTTCATCTGCCCAGCGCATGATCTGGTCATATATCCGGTAGATCGGCGCGTCTTTCGGATCGAGCGTTTTCTCGAGCATAACCTGGATGACTTCGCTCGGCATGGTCTTTATATGCCCTTCGATGACTTCGCCGGTGGTACCGTCGATCGAGATATAATCGCCTTCTTTTATTACGTGGTCATATCCTTCAACTTTGATTTTTCGTTCTTTGTAGTCCATCACCAGCTTGTCGGCGCCCGCAACGCAGACTTTCCCCATCTGGCGAGCTACCAGCGCTGCGTGCGAGGTCATGCCGCCGCGGGAAGTAAGGATTCCTTCCGCCGCGTGCATACCGCCTATATCTTCCGGCGAGGTCTCTATTCTGCAAAGTATAACTTTTTCGCCTTTCTTTGCCCATTCTTCGGCGTCCTCGGCATTAAAGACAACTTTGCCGGTGGCGGCGCCGGGACCTGCGTTCAGCCCTTTTGTCAATTGACGGCCTTCATCGATCGCATGCTGTTTCTCTTTCAGGTCGAAAATCGGACGAAGCAACTGGTTCAACTGGTTGGGCTCTATCCTGCGAAGCGCTTCCGTCGGCTTGATGAGCTTTTCATTGACCATATCGACGGCAATTTTCATCGCTGCGATAGCCGTTCTCTTGCCGACTCTGCACTGCAGCATGTAGAGCTTGCCTTCCTGGATTGTGAACTCTATGTCCATCACCTCTTTGTAATGCTGCTCGAGGATCTCGCGGATTTTCTCGAGTTCTTTGTAGGATTTTTTATCTACATCTTTAAGCTGTTTGATGTCCAGCGGTGTGCGAATACCTGCGACAACATCCTCGCCCTGAGCATTCATCAGGAATTCGCCGTAGTATTTATTTTCGCCGGTGGCGGGATCGCGCGTGAAAGCAACGCCGGTACCGGAATCTTCACTCAGATTGCCGAAAACCATAGATTGAACATTTACGGCAGTGCCCCATTCTTCGGGGATATTGTGGATTTTCCTATAGATCTTCGCGCGGTTGTTGTTCCATGAGCCAAAGACGGCGCTAATTGAACCCCAGAGTTGATCTTCCGGGTCTTCGGGAAAATCTATGCCCATGATATTTTTAATTGCTTCTTTATATTTTTTTACAAGGTCTTTTAGATCTTCAGTGGTAAGTTCTACGTCCTGTTCTACGCCTTTTTCTTCTTTCTTTTCTTCGAGAATTTTTTCGAATGGATCAATGTCGTATTTTGTTTCCGGTTTCATTCCAAGCACAACATCGCCATACATAGATACAAAGCGGCGGTATGCGTCATAAGCGAATCTTTCGTTCTTCGACTTATTAATTAATCCCTGAATGGTGACATCATTCAAGCCAAGGTTCAGCACTGTGTCCATCATGCCGGGCATAGATGTTCTCGCGCCTGAACGTACCGAAACCAGCAGAGGATTATCCGGGTCGCCGAACTGTGCCCCCATTTCTTTTTCGAGTTTTCTGAGAGCTTTATCTACTTCATCTTTAAGTTCGGGTGGATAAGTCTCGTTGTTTTTATAATAGTAAGTACAGAGTTCGGTTGTGATAGTAAATCCGGCGGGTACCGGCAGTCCGAGATTTACCATCTCGGCAAGGTTGGCGCCTTTTCCGCCAAGAAGATTTTTCATCTCCGTCGTTCCGTCAGCTTTACCTCCGCCAAAATAATATACATACTTTGGCTTATGCTTCTTATCGTCTTTTTTCTTTTTTGTCATATTTACTCCGGGTTATTTTAAATATTTGATTTATTTAATCATTTCAGAATTTTGAAACCTATTTAATCTCACAGAATTACAAAAATAATTAGTCAAGTGTTAAGAACAAAATTTAAATGGGAACAAATTATAGAATGTTATTCAATGATTGCATTTATGTAGTTTCTGTAATCCCATATGTTTCATTAAATATGATATTTTTTCTTATTCTCAGGAATCATTTTTCAATAAGCAGATCATATCCACTAATTTCATCTATTGTTTTTATCTTTTAAATTGAAATTCTATTCCATTATAGTTAAATTATTTTCGTCTATTATTTTTTATTTCATAAATTTTAGAAATAGTCATTAATTAATGATGCATTGAAACAAAGATATAAAAGATATAATAATAAATACCGGAGTCATACATGACTAAAGCTGTTATCATGGCGGGCGGCTTCGGAACTCGCCTGCGCCCATTAACGATGAACCTTCCCAAACCCATGGTGCCCATTGCCAATGTACCTATGATGGAACACATAGTAAAACTACTGAAAAATCATGGAATAAACCAGGCAGTATCGCTGCTGTACTATCATCCTGATATTGTTACATCATACTTTGAAGATGGAGCCAAATTCGGTATTGACATGGTCTACAAAATTGCCGAAGAAGATTATGGAACCGCAGGTTCCGTAAAAAATGCCTATGAATACCTTGACGAGAGATTTATTATCATCAGCGGGGATGTACTGACCGATTTCGAACTCACCGATGCACTAAAATTCCACGAAGCTAAAGGATCGAAGGCAACTATCTTGCTCACCAGAGTCAAAAAACCATTGCAGTACGGGATTGTTATCACCGACGATGAAGGCAGGATCACTCGCTTCCTCGAAAAGCCTTCGTGGGGGCAGGTTTTCTCTGACACGATCAATACGGGAATATATATCCTCGAACCCGAAGCTCTTGATTTGATACCGTATAAGCAAGAATTCGACTTCAGTCAGGATCTCTTCCCGAGAATGCTCAAAGAAGGGATGCCGCTTTACGGCTACATTGCCGAAGGTTACTGGAGAGATGTCGGCAATTTAAGTGAATATCTCAATGGGCAGCGCGATGCCTTGACAGGTGAATTAAATTTGGAGCATAAAGGAGTAGTTGTTGATAATTATACTGCCGGTTATAACACCAAAATTGCGCCTTCCGCCAAATTATCCGGTTCTAACGTTATTGGTAACAACAGCGAAATCGGAGAACATTCCGAACTGAACAATTGTGTCATTGGTGGTAACTGCAAAATCGGCGCCGGCGTGAAGATGAACAATGTAACTATTTGGAATAATTGCGATATAGGCGATTTTGTAGAAATGACAAACGATGTTATTTGCAACAACTGTAAGATTGGCGACTCCACAAATGTCCTTGAAAATGTATTCATAGCCGACGGCTGTATTATAGGGAAAAATGCTCAGCTATATAATAATATCAAGCTCTGGCCCGAAAAGCATGTGCAGGATAAGGCAACACTGTCCAGTTCACTCGTACAAGAGGAAAAATGGCTTCGCGAGCTTTTCACCGGCGCCAGAATCACCGGCTCGACGAATGTAGAGATTAACCCCGAATTCGGAGCAAAACTCGGCGCCGCTATAGGCATGACTCTCGGCAGAAATATACAGGTGCTGGGCAGCCGCGATCCGGATAAGGTATCAAGATTGATGAAAAGATCGATTTCTGCCGGGCTGGCATCCGTAGGTGTTGATGTGAACGACCTTCAGACAGTATCTATACCACAGACTCGACAGGAACTTCTCACCGGGCGCTACAGCGGGGGATTTCACGTTCGAAAATCCCCGAGAAAACGCAATCACACTGACATTATAATTTTTAATAAAGATGGAAGAGATATTTCCATTAGCCGCACTAAGAAGATTGAAAGATTCTTTTTCGGCGAAGACATTAAGCGCGCGCAGGGCGAGGAAATCGGTACTATCCGCTATCCCGAGCGCACCCATGAGATATACCTCAATCGATTCATGGAATCCCTTGATATTGATGTCATTTACAACAGGGGATTCAAGCTTCTGATGGACTATTCCTTTGGCTTGGCATCGACAATTTTCCCATCGATTTTAGGAAAAATGAATGTAGAAGCGCTATCCATCAATGATTTCGTCGATGCTACAAGATTTCATCCCGATCCAACGATGGAAAAACCCGAAACAGACGACACCGGCAAAATCATGCGTTCTCTCGCTTATGAGCTTGGCTTCCGGCTGGAAGCGGGCGCCGAGAAGATATCTCTCATAGACGAAAGAGGCGTTTGGTACTCGCCTAATCGACTTTTGACAATGTTAACAAAATTATTCCTCGAAACTCACCGCGACAGGGAACCATACAAGATCGCTGTATCGATCACTGCAAGAAATGAAATCGAGAAAATCGTCAAAAACTATAATGTCGAAGTCGTCAGGATCAAAAATACTCACATGGATATGATGGAAGCCACGCTCGACAAGGAATATCTATTCGTCGGCGGCTCTTACGGCGGGTATATCTTTACGGATTTCCTCTTTGCTGCCGACGGAATGTTTTCGGTTGGAAAGATCCTTGAAATGCTTGCAAAGACCGGATATAAGATCTCGCAGCTCGATGAGGAATTGCCGCGCCGCTATCAATACCAGACAACTGTCGATTGCCCTTGGGATATGAAGGGACAGGTTATGCGTCAGGCAATGGAATATTCTGAGGACTACGAGCGGCAGCTTGTAGAAGGCGTAAAAATGTTTTTTGACAATAATTCTGTGTTATTGATGCCGTCACAAGAATACGGATTGTTTTCCGTTATCGGTGAAAGCGATAAATATGATACGGCTGTATCCATAGCCAAAAAATACAGCGCTATGTTGACACAATGGATCGAAACCTGATAATTCGTTCAAATTTTCTTATATTTGCGTGTTTCATTAGGTGCTAATTAAGGTTAGAATATGAATATTTTCGATATACTGCATAAGGAATCAATAAACATCGGACTCAAAGCAAAAGATAAGAATGAATTGATCGAACGCTTATTGGGTCTGGCTGAAAATTCCGGAAAAATCGATGACCATGAAGAAGCCAGGAAAGAAATTTTTGCCCGTGAAAGTATTATGTCCACAGGTGTGGGCAAAGGCATAGCTCTCCCCCATGCCAAGACCAAAGGGGTGCAGGATTCTGTTGCTTCTATGGCTATTATGGCAGAGCCGATCGACTTTGATGCGCTAGACGGCGAACCGGTGGACATTGCTTTCCTCATCCTCGGTCGAGAGAACAATGTAGGGACGCACCTAAGATTACTTAGCAAAATATCGCGTCTTTTGAATACGGAAAACTTTAGAAACGAACTAATCGGTTGCAAATCCGAAGAGGAAGCATTAGAGTTGTTCAAAAAAACGGAAAATGAATAAAGTAAGTTTTTGAATATCCCGAGGATAATATGAATAATGCTGAAGACACAAAAAAGCTCGTTAGAGATAAATACGCGGAAATAGCAAGCCAATCGCTAAAAGTAAACCAGGAATCATGCTGTGGCTGCGGTGGAACGGAAACCATCGACTATTCCACCATGGCTGACGATTACGCCGATATCGAAGGCTGCGTCCCGGACGCCGATCTTGGGCTCGGATGTGGTCTGCCGACAGAATACGCCAAAATGAGCAAGGGCGATACCGTGCTTGATTTAGGCTCAGGCGCCGGTAATGATGTTTTCATAGCCCGTCAGATGGTCGGCGAGACGGGATATGTCATTGGTATTGACTTTACGCAGGAAATGGTAAACAAAGCCATTGCTAATCGCGAAAAGCTCGGTTTTAGCAATATAGAATTCCGGCTGGGCGAGATCGAAGACCTGCCTATAGAGAATGATTCAGTAGATGTAGTTCTCAGCAATTGCGTTTTGAATCTCGTACCCGACAAAGAGAAGGCATTCTCGCAAATCTACCGTGTTCTCAAGCCGGAAGGTCATTTCTGCGTGTCGGATATTGTTTTGAATGCGGAACTGCCGGACAAGTTACGCGGCGCTGCCGAAATGTATGCAGGCTGCGTGGCTGGCGCCCTTCGCAAGGAAGATTATCTGAACATTGTCGCTGACAATGGTTTCAGAAATATTGAAATAGTAAAAGAAAAGCCAATAGTAGTTCCGGATAACATACTCGAGAAATATCTTACAAAGCAGGGAATTGAGGATTTTCGGAAGAATGAGAATCCGATATCGAGTATAACTGTTTATGCGGATAAGTAACCGAATGAATTTTGTTAATTTAACCCAGATTTTTCATTAAATATGTACATTTATTTGTAATCTCTTGCAACAGCATGCTTTAGCTTGCTGATGATTCGAAGTTTTTCACATCCTTTGCAAAGTGCTAAAGCACTTTGTTGCCAATACTAACAAGCTAATTCAACTTTTCTAATGCAATATTTGGGTTTAATCCTTGTGAAAAGAAACAGTTGTTTAAAATAGGTAAAGGAAAAAATTTACCCTGACCTGAGCAGCGTTTATTTTTTGTATGTTATTTAAACACTTACTATAATTAAAATTACATCTAAACATCTGACAATATCAAGTTTCATTTTTCCGCCGGGCGTTAGTTACTATCCAATAGCTTGTGAAAGCTATAAACGGCGCAATGAACACATCTACGACGTAATGCGCATGCTGCAGAGTTACAAAAGTTGCTATTAACAATATACAAATTAAAAGGAACCCCTTTAGCCATTTATATTCCGCTGTGAAAAATAAGATACACATAGTTGAGGTATGCCCCGAGAAGAAAAGATCCTTCGTAAGTGTTACTCCGTTAACAAAAAATTCTATAAAAGGATCGTGGAGGGGTATTTGTTTTGCGGGCGAATCCAAGGGTGTGAGATACATAGTTATTATTCTGAAAATAATAAGCAATATATAGGACTGAAAAGTAATCAACAAACGCTTAGGATTCCGCATTAAAAAAAGCAATGCCGTGATGATGGAAACATACAAAATAATAAACGTTGGAATCGATAAATCAATAGGCGAAAAATGTCTTAAAATCGGATCATGTAACAGCATTCCCTGTCGAGTTTCGATAAACCGGAGAAAAGCTGAAAGGCGGTTCATTATTATAGCAAATGCTATGATTGTGAGGATAAATTCGGTAAGAAACTTTTTGTTTTCAAATTGAGTTTTCCATTCTTTAGCAATAGTTTTTAACAAGAGCCTTCCATTAAAAATTTACAAAAACCAATATCAGTTATCTATACTAAAAAAAATATATTTGTTTATAAGTTATTTTCAAAATTAACAAATTATAATAAAATTTTACCCTTAAACAAAGACAAAAATTGAATCAAATTTATTAAGTTTAATCTTAAGATTTGGATTTTCTCATCTCTGCTATTTCATAGGCTGTTTCAATAGCTTCTTTGGCGCTTGAGCAATCGGCTTTGTCCTTTCCGGCAATGTCGAATGCTGTGCCGTGGTCGGGCGAGGTTCTGACGATAGGTAAGCCTCCGGTGAAATTGACTCCATTACCGCGGGCGAGTAATTTGATCGGGATAAGCCCCTGGTCGTGGTACATAGCAAAAATGCCGTCATAGTACTCATAATCGCCGTGTGCAAAAAATCCGTCAGCCGGATGAGGACCGTGGACATTCATGCCGAGAATATTGCATGTATCTATTGCGGGATTAATGATTTCCTCTTCTTCCGTTCCGATAGCGCCGGCTTCGCCGGCGTGTGGATTCAAGCCAAGCACGGCAATCGAAGGCTTCGTATGACCGAAATCGAGGATAAGGCTTCTGTGAAACATGCTTATCAGGTCGGTCAGAAGTCTTTTGCTAAGAGATTTGCTTATATCTTTGACAGGGATATGGATTGTCGCAAGCGATACGCGAATATCGCCCGCGAGCAGCATCATCAGCGGAAGGTCTGTACCGCATTTTTTCGCCAGCATTTCAGTGTGCCCCATAAATTTCCAGCCGGACTGATATAAAGCATCCTTTGATACAGGCATAGTTACAACCGCATCGTATTCGCCGGCTATAGTTTTATCCACGGCGGCTTCTATCGAAGCAGCAGCTAATCTGCCGGCATCCTCTGAAACAGTTCCCAGTTCGGGTTTGACAGGTTTGCCACAGTCAACTACTTTGCAGTATCTCTCGCCAATTTTAATTCCGTTTTTATCGGTTTCGATCCTTAATTTGATCTGGTCGGCATATTGCCTGATGGTTTCAATCGAACCGGCAATTGTAATTTCCGCTTCGTGCGACGGCGCCTGCTCTTTGTCGATAAGGGTAATAGCATTAAGCATTACTTCAATACCTATGCCGTTAGGATCCCCTATGGTTATTACTATTTTCATTTTTCATCTCTTAAGTCGTTTAGTTCTGTAGAAGTTAAGTAATAAGCCCACCATTACCATATTCACCAGCAGAAATGTTCCGCCGGCGCTCATGAATGGCAGCGGTATCCCCATCACCGGCATTATTCCAACAGCCATGCCGACATTGATGAGAGTATGATAGAACCAGACTGACGCTATCCCCGCAGCTACGAGCCCGGAATAGGCTTCATCCGACTCGAAGCCTATCTTCACCGATCGCAGCATTAATGCCGCCAACAGCAAAATTACCGAAACGCCGCCTACAAAGCCGAATTCCTCTGTCGGCACGGAAAAAATGAAGTCGGTCCATTGCTTGGGTATGTACCTAAGCTGCGTCTGCGTTCCCTGCAGATAGCCTTTGCCTGTCAGACCGCCGCTGCCTACTGCCAGCTTGGACTGAATGACGTTGTAACCCTTGCCGCGCGGGTCGGTATTGGGATTGAGAAAGGTCTCTATCCTTGCTTTTTGATGTGGTTCCAGAGAATTTATCAATACCGGACTTCCGAATCCCACTGTCAGAAAAATAATAATTCCAGCGGTTGTAACAGCTATCCTACGCCTGAAAATAAGCGCTATAGCGGATAATGCCACAATCGAAATTATCAGGTAAGAGTCCCCGAGAAGCGACATAATCAAAATAACCGGTAGACTTGCAAGCACATACAGAATAAAATTATCGAAGCCCGCCCATAGAAGCACGCCCATCAGCAGAGCGAGAAATACTGTAGCTGAGCCGATGTCCGGCTGCATAGCAATTAAAACGACCGGTAGAATTACTATTCCAACAGTGATAAACAAATCTCTGATATTTCTTACATCAACCCCTTTTCGCGAGAGGTGGAATGCCAGCATCATTATTGTCGCAATTTTAGCGATTTCCGACGGCTGGATAGTGATAAAACCAAGATTAAGCCAGCCTTTTGTGCCGGAAACTTCATCGCCTATAAATAGAACCAATATGAGCATCCCAATGCTCACAGCATAAAATATCATACTATTCATCTTCAGCCATCTGAGCGGCAGGAACATGATAGCAACCATGATGCCAAGCCCCAGTCCTGCAGAGACTACCTGTTTGAGAAATGAAGGGCTCAATCCGCTCTCGTATTGCGCTGCATAAATATGCGTAGCGCTGTAAATCGAGATCAGCCCTGCGGCAGTAATGAGAATAGTTATCAGGAACGTGCTCCAGTCAAACTTCTCAATACCCTTTTTGCCGACTAATATTGTGTCAAGATCTGTTGCCATTTTGTTTCAGGGTTGTTTACACTCGAGTACAATATACAGTTAAACAGCTTAAAATCATAAGAAAAAATTAAGCTTATAATTAAAGCCGTAATTCTATATTTGATATTTTACTTACTCGTGATCCTTCGATAAGCTTCTTTATATGATTCTATGATGTCCTGGATAACGTTTTCAGGCAGCTTTGGGGGCGGCGGCGTTTTATCCCAATCGGTACTCTCGAGATAATCGCGCAGCACCTGCTTATCGAATTGAACCTGTTTTTTGCCCGGCGCATAATTCTCTTTAAGCCAGAAACGGGAAGAATCCGGCGTAAGTGTTTCGTCTATAAGGATTATCTCGCCGTTTTCGAGCCTGCCGAACTCAAACTTCGTATCAGCCAGGATCAAATCGCGCGCATTGAGGAAATCCCTGCCGAATTTATAAAGATCGATAGATATATTGCTCAGCTTTTCGGCGGTTTCTTTGCCGATCAGTTCCGCAGCTTTATCGAAATCGATATTTTCATCATGTCCGACATCGGCTTTGGTTGACGGCGTAAAAATCGGTTCCGGCAGTCGTTCGAATTCCTGCAAGCCGTCCGGCAGCGGAATACCGCAGATTGTGCCGTCGCTCTGATATTCTTTCCATCCCGATCCTGCAACATACCCGCGCACGATAAATTCCACCGGCAGCGGCTCGCATTTTTTCACGAGCATCGAGCGCGATTCAAGCTGATCGGCGTATTTGCGGGCTTCTTCGGGGAATTCATCTACTTTACTCGTTACTAAATGGTTGGGAATGATAAGGTTAGTTTTATTAAACCAAAAAGCGGATATGTTCGACAAAATTTTCCCTTTTTCGGGAATTGCGTCATTCATCACCACATCAAATGCAGAGATGCGATCAGTTGCAACGAAAAGCAGGTATTCGCCAAGATCGTATATATCTCTTACCTTGCCGCGATTCTTGAGCGACAGGTCGTCGAGTTTTGTGTTATATACCGTTTCCATTTTTCACCTTTTATTTATTTATAATTTCTAAAATTGACTTTAATATTTAATGAGTACGTCGAAGAAATATTGCCCATAATCGAAAATAGAATACTGATATTGATAAATTCCGATTATTATCACAGCTATCATGATAATTAGTCCGAATCCAAATGTATAGACTTTTAAATAGCGCATGTCAAATACTATTGATGTTGCTTTCAATATTCTTATAAATACCCAGAGGTGTAAAAGTAAAGCCAGCAAAATAATTAACCAGTTAAGGGATTCGGATAAAACAAGTAACCTGATCAAAATTATTGCAAATGGCAATAATATCAATACAGGCACTGTTGACCAGACAGTGATAGTGAACGTATCTTTATAAAAGATCCGAGCCCTTACAAACAGTGCAAATATTTTTATTATAAGGGCTGTAATAATGAGCACTATGAAAACCCACGCAGAAACAAATAGCATTAACAGTTCAGGCATCCATATCAATCTAAAAAATATTTCCTGAACTGAATTATAAGGTATTATCAGCATGTATACATATTCAGCAAGCAGGTGGGTTCTATAAAAATAAAAGATTGATGAATAAAAAATTCCAAGTGTTAAGGATAATACTACGCCAAGTAATACTGTTTGGACAGACGACATTATCCTCTGATCGCGGATATCCGCATAAAAATTATACGGTCTAAGCAGTGAGCGGAAAAGATATTCCCTGAAACGACGGAATCTGTTCACCAGCAGTACAAGTATTATCCCGAGTAAAATGCCAACTATAATGAAAACTACCGGTGTACTCTCAGAATAACTACCGGCATTTAAAAGAGGTTCCTTCTCATCATTATATAGCGTTTGCAATGTCTCAAATGACAGGCGTTGTTTTCTGTACCTGTCAACCAGCCCCATAGCGCAAAGGTATTGGTTGCCATTATTTGTTATTAATTGAGGATTATTCAGCTTATAATCGTTATAATTGCTGAAGATAAGTCCCGCAGAGGAGTTATTCTGAATGATCTTATAAGAATTCAGAATGTAATAAGACTGTGACTCGATCGATAGAGGATCGGAATAGCCGTGATAATTATCCGTTTGTATTGGAATCCCAAAACAAGCTATAACAGGTGTATTTCCTGCAAGTGATTTCATTCGCGAGAGAGAATTGTTAAAATTCTTTAACTTGTATCGGGCTCTGCCGTGACGGACGCAAATAAAATCAAAATTTTTAGTATTTATTGTCCCGGCTCCAAAAAGTACAGTTTTGTAAAAAAGATTATTCGAATTTGGGTTGAATTGCTGCAGCATTTGCCTGAAAAATTCTTTCGAATCAGGGTGGTTTTCCTGGATTCCATCGGAAATTCCCCATGCGAGCAGAGAAGGATATGACTTGTAGTTCCGGGAATATCTTTTGGCAATGTTTTTCATCATTACTTTTATCTCATCCGGCAGCAGCAAATCTGCCGGGACTTCATAGACCGGCAGTTCGACCATCATCATCAAGCCGTATCTGTTGCACAGTTTCGCGAAATACGGATGCGGCGGCGAATACTTGAATCTAACGGTATTGGCGCCGAGAGTCTTGATTTTTCTAACATCCTGTTCCATTATGTGAGGACTGACGGTCTGACCGTTTTTATTATAATCCTCGATATAGGCAATGCCTTTTATGCTGAAGATTCTGCCGTTCAAGCGAATTTCCGAGCCATTAGTATCGGCAGTGATACTGATATTTCTAAAGCCGATGTCAGCAATTTTCTCATCGATCAAATGCCCGTTCTTTGAAATGCGCGTCACGAGCTGGTACAGATTGGGACTCTTCGGCGACCACAGCGCAGGGTTGCTCACTGATAATTTTACATCGCGGTTGGTGGTTCTTTCCGGTTCGACGAGGACGGTGGTTGCCATTTTCTCGCCTACGGGATTTCCTTTGTCTGTGCGCAGGAATGCCTCGACATTGACATTCACTTTTTCCGAGCCGGGGAAACTTATGGAATCCGCCAGAGCGCCGCCTGAAAACAGTTTGCTGATATCGCCTGTCGAAATATTCAGCGCAGCATTAACATCCCATGTCTGCCTGTCCGAGCGGACTTCGGTATAATGATCTATCTCGCTTATTCTTATCTGCGGCGAGCCGACAAGAAGAATATCCCTGATAACGCCGTTATATATTTTTTTTGCAAAATTGTTCTGATCCTTAATCTGGCGGGCTTTGTGGCTTGTGGGTGTGATCGTCAGTTCGATGGTATTTGTCTCGCCGGAAAGCATTCTATTGGGAATACGTACGTGAAACGGCGTCATACCGCCGAAATACCTTCCCACATACTGACCGTTGACGTAAACTTCCACCTGTTCACTCAATCCAAGAAAGTAAAGTTCCCAGACATAGCGGTTGACAAGGTCTTTATCTATTTTGATAGTCCTGCGATAGCGCACCCGTTCCTGACTGGCATTAGATGAGGGCAGCATGACGTTGTCCCAGTTGATTTCATCATAAGAGCGCTGCCACTTCCCGCTGAGACTCTGAACAAATCGTGTGGAAGACGGCACCAACACGCTTAGCTGTTTATCCGTAAATTTCCTGTATCCCGCTTCGGCTCTTTTTTCGCATAGAAAAAAAAGGAAAAATGATATTAAAAATATACTTATTGTCTTAGTTTTACTTAACATTTGATCCTCTGTTAAAAGCGTTTATTAATTTCAAATTTATAATTCCGCCGGATTTACAGGCAATCCGGTGGCGAGAGATCTTTCCGCTGCGAATGCCGCCAGAGTGACCGCCCTTATTTCATCGAAGCTTATGGGCATTGCGCCGCCGGCTTTTACAGCTTTGATAAATGCCTTTACTTCTTCCGAATGCCCCTTCCTGCCTTTGAAGAAGCTCTTCTTCAGACTGCCGCCGCGGTGGAACTCTACTTTTCTGAAATCATGCATTATCGCAGTACTCTGGTCGCAGAATAACTCGCAGTATTCCTTCGGGACGGATTTATCACCATTAGCAAAATAATGGACAGTCCCCGTCGAGCCGTCCGCAAATTTAATATTTATTGTGACAATATCGCGGGTATATCTGTACTTTTCCGTCGAGACAGATTCCGCAAAAACCCGCACCGGCAGCGAACCGGTCAGATATACCATACAATCAATGAAATGGCAGGCTTCGCCGATTATCCTGCCGCCGTGTTCGGGCGATTGTATCCAGTGATCCGGCGGGATAGCGCCTGCATTCACGCGATAGATCATAGATTTCGGACCCGCCGAATTCTGAAAGAAATCCGCAATAGCTCTAAAGCTGCCCGAAAATCGCCTGTTAAAGCCGACCATTATGCGAGAATCTTTTCCTTGCGCCGCATTCTCTATCTCGCGCAATTCGTTGATATTGACAGCCAGCGGTTTCTCTACGAAAACCGGTTTGCCGGCTTTTACCGCTTCGATAACATATTTTGCGTGGGTATCGTGGCGTGTTGCACAGAAAACTGTGTTGATATCGGGATTACTAATTAATTCGGAAGAATCCGTCGCCGCAGACCGGAAGCCATACTGCCTCGCCACAGTCTGAGCATTCGCAGGCGATGTAGTTGAAACACCAATGAAATCAACTCCCTCTTCTTTAAGCGGCGGCAGCAGGAAATTCTGTGCGAATTTCCCCGCGCCGACAAAGCCTATCCTGACAGTGCTTTTAGGTTCATGCTTCTCACTAATTGTGATAGTGCGCTTGAGTTCTTCATTTCGTTCCGGGTATTCAAGTAAAATTCCGAGATATGGCTCTTCGCCTTTGCCTGTAATAAGGTCGTAAGCTTTTTGGGCTTCATTTATTTTGAAAGTATGTGTCGTAAGGGTTTTAATGTCAATTTTCCCGAGCCGGATCATGTCAATGAATGCCTGCATATTGCGGTTTTCCGTCCAGCGCACGTAGGCAGGCGGATAGTCGATGCCCCGCTCTTCGTAATCATTGTCGTAGCGTCCGGGACCATAGCTGCTCGAGATGCGCACATCCAGCTCCTTTTTGTAAAAAGTCGGGCGCGGCAGATTCATACTGACTGCGCCGACAATGACAATCTTCCCCTTCTTCCGCGCCAGCTCGATTGCCAGTTCCACAGGCATATTTGAGCTTGTCCCGGCAGTGATGATAACACCGTCACAACCTAAGCCTCGCGTAAAGCCGGTAATTTCATTCACCGATTCGAAACTGCTGGGATAGACAGCATCGCAGCCGCTATGTTTCGAGCGATTAAACAGCGACTCATCAATATCCAAGCCTACAACTTTGCAGCCGGAAGCCTTCAGCAGCATGACGGTTATCTGACCGATAAGTCCCAAGCCTATCACAGCAACTGTCTCGCCAAGCCGTACATCAGCCTGCCGGACGCCCTGCATGGCAATCGTTCCTACGGTTGTGTAGGCTGCATCTTCGAAAGCTGCTTCATCAGGAATCTTAACTGCTAAATTTTTTGGAACAGCCAATAATTCAGCATGGACGGCTATATTCGCGCCGGCGCAGGCAACTCTATCGCCCGGCGAGAAATTTGCGCAGCGGGATTCTATAACTGTCCCCGCGGCGCTATACCCCGGCGTTTTGTAGGAATCGAGAGTTGATCGCACCCGCCGGATGGTTGATTTCATCCCTTCTTTTTTGATGAAATCAAGAACCTGCTTAACCTGATCAGGCTGTTTCCTGGCTCGCTCAAGCAGCGAGGATTGGGTAGTCGTTACGGATGTTTTCTCTGTGCCGGCGCTTATGAGGGAATATGCCGTCCTGACTAGGATACCTTCCGGCGGGCAGTTTGGCGCCGGGAATTCCTGCGTCTGTATTTCGCCGGTCTTTTGATGTTGTACGACCTGAAGCATGAACCTATTTATTTATCAATTTATTAATAAAATTTGTGCAAAATTAATAAATTAGGTGGTTATTTCTAATTTACAAAATAATTTCTCAGAAAAATAATACATAAATGAGATATGCCGCAATGATTATCCTGAATAACCTTATGGAATTCGGGTACTTCCTGACGCAGGTATCATAAGAATAAGCCATTGCTATAGTTAAAAGTTCCACACCAATAACGCAAAGAAGTACCTGTCCCAGATCGAGGGATTTAGCATATAACTTGTGCAGACTCGGGAAAATAGGTGTTCCATAGATAAGGATCAAATGTCCTATGTAAATAAAAAGCGCCCGCCTGCCGAAAATTGTATAGTAAGCTGAAAGCCCTTTTGTCATTTTATAGATTGCCGAAACCACCGACAATCCTACGAAAACAAAGCCTATACGTTTAAAAATTATTGCGAAATTTGCCGCCTGTAAATCATAATGCTCAAAACTGAAGAGATATTGATACGGCGCAAAACCATAACCTATGATCAGAAATACAGCGCCGATGGGAATACCCCATTTCAGAAGGAAATCAGTTCTATTCTCTGTTGGTATCTTCTTCAGAAGAGTACCGAATGTTGTTCCGAGAAAGACATAGGCGGAATTCGGAAAAATAGGGAAGAGCGAACCATGCTCTTCAGAGAAATAAGCCGCTATCCCTTCCGGCAAAATTGAGAACCAGTCAACAGTTTTAGCAAAGGGGGTGAAGAAGATCACTAATATTCCGGCTATAAGAGATAATATTCTCAGTGATTTATCTGTGCGGGTAACGAGGAAGAAAATTAGCAGAAAAAGCAGCGTGATACCAATCAAATGCAGAATATTCACCCGGAAGAAAACAGCCCATCGTTCCGGCGGCACAAAAAAAGCATCGTAAATCGTAGAAGCCGGAAATGCCAGCACGTAACCAATGATTATAAGCAGTAAAGCTATTCTTATTCGGCGGGAAACGACCCGATTTCGAAGCGTTCCGTCTTCCTGGCGTTTATTGGCGAAAACATGCACAGCGCCGGAAACAGTCAGAAACACCGGCGCAGTGAACCCCCGCAGAAAATGCCAGACATTCCACGGAAATACCTCGATATTCACAAGATCCGGCGAGCCAAGAGCATAGATGGTATGTCCCTGGATCATCATCACCATAGCTAAGAACCTTGCCAGGTCAAGGGCTGCAAGCCGCTGAGATATATATTGTTGGGGTGGTGATATCGTATTATTCATCCTTAATACAGATTTCAGTTTTTTAATATTTTAATTTATGGATTTTAAATGTAAGAACCAGATTCACCGGAAATTTTTAATGAAACTTACTTTTCAATGATAACTTTTTATAATTTATCAGTTAAGTTTGAAATAAAAAAATAAATTGAGTTTAAAAAATGTATATTTGTCATAAAATTAGATACTTCAAAATTTATAAATATGTGGAAAACTTTCTACTTTTCGATTTTTTTTAAAAAAATATATATACAATATTATCTCAAAAACATGTATTAATTTCAATAGTTTAATTTATTTTTTAGCCAATACAAATAAAAATGAATATTCTTTAATACGCCTAATTCATTGATTTTATTGCAAATATAAATTTTTATTTATTATAATTAGAATTATGTATAAAAAAAGAAACAAATTAAATTTTTAGACTACGTTTAATTCGATAGTTTTTCAACATTTAATCAATATTGTGGAAAACGATGTGGGAAACTTTTGGGCGCTTGTTAACAAAAAGTCTGTCAAGGCTGTTGTTTTTAAATTTTTTTTACATTCTTTTGAGATAAAAAAAGTTAAGATTTCTACACATTTTGAAGTTTTCGTTAAGATATTATAAAAATTCGAATTTTTATTATCTGATATTTTTACTATTCTCGCATAAAATATTGTTGTACTGTAAAATCATTAAACCCGATCAAAAATTTTTATTCTTTTAAACAAAATCTTTTATTATATTGATAATAAGTTAAACAATCTCAGTGATAAAATCATTAATAAAATTAGCCGTTACTCAAAGGAATCTTAGAGTAACAAAATTTAAACATAGATACTATATGGCAGCAGACAGTAAAAAAGGCGGCGGCTTAAAGAAAGAACTTCGATTGTTCGACGTGTACGCGATCGCAACGGGAACCACGTTGAGCGCCGGATTCTTCCTGCTGCCCGGACTTGCAGCCAAGCAAGCCGGCACAGGACTCGTGCTGGCTTACCTGCTGGCGGCGCTGCCATTGATACCTGCGGTAGTAAGCATTATCGAGCTTTCCACCGCCTTTCCACGCGCCGGCGGAATATATTTCTTTCTGGACAGAACACTGGGACCCCTTTTCGGAACAATCGGCGGTGTCGGAACCTGGCTGGCGCTGCTTTTGAAAGTGTCATTTGCGCTTATTGGGATAGGCGCGTATATCGTAGTATTTTTTCCAAAATTGAACATTCTTCCCGTAGCTATAGTTCTGGCGCTGGTCATTGGCGTCCTAAATTATTTTGGTGCTAAGAAAAGCGGGAAATTACAGGTAATTTTGGTTATATTCTTACTCAGCATTCTCGCTTTTTTCATTTTTACGGGCGTACCAGAAATCCAAACAGAAAAGCTCACAACTATATTTGATCACGGTGTACATTCCATAGCCGCAACCGTGGGACTGGTATATATTAGTTATGTAGGTATAACAAATGTAGCAAGTTTGTCCGAAGAAGTCAACAATCCTGAAAAAAGCCTGCCGCGGGGTGTCATATTATCTATGGCAACAGCGCTGTTAATATATGTGCTCGGCACGGCAGTGATGGTGGGTGTAATTCCAATGGATGAACTTGTAACCAGCCTGACACCCGTTGCTGATGCTGCCGAGCGAACACTGGGGCATATTGGAACCGTCATGCTGTCAATAGCTGCCATAATTGCCTTTATTTCCGTAGCGAATGCCGGCACTCTAAGCGCTTCCCGCTATCCGCTGGCGATGAGCCGCGACCACATTCTGCCCGCCTTTCTTACAAGAATGAGTAATAAAGGCACCCCGTTCTATTCCTTGATAATTACTGTGGGCACAATCATTACCTTTCTTATAGTTCTCGACCCAATGAAAATTGCCAAGCTGGCAAGCGCATTCCAACTGTTGATGTTCTCGCTGGTCTGCTTTTCGGTAATTGTCATCAGAGAAAGTAAGATTGAATCTTATGATCCGGGGTATCGTTCACCTCTGTACCCATGGATGCAGATTTTCGGCATATTGACTTCTTTTTGGATTATTTATGAAATGGGAATTCTGACTTCGCTATTCTCTCTGGCACTGATTGTGGTAGGCGTTGTCTGGTATTTCTATTATGCAAGGAAACGGGTTATCAGGACCGGCGCGATATACCACGTGTTCGAAAGACTCGGCAGAGGCAGATACGAAGGCTTAGAGAGGGAATTCCGCGGAATCCTGAAAGAAAAAGGACTGCGAGATGAGGATCCATTCGATGAGATCATCACCCGTAGTATTTTCCTCGATCTGAAGGGAAGCATTGACTTCGAGGGAATCGTTGACAGGGTGTCCGATTGGCTGTGCCAGTTTATTCCACTAACCCAACAGGAAATTTATAACAGGTTCATCGAGGGGACGAGAATCGGCAATACGCCAGTCACTCACGATGTAGCGCTGCCCCACTTCAAAACCAGAGGAATCCGGCAGGCGGAAATGGTTCTCGTGCGGGTGAAGCAAGGCGTGGACTTGAATTTCAACAATCCCGATCTGGATTATCAAGAAGATACGCAAAACGTCCACGGAATATTTTTCCTTATCAGCCCGGAAGACGATCCCACGCAGCATCTGCGCATCCTGGCGAGGCTGGCGGGACGCCTCGAGGAAGTCTCATTCTACGAGGAATGGCTGAACGCAAATACAGAGCAGGATCTGAAAGAACTGCTGCTGCGAGACGAGCGCTTTTTATCCTTAACAATTGACTCGCAAAATAATACGAAAGACTTCATTGGTCATGCACTTAAGGAAATCAAGATACCGCCCGGCTGCCTCGTAGCTATGCTGCGCCGTGACAAGCATACCATCGTCCCAAAAGGCGAAACCGTCCTTCAGGAAGGCGACCGGCTGACTATTATAGGCGACTCAAGAGGGCTGCAAGAGATGCAAATGAAGTATTTGGGTTAATTCGGGATTTTTTCAATAAAATGAATTTTATCCACCTTTGAGTGTTAGTCATTTGGGAAATAGGTTAAAGGTTAAAGTTTTAAGAAGAATCGTAAACATTTTTTAAAAAGTCAAATCTCTATGCAAAATCGTTGGAATCTCGAAAATAAGAAGGCACTTATTACAGGCGGAACCAAAGGGATAGGCAAAGCTATCGCCGATGAATTTCTGTCACTCGGCGCAGAAGTAGTGATAACTGCGCGGACGCAAGCCGATATTGATAAATGCGTAAAAGACTGGAAAGACAAAGGATATGATGCAAGCGGTTTGCAGGCGGATGCAACCGACAGCAATGACATAGGCAAACTATATGAATTTATTGAAAATAATTGGGCGGTGCTGGATATTCTTGTAAATAATGCAGGCACGAATATCCGCAAGAAAACCACCGAATATTCAACTGAGGAATATGAGTTCCTGATGAAAACCAACCATCAGTCTGCATTTGAATTATCCCGCCGATTTTATCCACTGCTGAAAGACTCTGACAGCGCAAGCATTGTTAACATTGGCTCGGTTGCGGGCATGAGGACGGTGAGAACCGGCGCGCCCTATGCCTCGGCAAAAGCAGCCCTCACGCAGCTCACAAAATATCTCGCCTGCGAGTGGGGACCTGACGGTATCCGCGTTAACTGCATCGAGCCATGGTACATCCGCACGCCTCTAACAACCATAGTCCTCGAAGACAGTGAGAAACTCAGGAAGATACTCGCCCAAACCCCTCTGGGACGTGTCGGCAATCCGGAAGATGCAGCAGGGCTGGCGGCGTATTTATGTATGCCGGCGGCGGCTTATATCACGGGACAGAGTATCGTCGTGGACGGCGGCGCGGTAAATCTGACGCTGTAAATAATAAAATTATAGAAAACTATCTTATTACTGCTGAGATAAATTTTTGAATTTATAAAAATACTATGACAAAATATTTGACAAATCTAAATAAATATCCAATTTCTGAGACTCGTTTTCACACAGTCTCGGAATTTGGGAAGCAGTATGGCAGGTTAAGTTGGATGTGCCACACCTGTAACGTGTGGCACATCTAAAGAATATCATTCCCCAATAATCTTTGCCAGCACACGCTTCTTACGTTTGCCGTCGAACTCGCCGTAGAAGATCTGTTCCCACGGACCTAAATCGAGCTTGCCGCCGGTGACGGCGACGACCACTTCGCGCCCCATTACCTGGCGTTTCATGTGGGCATCGGCGTTGTCTTCGGCGGTGTTGTGGCGGTACTGGCTGTGGGGTTTTTCGGGTGCCAGCTTTTCAAGCCAGACCTCGTAGTCGTGGTGCAAGCCGGATTCGTCGTCGTTAATGAAGACGCTGGCGGTGATGTGCATGGCGTTCACGAGGCAGAGCCCTTCCTTCACGCCGGATTCGCGGATAAATTTCTCGATGTCGGGCGTGATGTTTATAAATGCGCGTCTGGTAGGCGTTTCGAACCAAAATTCTTTTTTGTGACTTTTCATATCTTCCCCTTTTTTTTGTTAAAATGGTTTAAGTTTTAATTAATATCATAATGATTTTTCTATTTAAACGAGTTATTGGTTTTTTATTTCCTCATAGTTGTTTTGGCGGTTGTAATAATTGACGGGAAAATATACCGTTTATCCACCCTCCTCATTACTAAATTCCGATTTAGTAATGTCTTTTTCCGTCAAA
>CAZXYS010000037.1:0-41434 GCA_964645005.1 uncultured Hyphomicrobiales bacterium | reverse complement strand
GCTAAAGCACTTTGTTGCAATACTTACTAGCAGAATCAACTTTTCTAATGCAAAATTTAGGTTAAAAATATTAAAAAAAGCCTGCCCCCCTAAAGGACAGGCTTTTATAGTGAGGCGCCTTATGAAAAATCAATTCTTCAGCTCATTCAACTCTCTCTCAAACCTTTCAATATCTTCATCCGAGAAGCCCTTTTCCTTTGCCGCCGATTCGAGCGTTCCCCAGATCGGCTCGCCGCAGACCATGCACCTTATGCCGTTATCCATAAGGTAAGTCACGGCGTCGGGGTTCTTCTCGATTATTTCTTCAATTGTCATACTCCTTGTTATCTGCTCTTCCATTTTCGCCTCCGTTTCGGGTCATCTTCTTCGAAGGTATCCCTAAAAATATACCTGCTGCTGCGCCATAGAGGGTAGTTACGTACCAAGTGGATGTCAACGGGCATGAGCCGCTGTTACACCCAATGAAATAATAGTAAGCATAACCGAGCAGTCCTCCTGCCGCAGCGCCGATCAATATTTTGTATATTGCTTTCATTCTATTTTTTCCTCAACCACAGCGTTTTTTCTCTCAACCACAGGGTTAACCCTGTGGTTGAGTTGTAGATTTACTTGAAAAAATATCAATTATTTTCAATTCCGAAAACATCACTGATGGCCTGTTCCAAACCTTCTTTTGGCAGCGCTCCGACAGCCATGCGAGGATTGTCATTTACAGGGCAGAACAGAATCGACGGGATACTCTGAATTCCGAATGCGCCTGCTAATTCTCTTTCCTGCTCGGTGTCGATCTTGTAGAAATCGACCTGTCCGTCCAGTTCTTCAGCCAATTCTTCCATAACAGGTGCTACCATCTTACATGGTCCGCACCAATCAGCATAAAAATCGATTATACAGGGCTTATCGCCTTCGAATTTCCATTCTTTATTCTGTTCGAAGTTAAATACCTTCTGCAAAAATGTCTCTTTTGTCAAATGTTCTGGTGTCATAATTCTCCTTGATTGATTTTATTGCGAAATCTCCGTTTTTTAACGATTTCACTAATTGTGACGAAAAGATTTTTCCTATATTGCTAACAAGGAATATTTTTAATTGTCTTGATTTTCATCGCTTTCGTCACTTTCGTCATAATTGACGGATAGGAACTCACTTTCATTCAATTCATCCAGCTTTTCTTTTTGGTTTTCATCGAGAGATATCTTCAAATTCAACTCTTCCGAACGTATATGCGGATCACCCAACTCATCAAATTCTCTTAGTTTAGGCAAATCTTCGAGACTATTCAATCCAAATGCCTTCAAAAATTCCGGCGTCGTACCGTATAGCAGCGGTTTACCCAGCGTCTTCCGCCTTCCGACTATTTTCACAAGCCCTTTATCCATCAATGAATTAATAACGTCCGACGAATTCACACCGCGTATCTGCTCTAATTCCGGCTTGGTCACCGGCTGCCGGTAAGCAACGATTGACAAGACCTCCAGCGACGCCTGGGACAATTTCCTCTTATGTTTAGAGCTGTCCAGCTTATTGATGATTTCACCGTATTCTTTTCTTGTGGCGTACTGCCAGCCGCCCCCGATCATAATTATCTCGAATGGGCGCCCTGTTTCACTAAGATCATTATTAATATCATTAACTAATTCATGGAAAAATTCATCGCCAATGTTATATTTATTTCTAATCTCATTTTCAATTGTTCCCTGCGGCTTTTCATCATCATCTTCATCAAGATTATAGTCGCTGTTATAATTTTTTCCATTGGTTTTAACATCTTGAAAAATAAGGATTTTCATCAGGGATTTATTATTAAGCGGTTCCTCCGAGGCAAAAATAAGAGCTTCGAGAATCGCCTTTTGTTCCTCTCGTTCAAGCTGTAGGAAATATGGTTGAGTCTGTATCATATTATTAATTTTTGTTTGAAAGTTACTGTCATTTCATTTTGAAAGCAGCCAAATTATGTCTAACTTAAAAATTCCCCTCATTGAGGGGTTTCACGCCGAAAGCGTGACGGGGTGGATTCTTCACCCCCATCCTGCGAGTTGTTACAACCCTTACTCTCCTGCCAATTGTTACAATTTGCACTACTCCTTACTACGTTCAATTCAAGCTTGGTTTCATAGCAATCGTAATATCCTCGAAAACTTCCTCCTGCTTAATAAATATCATCTGAAGCTTAAGCAGCTCGAGTATTGCCAGAAACGCAGCTATAATTTCTTTCTTATTCGAATTTTCCGTCAATTCGAAAAAACCTGCCACGCCTTTGTTATTGAGCCGTTTCATAATATTCGACTTCATCTCATCGATAGTAACCGTCGAAACTTCAACTACATGCGACGCAGGCTCAAGATCCTTCCTGTCCATCACATTTTTGAAAGCACGCAGCAGATCGAACACCGAAGTATTCGTATAATAGCCGTGTTCTTTAGCCAGCTTCTGCTCCTGCTCGAATATCTGCCGGTAGTACGTATATTTCTGATCTTCTTTCTTTTCGCCGAGTTCTTTAGCAGCTTCCTTGAACTGCTTGTACTCCAGAAGCCTTTGCACAAGCTGTGTTCTCGGATCTTCGATTTCCTCATCATTATCGAATTTCGGCTTTGGCAGCAGCATCTGAGCTTTTATATACATCAATGTTGACGCCATCACCAGAAATTCCCCTGCCAACTCGAGATCGAACATCTGCATAAGTCTGATATATTTAAGGAATTCCTCGGTTATTTTCACAATCGGTATGTCGTAGATATTTATCTCGTCCCGCTTAATAAAGTAAAGCAGAAGATCGAACGGACCTTCGAAATTGGGTAAGCTTATCTTATACATGCTTTAATAGTCGTAATAACTCGACTTTTATTAAAAATCAGTAACTTTTTTAAATTTATTTTTATTCATTCAGCAAAATAATCATATATTATTTATCTGTCAAATTTAGTTATCCACATCCTCTACGTTCAGCCTAGGCACCCTTTCCGTTATCATCGACAGCACTTCGTAAGGAATAGAGCCGGTTTTCTCCTGAATCTCTTCGACTACTATCCTGTCATCAGCCTGCTCGCCGATGAAAACAACCTCGTCGCCGGGCTTTACGTCGTCATAGCCGATATCCACCATTGTCTGGTCCATGCATACCGAGCCGACTATCCTGTATCTCTTCCCCCTGATAAGGCATTCGCCCTGATTCGTCAGCAAATAGTTTAAACCGTCACCGTAACCTATTGGAATCACAGCTATATTCATCGCCCTATCCGCTATAAATTTTTCGCCGTAGCCAGTCGTATCACCCTTTCCGAGATGTTTCACATGCAGCACATTCGATTTCAGCTTCATCACCGGCTTTAGACCTAAATCCCCATTGATCTTACCTGACGATTTATAGCCATAAAGGAAAATCCCCGGGCGCACCATATTGAACTGCGCATCGGGATAATTGGTCAGCCCGGCGCTGTTACACGCATGAAGATAGCGGAAATTATAACCCGAATTCATCAAATTATTTACAGTATTCTTGAATGCCGCCAATTGCCGCCGCGCCAGTTCCGAATTCTCATCATCGGCTGTAGCGAAGTGCATACAGGCTGAGGTCACCTGCACATTGGACAGCTTCCTGCTTTCCTCGAGCAGCGGCTTTGCGGCTTCAGGCTGCAAGCCGTCCCTGTTCATTCCCGTATCAATAAACAGATGCAAATTAGTGACTTTATCGGCTTTAGCGCTTGCTTCGGAAATAGCGCGCATAATATCAATATCGCTTATCACCGTTTCAAGATCATATTCAGCATAAACGCTGGTATCATCAAAATTTGATGGCACCAGAACAACGATATTGCTTTTAATTCCGGCATCACGGAGCTTCACCGCCTCCTCGGGAAATGCTGCACCGAAATAATTAACGCCTGCTTCTTCCAGTATTTTTGCGGCGTTTACAATTCCGTGACCATAGCCGTTAGCTTTGACGATAGCCATGATCTCGGCATTGGGCGCCAGCTTTTTTACAATTTGAAGATTATGTTTTAAATTGGATTTATTTATCAGAGCCTGTGTCGATCGCATATTTCAGTTCTTTCTCTTTGAGCCGATAATTTTACCGGTAATCGTTGTTCCTTGAATAATGTGTTTCATAATTTTACAAAGTTATGGAATTTCACGAACTTTAATCGCATTTATTTCAGTCGTTAGTGTCATTGCGAGGAACACGGTGACGAATTAATCTCATGCCCGGGGATTGCTTCGCTGCGCTCGCATTGCCAGGCATTACATTTGGCACGCAAAATGATTGAAATTGTTAAATATAAATAAAATTCATTAATTTTATAACTTTAAATATCATTATCAGGAAGAATAATGAAAGCAGCGACAAAAGGACTTGCATTAATAATCATCATAATTACCGCAATTTCCTGCGCAACGGAACAGCCGAAAAAGAAACCCGATTGCCCGCCGGAAGTGGAATACGGAAATGCCGGCAACAAGATAAACACCGCCGCCGATGAGATCAATCCCTTCATATTTAACGATAATCTTATCTTTCTGTCAAACAAAGCCGAAAATGCTTCTTTTTCAATGTATTACTCGAAAATTCAAGATGGGCTCTTCACCCCCGCACAGCAGGAAACCGATCCGCCATTCAATAAAATTGACAATAGCAGCCATTTCTCATTTTTAATAAGCAATAATAAAATCAATGAGATATATTTCTCAAAAAATAATAATTCCGGCATAGAAAACATTCTTAAAGTATCTAAAACCGGCGCTGCCTGGAATGAACCCGTTTCATTTCTTCCCGAACCGAATGAACAGGGTACAGCCAAACATCCCGCAATCTCACCGGACAGCTCTTTTCTCGTATTTTCTTTGAAAAATGAAAACACAGGCAAAAGCGATCTCTTTATAAGCTATAAAAACCCCGATAATTCCTGGACTTCCCCTGAAAAATTGAACGACAAAATCAACAGCGCCGGAACCGAGATCACTCCATTCACCTCCGAAAAAGGCGACCTCTATTTCGCCTCGGACCGTACCGGCGGCAACTTAAACATCTTCAGAGCAAAGAAGCTGTCAGCGAATAACTGGGCAACACCGCAAAAAATGTCCTTCCCTATTAATTCCGACTTCGACGAAAAAACCCCCTATGTCATGGGAAACAAGATATATCTCGCTTCCAACCGCCCCGGCGGCTGCGGCGGGTTTGACATTTACTCATTCGAAATCTGCGGACCGGTGATGGTACGGGGCGAGGTTCTTTCCGGCGCGTCGGGTCTGCCTGTTGAAGGACAGGTCGCACTCATGGAAGTCGATGAAAAGGTAGTCGAAAAGACCGAAATTGACGAAACCGGCAAATTCAGTTTCAATGCTCTTCCCGAGAAAAAATATATCGTCCGCTACGAAAACGACTGCCTGAAAGACCACAGCGTTGAAAAAGTCATAGAATCTCCCTGCTCGGACAGCAGTTCCGTCCTGATAAAAGTAAGCTTCGAACTGCCGCGCATTGACAGGGAATACACCTTCGAACAGTACAACATACCTTTTTTTGTCAGCGGATATTATTTACCCAATACTACCGAAAACCTGCGTAATCTCCGCGCAAGATTTGAGCAGGGAACCATAGGCAGCGACGATACCACCCGTTACATTGGGGAGCCTGAGTCAAAATACGGCATGTACGCTATGATCGTGGACTCCGCAATGAACGAGGCAGTGGAATTCATCCTCAAAAAGCTTCGAGCAATGGAAGAAAGCTGCCTCCGGCGCGACGAACAATTGTACATCACCACCAAAGGCTTCGCCGACCCCAGAAAAATTTATGATAATGCAAAATATGACGGACCCGCCATCGACAACGAACTGCTTGACTTCCATGTCGAACGCGGTGCAAAAGTCGACAACCTGCTTTTATCTCGACTGCGGGCTTACTTTACGGCGATACATTTCCAAAATTTATTGCGAAACAAAGCCGACTACCAGCGCTTCAAAGACCACATCAGGTGGAAAATCATAGGCGTCGGCATCGACGATAACGCCGCCAAACCCAACGAATTAAAAAGAAGAGTATCGGTTAAAATCAGTTTGAATCCGGGATAAAAAATCCCTGCCGAAATATTGATCAGCAGGGATAATAATCCTTGATTTATTAAAATTAAGTAAATCGTCGTCTTAGTATAAACCATCCGCCAAGACCTGCCAACAGCGAAATTGCAGCTATTGCCGCCCATTCGGGTATGGCTGGTACACACGGCGTTGCCGGTCCCATCGGGTCAGTGATCTGACCATCCTCAGCTACATCATCCCACATTGGATCTCCTTCGGTCAATGTTATATCCACATGATCGCCGGAAAATACAGCATCCGGATATTCAGCCCATTGTCCGTTGTCGGCTCGCTGCTTTCTGAGAACCCAAGTGCCTTCGTCAAAATTAGCTCCCGGAAAAGTAACTCTAACAGTAACTTCGCCTCCGTTTGGACACATAACAGTGAAGTCCAAAGTACCAAATGGAAATTGGAATGAAGCATCACCCGCCGGAGCACCGCCTGATGTCACATCTTGGACGTCATCGTTGGAGCCGGTTAATGACATTATCTGTACTTCGCCGCCGCCGGCGCCGGCATCAACTTCTACAATTGTCCTGTTTTCATAGTAATAGATACTGGTTCCATATCTATCTCCAAGGAAAAGATCGGCATCACCATCATCATATAAAAAAAATTTATTTTTTCTTATATCAATTATATTTTAGCCAGGTCTAAACTATTTCTTTCTGCCCTCGTATGCCTGAAGCATAGGAAGGTAGCGGTCCGGTCCCAGATCTTTATGCAGCAAAAGAAGATGCCTGAATAAGTTATTCATATTTCTTTTGCCGAAAGATTTTCTTTCGCCGAAGAAAAGATCATTACCCTTAATATTCATTATTGCATTTAATTCGGTGGGTATTGTCAGCAGCGAGAAAGAATATATCGATTTCTCACACTGGCGGGTCGAGAGAATATACTGCGTATTTACAGCGCTAATATCCTTTGCACCGTAAATATCGCACTCGAAATCGTACTCATTGAACATTGGATTAAGATTCTTCAGGCATTCGGGATCGAGTTCATGGAATACGTCATATTTTACATTCGAATTATCGAAATAATTGAATCGATATTCCCTTTTGCCGTATTGCAGCGGTACCTGCAAATTAATGCGAATTGCCGCATTTTTCACGTGATGCTCGCCGAGTTCAGCCATATTCGTCGTCTGCGAAAAGCGCGGAACGACGAAATACTTGTCATTTTCTACCATATATTTTATGAAATACTTCTTCCATGACTGATTAGTCCAATTGTTCAGATCATAGGGCAGGTGAGGTCCGGCGTAGAAGGTTCCGCCGCTGTGGTCGCGGTACCACTTTTCAAAATCTGTCCACTGTTCATCTGTCCAGAGCTGTCCCCAGGAAGCGCAATTTTTAATGAAATAATTATCAAATCCATCATCGATAGGAAAGAAAAACATCCGCGCAAATTCATTGTAATTATAGGCATAGAGAGATATGCCAGCTATGCGCTCATCATTGCCAAAGAATTTTTTCGCTTTGACCGCATAATCATAAAATGTAGGCGCAGCCAGCAGGTCATCTTCCAGCAATATAACAGAGCCATATTCCTTCGCCAGACTGCCGCAGAAAAGAACATTCCCGCGCAGACCGAGATGCTGATCGTGGTGGAAAACAAATTTCTCGCCGTGATTCCATTTGAATTCTTCAGCTATTCTTGATGTTTCTGTGTTATCGCTTTTATCGACGCTTATAATCAACTGCACATTGTCATAGCCTTCATAGTCGGCGTTTGCCACTGATCGCAGCAGCCTTGACAGCGTGTTAGGTCTGTTATAAGCGGGTATGACTATTGTCGGTTTATCCTGAAATTGCATATCTATCTCAATTATTTTGATTTCACATATATATTTTGTGGTCGATTGCCGTTCAGGTATATTTCCCACATTTTTAAATATGCCTGTTCCATATATCCGATAAACTGTTTCGCATTGAACAACGAAACACTCTCACAGTCGACCTTAAATTTCTCTTTTATCGCTTTAAGTTTATCCGGATTCTCACTTAGATAGACGGCTCTGTCCTCATAATCTTTTCTGTCATTGCAGATCAGTTCCGGCAGTCCGGCGGAATCAACAATGCTCGCTCCCATCCTCGAGGAATTATATTTGCCGGGTAGAGTCAATACCGGACACCCCGCCCATAGCGACGCCGCCACAGTCGAACCGCCATTATAAATAAATGTATCGAGAAATAGATCAGCGCATCGGAATCGAGCAAGATATTCATTCCAGTCAAGCTTCTTTGCGAAATGCAGCCGCGATTCATCCAGCCCTCGGGAACTGAATTCCCTTATAAGATTTTCCTCGACAACTTCCTTGCTCTCGGACAGCCATAACACGCCGTTGGACACTCTTTTCAGGATATTTGCCCAGACATCGAATACTTCCGGTTCTATCTTATAGTGAGAATTGAAGCAGCAGAAGACAAAATCATCTTTATTCAGTCCGAAGTCGAGTTTACTGAACTGCTTTTCGGATACATCCATCGGCGAAGTTACGAAAGCATGCGGTAAATAAGCGATCTTTTCAGTGTAGTACTGCCGCAGATCATCATAAATAAGCCATTTATCCGCCAGAATATAACGGATAAAGTCCCCGCCCATTGTATTGGGATAGCCCATGAATTGCGCCTGGATCGGCGCCGGCTGTAATGCCAGGATTTCCGGGCGGGTATGCGTCGTATAGCCCGCAAGATCCACCAATATATCGATATTATTGTCATAAATTTTTTGCGCAGCTTCGTCAGTCGGGACTTTGTAGAGATCTATGGTGTGGTCGGCGCCTTTTTCCATGTTTTCGCGGTAAATGTCTTTTTGATTTGGAGTCACCAGCGGAAATAAATATACTTCAAAATTTTCCCTGTCGTGATATTGAAACATCTTATGGATCAGCACGCCGACTGCATGCTGCCTGAAGTCCGGCGAAATATACCCAATTCTAAGATTATCCTTTTTTTCTTTTTTAAAAGTAAAGTCTTTCATTTCGGCAATATCGCCGACTATACTTTTGACAGCCTGCGCGCGGTTAATTCCTACATCCCTGTGCAATTCCAAAGGCATATCATAGTAATTGATATTCAGCATAGGGATTGTGAGTGATTTTTTATTCTTATCCACTTGGTTCTGAAGCAATTCGATAAATTTTTGCTGATCTTCATACCGGCGGCTCCAGTCGCAGATGTTCATCCTTAGACGAATAATTTCATATAGAGCTTCCGGGAAATTCGGTTTTAATTCGAGAGTTTTCCCCAGATATTCGAGCGCATTTTCATATTCGTTCAGCAGGGTATAAGTAGTTCCCAAAGCGAAATTTACGGGAACGGAATCCGGGGCGATCTCCAGCGCTTTCAGGAAAATGTCCCGCGCTTTGGGATTATTTCCCCGCTGATATGTGCTAATTCCCAGATTTGTGAGCACTTCCACATTTTTAGGATTGATCTGAAGAGAAGCGTTGTAATACTTTATCGCATAGTCAAAATTGCCCAGTTTCTGGCAGCAAAGACCTAATTTCCCGAGGTATTCCGCATTATTTGGCTCATATTTTACAGCCTGGGTAAAGTGCTTTCTCGCTGCGAAATATCGATTCCGGTGGAAATAATGATTCCCCAGCGCATAATAAGCCCTGTGGAAATCCGGTTTTGCTTCCACGGATTTCCTGTAAAAAGTAAGTCCGCGATCCTCGTCGCCTTTCACAAGGTACAGACTGCCCAGATTGAACAAAGTTTCCGCCGATTCGGGATTTATTTCCAGCGCATTATTGAATAAATTCAGAGCCTCGTCATTCTTTCCCTTTGATTGCAGCACATTTCCCAGATTATTCAAAGCGCGGACGGATTTGGGATTTATCTCTAAGGTTTTTTTGTACCATTCTTCGGATTTTTCCCTCTCGCCGATGGTTTTATATGCTTTGGCGAGATTTTCGCAGGCAACTTCATAGTCAGGCTTCAATTCGAGCGCCGACAGGAAATGTTCCGTTGCTTCGAAAGTTCTTTTCAATTTCATGAGTGACATACCGGCGGCATTTCGGTAGATGGGATTTTTATAGTCGGCTTCAATTGCTTTTTTCGAGTATTCCAGCGCCTGAGAGTACCTGCGCTGCTGATAATACAATCCGCCCAGCAGATTCAGGCATTCCGCATTGTTCGGCTCCATATCGAGAATAGATTTATATACTTGCTCGGCTTTATCGAAATAACCCGAGCGATGAAGATAGAATGCTTCTTCAAGCAGCAGCTTCAGTTGTTTATCTGCCATAATTTATTACTATTAGAAGAATATTGTCTCAATAATATATATAAATTTAAACAAAATGAGAGTTTTTAAAAAGTGTGGTTTTTATATTTTAATTAAAATTCATGTGTTTGGTTTCAATTAAATTTCTTATTTTAGCAGTGATGAATAGTCTTATAAATTTTGTATCCTGAACTTCGGTTTTTATGAGAAAGATCGTATATTTATTGATAGTAGTTATACTAACCTGCAATATTTTTGCCGAACCTAAGGAAGACAGCCTGTATAAAGAACTGAGCAAAGCCCGCTCGGACACTGCCAAAGCAAATATCTATAATGCCCTGTCCAAAGAGAAACGGTTTTCTCAGCCGGACAGTTCAATATTATTAGCTATCAAAGCTCTTGAAATCTCGGGGAAAGCAAATTACAAAAAAGGCAGAGCAAAAGCCTATAATAACTCAGGGGTTGTTTATGCATGGTCAAAAGCCGAATACGATAAAGCTATCCGCGATTTTAACAAAGCCCTCAATATATGGAAAGAAATTAATAACAAGGAGGGAATATCATCAGTTTACGGGAATATAGGCATTGTTTACAGGCTCAAGGATGACTATGGCAAAGCGCTTGAATACCTTAAAAAAGCTCTGGAAATTGAAAAAGAAGATAACAGAGAAAAAGACATGGCTGTTACTTATAGCCATATTGGACTGATATATAGAATTATCGGTAATTACACCGAAGCTATTGAAAATTTGCATAAATCGCTTGAATTGAATCAAAAGATTGATTCTCGGGAAGGTATTGCGCAGAATTTAAATAATATTGGTATAGTATATTCATATCAGGATAAGTATGAAAAAGCTTTGAATCATTTCCGGAAAGCATTAAAAATTAAAACGGAACTTGCCAAGAAACATAGTCTTGCTTCAACTTACGGAAATATCGCCACTATTTATATCAATACCGGCAAATATGACAAAGCACTGAAATTTGTTACGAAAACTCTTGAAATTGATGAAGAAGCCGGAAACAAACGCGGCATAGCTTTCGATTATCATACAATCGGTAATATCTATTACAAAATGGGAGATTATGAAAATTCTCTTGAAAATCTTTTTGAATCTCTTAAAATCACCGAGCAAATAGGCGCCAAAAATATGAGCGCTGCAAATATGTATTCCATATCGAAGGTTTATCACGATCAGAAAAAATATCAAAAAGCCATTGAATACGGGAAGAAAAGCCTTGACATCTCAAAACAAATTGGCGCTGTTGACCGAATAGTACAGGCATCCGAAATTCTATCCAACACCTGCGAAGCTAAAGGCGATTATAAGACAGCCTTCGATTATCAGTCATTGCATCTTAGCTATAAGGACAGCCTGCAAAACGAAGAAAAAGCAAGAAAGATAGCCGAACTCGAGACAAAATATGAAGTTAAACAGCAAAAACGCGAGAACAAGCTGCTAAAAGAAAAAGAAGAACTAAATCAACAAATTATAGCCCGGCAGAATATTTACAATATTATTATCACTTCATTGCTGGCGCTTGTAATTGTATTGGCAATAGTTATTTATCGCTCTTACCGGAATAAAAAGAAAGATAACCAAAAACTTGAAGAGCAAAATTCAATCATAAATAAGCAAAAATCAGAACTCGAAGATAAAAACGCAGAATTGGAAAAAGCGAACAGATCAAAAGACCTCTTCCTGTCAATAGTCTCTCATGATCTATTGAATCCTTTCGGTTCGTACAAAAATGTAACTGCCATGCTCGCCGAGCATTACGACGAATTTTCGGAGTATGAAAAGAAAGATTTCGTAAATACTCTCAATGAATCAGCCGAAAATCTGTTTGAATTTATTAAAAATTTACTTCTTTGGTCACGTACACAACGAAATCTGATAGAAAACATACCTGAAAATCTCGCCATCAGAGAACTTGTTAATAATACGGTTAACCTTTTAAGTGAAACCGCCAAAAGAAAAAATATCGAAATTAAAAACGAAATTGACGAGGATATTACCGCAATCGCCGATATGAATATGACCTCGACTGTGCTGAGAAATCTTATTGCGAACGCTGTCAAATTCACGCCTGAGGGTGGCGCTGTTACTATAACGAGTAAAAATTCCGATGAGGAAGTGGAAATAAGCGTGAATGATACCGGCGTTGGCATAAATCAGGAAAAATTGGACAAAATCTTTCAGCCGAAGGGCTCGTCGAGCACAGCTGGCACAATGAATGAAACCGGCAGCGGCATGGGGCTTATTTTATGCAGGGAATTTGTCGAGATGAATCATGGAAGGATCTATGCTAAAAGCCAGCCCAACAGCGGTTCAAGCTTCTGCTTCACACTCCCCAAAAAGCTAAAATAAAAATTAACTCCCCTTCTAACTGAATTCATCCGTTAACTTTCTTTTGCTAATTCAACCCGGATTCACAATACAAACTTGCATTTGCGGCAAAAAACAGCTGCCTTACTTAGAAACGTCCCGAGGCTGTCTCATTAGCGGCGAAATCTTTGGAACGTCATTCATCGCTGCGCTTAGAATGACGATCCCGAGATTGTAATACTAATGGGACACCTTCCACTCTTTATCATCCTACATAAAAAATCTTCACTCTCAATCGTAAATACAATCATAGATTAAATTATTAAACAAAAAAATGGTACGAACTTTGTAATATATTTTGTTTAAATATATAATTTTAATTAATATTGTATTCTTAAATTTTTGGAGCAACAAATTAAAATTGCAAGATTATACATAAACATGTGTGTAAAAAATTGCACACTTTTTAATAAATTTCATAAAAAAATGGTTAATCATTAACTAAATAATGGAAAAAACCTTAATATATGCTTGTAAATTAAAGAAAAATCTTGCACATTTGCACTTACCTTATTAATTTTACATAAATAAGCATTCAACTAAAATATTTATTATTACATTTAGGAGGTATATATGGTAACAGGAGACTTTTTTTCAAAAAATATCGGAAGGCGGATAGGGTCCGCGCTCGTCTTGTTGATGTTCTTGGCATTAGGCTATAACAATGCCAAAGCTCAATACTGCGAGGCATCAACTCTGATATTACAGCCCGAATTTGCTGGACAGTACGATCAATACGTACTAAACTATTTTGAATTTGACGGTACGACCATTGATGCATTTAATTTTGACGAAGGTCATTATTATGACAAATCCGGCACAACAATAAATACACTTGCCGGAGCAGGTTATCCTGTAGTCTTTGGTGCAGGAGCGTATGAAATTGTCGACAACAATATCAATTATTATGGTCAAACTGATGTAAAAGTATATCTTGACATTAATAAAGACCAGAAATTTGAAGAATCAGAGATCATTTACAATAGTCAAGATAAAGGTTTCTGGCATGAATTTGATCTTCCTATACCAGCAGGCCAGGCTATTAACAATGATTTTGGCGACTATAGAATGCGCGTAGCAATGGATGCTGCTAATGTCTCTATTGGCGGCGAACCAAATGATTACCTAAGAGGCTGTAAGACTGATTGGCAAGATTTTAACCTGTCATTTTCAACAGTTTTCGGTCAAACAAGAGATTATACGATTAATATAAAAACTGGTAATGATGCAGCAGCTACACAGATCATGGAACCGACTCCGAAATTCACACCTGGCGAGCAGAATATTGTTGTCAGAGTTAAAAATAATACTGACAATCCCATAGACCAGGTTGATGTTCTCTGGACCGTTGACGGCAGCGAAGACCCAACTACTTGGACCCGCTATACATGGAGTGACAGCGAAGATCCAATTCCCGGAGGCAGTACAAAGGATATTAAAGTTGGTACTTACGACTTTCAATATAAACAACCCATGGATACTTATACTATAAAGGCTAAAGCAGCAAATCCAAACGGTGTTGTCGATGAAAATCAAAATAATGACCGTGCTCCGGATCTTGTTGTAGCACCTTCGCTGCAACCGGGCATGTTTTCAATTGGCACAGGACAGGACTTCCCCATGTTCACCGACGCTGTTGATTACATGCGTGCCTGGGGTATTGTTGGCGCCGGCGACCTCGAATTCGAAGTTTATTCAGGAACATACAACGAGCAGTTCTCACTGTCGAATTTCGATCACGACGGCAACCACCTGAAATTCTACTCCAGAACAGGTAATGCGAGCGCAGTCACAGTTCAATACGCAATTGGTGATCCGGATGACAACTACATAGTTCAGGTTTGCAACACTGGCTTGAGCGCCTCATTCGAAAATATGACTTTCAAAACCCTCAGAGGCGAAGGTCAGACCTACGGTCGTATTTTCGACATTGGCTGCCATCCGGAGGATATTAATCTAATGGGCAATGTCCTTGAGGGACATGAAAATCCGGCAAGAGATTGGGAAATTATTGATGCAACTGAATATGCCCTGTTCTTTGTCGATACCGATCAACCCGGAATAGTTAACCTAGAGCAAAACACTTTCAGATACGGTACTTACAGTGTCTATGCTATGATGAACGGTTCATGGAATACAACATTCAACACCATGGACAATGATTTCTACGGCTTCGCCAACTGGGCTTACTGGACACATCACAATGCTGCAAGTAAGTACTTCACAAGCAGTATAACCAAAAATAACTTAAATGGCGACCTTATCGGAGACGGCGGTATCCATACTAATGGTTCAACTGTCACAGATAACGTTATTACCGGTCTTATGGGAAGCGGAAATGACAGAAAAGAAGCCGCCATCAGCGTCATCCATCCGTCAGCCTCGACTGAAGATGCCATCATTACAAACAACAGAATAACCAATTGCGAAGATGTCAACGGTATCTGGGTCGAAGCCATGAACGGCATGGTCAATGATAATGAAGTTGAAATTCAAATTTATGAATACATCGCAAGAGCCGGCATTGTTTTCGAAAATTCAGGCAATGAAGGCGGAGAGATGGAAGCTCACAGGAATAACATTATGATGACGGATGGTAACGGTCTCGAAATCGTTAACAGTACCGTTCAATCCTTCTTCAATTATATTTACACAGAAGGCGTTTACTTTGGTAACAGAGCAGCAGTCCTACTCGAAGGAGCCGACGGCTATCTCGCCGCCAACATGATCATGGGTAACAATGCCGTAGGCGTTCTCCTCGACGGCGCCAGAGGCATCGAATGTTATTACAACTCAATGAACGTCTTCTTTGAAATTTCAGATAAAAACAAAGAAAAGAATGACGGAACACTTGGAAATGGCGGCTTCGCCCATTACACGGTATACTTCTACGAATCAAACAGATACCTTGAAGAAAACAACAAAGAAGACGGCGATGCCCCGTTGCAGGGACAGGCTTCCAACGCAACATTCAAAAGAAACATCATTTATAACAGCGAAGACGGAATGCCTATCGGTGGACCCAACATCGGTATATTAAATTCAGATTATAATAATCTTTATTCCGAAGGTATGAATTTCGACCTTGGCGCATGGCAAGGACAGGGATATGACGCCAACTCCGTTTCTATCCCCGTTCAGTACGCAAGCAATACCGATCTCCACCTTACACAGTACGATCAACGCTTATATGTTGACTTCCCACTCGGTCTCGAAAACGAAGAATTGGAAAATCAGTTCCAGGAATACGACTGGGACGATGAATTCAGAACATTCTTCTACTTCGGTGTCGATAACCTTTATCCTCAGGTCGAGATTATTGACAGTCCTGAAAGAGTTGTTGACTGCATAGGAGCTGCCGATCACATGTTCATCGCTGTTGCTAACGCTACATTGGGCAGCCGCCCGTTATATCAGTGGCAGAAAGACGGCGAGAATATACCCGGCGAAACAGAATCAGCTCTACTTTTGGATGCATTAACACATGACATGTCCGGAACTTACAGATGTAAGATCGTTGCCGAAGGCGGCGATGACGTAAAATTCACAGAGGAAACACTTCTCTATGTTCTTACAGAACCGGACATCACAAGAAATCCCGAAACTGTCGCAGCCGATCTTGGCGAAACAGTCATGTTCGAAGTTCAGGCTCATATCCGCGGCGACGTTCCGCCCGAATTCCAGCCTGAGATCGAATGGAGAAAAGCTGGCACGCCTTTGAATGACAATGACAGAATCGCCGGAGCAGATGCTTCGATCATGTCAATTAGAAACCTTCAGTCAAGCGATTACGGAACAGATTATAAAGTTACGCTTTACGGACATTGCGGCACTGTAACATCCGAAGAGTTCGGTATTATCTCCAAACCTTCTATCACAGTCACAGAGCATCCGCAACCCGCAAATGTTTGCAAAGGCGAAGATGTAGCATTTACCTCCGACGCCCAAACAAACGGCACCGACTTAACATTCCACTGGTACAAAGATGGTAATGGTCTGATGAACGACGCCCGCATTTCCGGCGTTAACAGCAGAACATTAACAATAACAGATGTCGAGATGGCTGATGCAGGCGGTTATAGCTGCCAATTCACAGCTCAGCCCGGTGATGTCACTGAGATGTCAAACTCGGCAACATTTGCAGTCGACCCAATGCCGATGATTACTACTCAGCCTCAAGCTGTCACTACGGAAGAAGGCAGTTCATTCACTCTGAACATCGAAGCCAGCTATGCTGACAGCTATCAGTGGTACAAGGACGGAAGTGAAATAGCAGGCGCTGCAAGCAGCAGCTATTCTTCATCATCAGTGACTATGGCAGATGCCGGCAACTACCACTGCATGGTTTCCAACGTCTGCGGCGAGGTATCATCGGACACTGTCACAGTTGAAGTTTCACAGGATATCATTGCAAATCTTAGCAGCCTTACCGGAGACGGATATTCGCTCGGTACGGCACAACCAAATCCTGTAAGCGGTGAATCACACTTCAGCTTTACAGTACCGCAATCAATGAACGTAAGAATAACGCTTATGGATGCTTCCGGTCGTGAAACAGCAGTACTCTTCGACGAAACTGCTTCCGCCGGAATCAACAGAGTGGAACTTGATGCAAGCGAAATGGATCTCTCATCAGGCGTCTACTACTACGTAATGAAAGCTTCAGCTTTCACACAAACCAAGCGTTTAGTAATAGTGAAATAACTTTTCACATATATTAACAAAAAGCCGGAGCATTAATTTGTTCCGGCTTTTTTTTATATTAAGATATTTTCATACATTGCTTAAAACACTTTTACAATATTGTGGGATACAAGCCAATGAGATTCTTATCAGTATTCACGCTGGCTTTCGTTATTTGCCTGAATTCCCTTGCGGCGGCAGATTTCGGCGATCTGAAGGTGTACATCAAAACCCGCTCGGGTGAGCCAATAAGCCAGTCATCAATAGGTGTCAAGGAATTGGAAAGAGGGCTGGTCGCAAATGAAGACGGTGTTATCGAAATGCACAATCTATTTCCCAATCATTATAAGCTGCTGATAAACGTCAAAAATATCTCAATTGCGAAAACCGGCATAGAAATACGCTCCGGCAGGGTGCTGGTGCTGGAAATTAAGCTTATCGACACTCTGCGGCGGGGGCAGGATTCAGTCCGTGCATTGAATATCAACCGCTGCTATAACAAGATCGGAACCGGCGTTATCCGCTCCTTCGAGCATTCCGAGCTCACCGGCATTTCCGCGGAAAATATCCAACAACTGCCGCAATATCTCCGCGGCGGAAATGACTTCAGGAACCCAGACACATGGGCGATAAAACCGATGCAAACCATCAATGATCTTGATATCACCAATAAGCACACCACTGGTGTTTCAGGGAATTATCCGCTGCCGGCGATAAGCTCTCTCGAGCGGGCGCAGGTAAACAAAGGCGTATTCTCTGCCGAATACGGTGACGTAATGAGCGAAGCCGAGAATTTCTATCTTAAGAACGGACGTATAGATAAGTACGAAGGCTTCTTTCGATGGGGGACCGGGGCGCCGTTCCTGGATGGCGCTATGAATCGCGGCGTCCGCGTGAACGTTGTCGAGGACTGGCTCGAACTGGAGAAGATCGACGGCAGCATCGACCGGGTTCCCAGCAATTACAATGTTTACGAAATAGGGCTGGGCGGACCTATCCCGCTTCTAATAAATTCCTCATTCTATCTCAGCGGCAGGTCGCAGACTAAAGAGATCGGCAATTCGCTGGAAGTGATCGATCCCGCCGGCAATAATCTCGGCAATCTCCCCGACGACGATTACTGGCTGCGGAATCTGTCTGGCAGGCTGCGCCTCGGTCTGACGCCGAATTTATATCTGATTGTCGGCGGTATGTACGGATTAACGGACTGGGAAAACTCACACGTGAACTGGCTCTACGCTGACGATGAAGGCATTATCAACGGGCAGTCCAACGGTATGCCCGAAAGAACCGCCAAGCAGAACATCACCAATGTCACCCTCGACAATTTCTACGTCAAGCTGAGTTCATTTCTCGGCGAGAAAAGCTATTACGACATCACGATCTCCCGCAATGAACTGATCTACGAAAACGGCAGGCGCGCAAATTATGACGATCCCTCGTTTTTCGGCGGGTATGAGTTGATGGAATTTACGGATTGGTATAAGGTAGAAGAACAAAATTTTATGAATGGAAACGATGCTGTAATAGACCAATATCAGGCAATTGAGCAAACCAGAGAAACTGCAGACGGACAGATTACTATGGTCGTTCCAGTCAGAAATCCGGTCACAGGCTACGTCGAGGGGAAACCATCCAGCTATGGTACTGATAATGGTTATGGCATAGGTAATACCGATTTCATTAGTCATGGCTCTACCGGCTTTGACTTTAAGAAAAATATTTACTGGGAAATGAAGGGACAGTACTCAACTATTTTTGATATAGCGAATGTAAGGAATAATTTTGCCGCTGGGTTCCGCTTCCGGAATTATGAGTTACACAACCATTATAACTTTTCCCCATATCTTGACGTAAACACTTCAGATGTATACACTTCCGAATGGCAGGGCGGCGTCTATTATCAGGGCAATAATAATATCAATGATATTACAGCCCCTAAAAAACCTGCTCTTATTAATGGATTTGTTGAAGATAGAATTGAATTTTACGGATTTAATATTATTCCTGCAATAGAAATTGAATACTTCAATCCGAAATCTGCATACAATAATACTGAAGATTTCAAGAGGATCTCAGGGAACGATGATTTACCGGAGGTGTCAGCAAAAGTATCAGTCAATCCGAGGCTAAATATTAATTATAATTTACTGGATAATATGATGTTATCCGCTGGGATTGGAAAATTCAGTAAAGTGCATGATTTTATAAACATTTATAGATATAATAATCAAAGTTATGAGACAGATAGTCTAATTTTCGACACTCAGGGAAATCCTGATCAGGAATTACAGGAAGTTATAAAATATAACTTCACATTTTTGCACAAACTTACTAATTCATTGGAATATGATATTACAGGGTATTATAATAATTACTATGGTCTGAATCCTGATTATTTGTATTTTAATTATTCTCGTTATCCGGGAAGGTATATGCCTCATGACAGCTATCAAAGCAGAGGAATTGAATTTAAATTACATAAGAGAATATCAAGCAATTTTGGCTTCCGCTTCTTTTATAATCTGCATAATTATGAGTGGCAGAGTCACTACACAGAAGACCCGGAATTCGATACCCGCCACTGGATAAATTTTATATTCGATTTAGCTCTTAATGATGATGAAGGACCTGTGTTATTCGGACAACACATTTTGGAAAATATGCGTTTGAATTTTACCACTCAATGGAATACTGGAGCACCATATAAAAATGTTACTATTAATAGAGTAATGCCAATCACTTTTTCCTATGGGGGAAAAAATCGTCATCCGGATTACTGGGTAACGAATATGCGGTTGTCAAAGGGAATAATGTTGAAAGATATTTTCGGTAATTATTTCGGTAGTTCTGAGTTAGTCTTAATGATAGATATCTATAATTTATTCAACAGAACTGAGGCATTATATCATTATCCTGACAATGACAAACCTTATGATGAAAAGTTATTGGACAGAGATCGAATAAATATTACAGATGTCACTTATTACAAATCAGCGGATTTTAACAATCCCAAGACAATTAATCCCGATCAATACTCTATTTACGGCGATAGGCTTTACAATGCAAACGCTGATTTCAACAACGACGACAAAGTCACTCCGGACGAACGTTTACGCGCCTACGCGAATTACGCCGAAGACCAATTTCGCCTCCACCGCAATTTCCGGATGCCTCGCAGCGCAATATTTAGTGTGATGTTCAGATTTTAAATAAATCAACTAAAATTTCGTGTAAATAATATTATTACTGATTTTCGAAAAAATAGGCTTTCTGAATAAAAATGAGCAGAAAAATTGCAGCCATAGTATTATTATTAGCTCTTTTCGCGCCGATGACAGCTTCCTATACCTGGCTGCAATTCCAAAAATCCCTCGTAAAAAAAGAAGTCAAAGAGCAGATTGATGCCGGCATAGAAAGAGATAAGCTGGTTTTGCTTGAATTTTCCAAAGAGGAAGCGAAAACCAAACTTCGCTGGGAACACAGCCGCGAATTCGAGTACCGCGGCAATATGTACGACATTGTAAAAACGAAAGTCAAGCAGGACTCTGTCTATTACTGGTGCTGGCTTGATCATGAGGAAACAAAATTAAATGATCAGATAATCACACTTCTAAACAAAAATTCAAACGATGAACCGCTGAATACGAATGGCAATAAGATTCTTTCGCTTGTATTCAAGCCGCTATATATTTCCGGCCATTTCGACTGGCAGCCCGCGCTTGATATAAGCGAAAAAAAAGAAGCTTTCCTCAAATCATCCAATTATTCTTCACTAAATTTTCCACCCCCGGTTCCACCACCCGAGAACAGTTAAGCAAATATTAAATTTATAACTTAAGAATGTGATTTTAACCATCATTTATAGTGTCATTGCGAATGCAGTGAAGCAATCTCTGAAAAATATCGCTTTTGACATAGTTTGATGGATTGTTTTTGATGTAAGGAAGCTTCAGAGACTCCATCATTAGTGCGAAATTTTGGTTGAGATTTTTTACCGCTATGTAGAATTCAGCATTCATCAGATTCCTGCCCTGCTAAAGCAGGATCTAAAGACATTCGCAGGAATGACATTCTTTGACTTTTGGGACAGCCTCAAGACATTTACATATTTTGTTTAACTAATTCAGAAAAAAGCTCTTTATGAGAAAGATAGTAATTTTATGGTTATTGCTGGCGATACCAGCTATAGCGTATTCCCAGACAATAACCATTACGGATAAGGAAACAGGCGAACCTATAGACATGGTGAATTTGATCAGTAAAAAGCCGAAAGCATACGCTTCGACCAATGCTGATGGAAAAACTGATATATCTCAATTCAAGGGATCGGATAAAATACAGATTCGCAAGATCGGTTATAGTATGGTAGTGAAAAGCTATGCCGAGCTAAATGAAAATTCCTTCAAACTACAGCTAAAACCCAGATCTGTCAATATGAATGAAGTCGTCGTGTCGGCTACACGCTGGCGGCAGACTTCGAGCAATGTTCCGGCGAAGATCACATCTATCTCGCCAAAGGAAACATCCCTTCAAAACCCTCAGACCGCAGCAGATCTGCTCGATGTTTCCGGCGAGGTTTTCATCCAGAAAAGCCAGCAGGGCGGCGGCAGCCCGATGATAAGGGGATTTGCCACCAACAGACTGCTCTACTCGATTGACGGCGTTCGTATGAATACGGCAATCTTCCGCGGCGGGAATATCCAGAATGTTATATCTCTCGATCCTTTTGCTATTGAAAATACGGAAGTATTGTTCGGTCCCGGCTCGGTGATTTACGGCAGCGACGCTATCGGCGGCGTAATGAGCTTCCGGACGCTAACGCCGCAATTGACTTATAATGATAAAACGATGATAAAAGGTAAGGCTGTCGCCCGTTATTCTTCTGCCAATAATGAAAATACAGGGCATTTCGATATAAATGTCGGCTGGAAGAATTGGGCGCTGCTGACCAGTATCAGCGCCAATAAATATGACCATCTGCGCATGGGTACGTACGGACCGGCTGATTACCTGAAGCCCTATTATGTCGAGCGCATCGACAGCGATGACGTCGTGGTAAGGAACAAAGATCCGAAAGTACAGCGTCCGTCAGGTTTTTCGCAGATAAATATGATGCAGAAGGTTCTCTTCAAACCTAATGAGAAATGGGATTTCAATTACGGCTTCCATTACTCTGAGACATCGGATTACGGGCGCTTCGACCGCCATTTGCGGATGCGGGATGGACATCCCCGCTATGCGCAGTGGGACTACGGTCCGCAGAAATGGATGATGAATAATCTGACATTAAATCACAGCGATAATAATCCCTTTTATGAACAAATGACCGTCCGGCTGGCGCATCAGTTCTTTGAGGAAAGCAGGATTGACCGCTCTCTCGACGATCCCGAACAGAGAAATCGCATAGAGGAAATAGAAGCCTATTCCGTAAATCTGGATTTCACGAAGTCCGTAGGCGAGCGCCATGAATTATTCTACGGACTGGAGTGGGTGCTGAATGATGTGAATTCCACGGCATTTATTCATAATATCAATACCGGCAATGAAATTGTTGCGCCAACCCGCTATCCTCAGTCGAACTGGGCATCTTACGCAGCTTATGTAACGGATCACTTCGAAATATCCGACAAATTCATGCTGCAAGCCGGTATGCGCTATAACCAATTCACGATCGATGCCGATTTCGATACAACCTTTTACGATTTCCCATTCACTGAAGCCAATATCAATAACGGCGCCCTGACAGGAAATCTTGGCTTCACCTATCGCCCGGATAATACATGGGTGATAAAGGCGAATGCCTCGACCGGCTTCCGCTCGCCAAATGTTGATGATGTCGGCAAAGTATTCGATTCTGAGCGAGGTTCCGTGGTGGTTCCCAATCCCGATCTGAAGGCTGAATACGCTTACAATGCCGATCTCGGTATAGCCAGGGTTTTCAATGATTTTGTGAAAATTGACGTCACGGCTTTTTATACGAATCTTCAGAATGCAATGGTGCGGCGTGATTACACACTGAACGGACAGCACAGCATAATGTACGATGGCGTCCTGAGCCAGGTTCAGGCTATTCGGAATGCGGCTGCAGCCAATGTTTACGGCATACAGGCGGGTATCGAGATGAATCTGCCTTCGGATTTCGATTTTTCGTCTGACTTCAACTATCAGCAGGGCGAAGAAGAGATGGACGATGGCTCGACAAGTCCGTCGCGTCATGCGGCGCCCTGGTTCGGCGTCTCGAGGCTTACATACAGTGGCGGCAGGGTGAATCTTCAATTCTATGCTGAATACAGCGGCGAAGTCGAATACGAAGACCTCGCCGAGAGCGAGAAGGGTAAGCCGGAACTCTACGCCGACGACGGTGAGGGTAATCACTACTCGCCGGGGTGGTACACGCTAAACTTCAAAGCTATGTACAAGTTCACCGATAAATTGACCATTTCCGCCGGCTTAGAGAATATAACAGATCAAAGATACCGCCCGTACAGTTCGGGTATTTCTGCGCCTGGGCGGAATTTTATTATTTCGCTGAGGACTGATTTCTGAAAAGGCTATTATGTCCATATATTAAATTTCAACCCGCAAAAGAGTTAAAATGTCATTGCGAGCGCAGTTGAGTCTTCGAAATCCCGCTTTAGCGGGGCGAAGCAATCTCAATGAAGTCAAAGATTGCTTCGTCGCTGCGCTCCTTGCAATGACGTAATCTTCAGTTCATATCAAAACAATCTATCGTGGCAAAACACGGGATCCCGTGGCAAATATAGATTCTATAGAAATAATTCATAAATTTAATATTTATTTAATTGATTGAAATGTTTGGAAATAGTCAATTCAATCAAGTGGATGTGCAAATTTTGGCATGTATAATGCATTTCATAAGGTATAGCGAAATTATTATAACTGAACTCCTTGAAAATTGAACTAAAAAATCATACACGAGCCCCGGCTTAATTGTCGATACAGCGGTTAAGCCATTTTCCGAGCCCCGGCAGCAGCCGGGGTTTTTTTATCTTATTATACTTTGTCACAAAAAGATAATCCTCGGGTATATGTTAGTTAAGAACAAAATGATTATAAAGTGAGAGCTCTTACAGGATGATCAGAATGAATTGAACAAAATCATTCAGGAGGTGCATCATGAAACGGACAGACGGAAAAATCAGGCTAAGCTTTCATACTATCTATTTCCTCACTTTATTAACTATCATGGGTGTCAGCTTATTACAAATTGCTCATTGAAAAAATTCTAAAAACTCATAATATGATTTTCTCATTTTAATAATTTCATAAATCTTACAGCCTAGTAAAAATAACTTTCCTTCTGCTTCTCCCGGAAGGGTGTAAGAATTTCTTTTTAAACTGAAAGTCCCTTCTCCACTTGGGAGAAGGGATTTAGGAATGAGGGAATTCTTATAATGAATTTTCCGGGTTCATCCCAAATATTGCATTATACAATATAAATTTTTAGAAACAATTGCAGCAGCAAACTTTAGCTTGCTGCTAATTCTAAGTTTTTCAGACCATCTGCAAAGTGCTAAAGCACTTTGTTACATAAGTATACAGTAAATTCAAATTTCTAATGAATTTTTTGGGTTATGTCTGGCGAAGGGCGCGGAGGATGAACTGCTGATTGTCATTGATTATATTAATTGCACTGATTAGAAGAACAAAGTGCGACTTTTCGGAATATTAGTTGAGCAAATTTAACATAATCAGCAGGTTAGCAGGGTTTGTGTGTTACCGGCAAGGCATGCCTTGCCGCTGCATTCGAAACTGCGGCCGTTTTTCACATAGCGGCGGTTATTCAATTAAGAATGACGATTGAGGGATGACGAATTAGGAATGAAGAATTTCTGAACCGCTGATTCTGAACGCAGATTTCGCTGATTGAATTGATTTAACTGATTTTGTTTGAACTGTTATTGATTTGGCAAAGTGCAGCTTTGCGGGAAATAATCATAACTTAATCGGAATTTAGTAAAGAGAAATCGGAATATGATGTGTCTCGGGTTATTTAGATGTGCCACACCTGAAAGGTGTGACACATCATAAATTTATATCGTCTCAAGATAATTGTTTATCTCCCAGTCGGTGACCCAAAGGCGGAAGCTGTCCGCTTCGCTCGTCTTGGCAGCAGTGTATTTCTCGGTAAAGACTGAGCCGAGAGCGCTCGCTATGACATCGTTATTGCGCAATGCCTTGACTGAACTCATCAGGTTGTAAGGCAGAAAGTCAATCTTCATCTCTCTCAGCTTGGCGTCGTCGAAACCGAATACGTCTTCCTCTACCGGATGCGGCGGGGTCATCTTGTTTTTGATGCCGTCCATGCCGCCCTTCAGAAGCACTGCGAATGCAAGATAAGGATTAGCGCTGGGATCGGGACTGCGGATCTCGATACGGGTGGATTTCTCTTTGCCTGCTGTGTATTTCGGCACACGGATAAGCGCAGAGCGGTTCACATTTGCCCAGCAGATGTAAGTTGAAGCCTCGTAGCCGGGTACCAGCCGCTTATAAGAGTTTACCAGCGGATTCAGGACGGCGCTCATTGCACGGATGTGATGCATTTGCCCCGCCAGGAACTGGTAAGCCATTTCGGATAATTTGTATTTGTCTTTATCATCAAAGAAAAGGTTATCGCCGTCTTTGGAGAAGAGGCTCTGATGGACGTGCATACCGTTGCCGTTGACGCCGCCGATGGGCTTGGGCATAAATGTGGCGTGCAAGCCGTGCCGCTGGGCGATGGCTTTCAGCGTATATTTAAGTGTCATCACTCTGTCGGCGGTGGAGAGGGCGTCGCTGTACTTGAAGTCGATCTCGTGCTGACCGGGCGCTACTTCGTGGTGGTCGGTCTCGACGTCGATACCCATCTTCTGAAGCGCCAGGGTCATATCACGGCGGACATCGAATCCGGCATCGAGCACCAGATCGAAGTACTGACCGCGATCGTGCGGTTCGATGGTCATATCGCCGGCTGTCTTGATCTTGCCGTTTTCCTTTTTGAAGAGGAAGAACTCGAGCTCTGGACCGGTATTAAAGATGTAGCCCTGAGCTTCGGCTTCCTGCATGGTTTTCTTAAGGATGCAGCGCGGGTCGCCGTCGTAAGGTTCGCCGTTGGGCGTGTAGACGTCGCAAATGATGCGCGCGATATTGCTGCCGTCACGCTCGAACCATGGGATCACCGCGTAGGTGTCCAGCACTGGACGCAGCAGCATGTCGCTTTCGGAAATCCTTGTGAAGCCTTCGATCGATGAGCCGTCGAACCAGACGCCGTTCTTGAGGGCGTCGGGCAGCTTGCTGACGGGGATGGTGACGCTTTTCGCCATGCCCATCATGTCAGAGAACTGAAGGTTTATGAACTCGACTTTGTCCTCTTTTGCCCGTTCGATCACTACTTCGGGACTTGTTAAATCACTCAATTTAACCTCCGTTTTATTTTGAATATAACTATTTCTGATTTAATTCTTTTCAGTATAAAAGATTATGGGATAACGTGAGGTGCCGTTCCCTATTTTAATAAATTCAGATATTAGTTTTGACTAAAACTACAAAGTTAAGAAATTTTAGCGGATTAGAAATTATTTTGTATGATTGAATTGATAATAATTTTTATATTTGTCTGTCAATAAAATAAACACGAGTAATTATCATGCAGACGATAAATATTGATATTGAAACCCTTAAAAAGATAAACAAAGATACCATACGAGAAACTATCAGAGAAGAGAGATATAACTTAAGTGATGCCCTGATTTCCGAGGTAGATAGAAGTGAAATGAATGAGATCATAAAAAAAACACTGTGTAATACAGAAAGAAGAGTAATTTACCGATATGACTGGATGGGTGAAGAACGAGGTTGTTGGCTAATTAACTAATTCAAAAGTTTATTCAAGCCAGTTGTAAAACTGACTGAGACGAAAGGTTGTATTAAAGTAACGTGAAGGAACAGAAGTCATATATCGATACGATTAAAAAGATAGCAGAGGAATTTGGCGTTAAGAAGCTGGTTCTATTTGGCAGTGCTCTTGACTCGGAAAGTGAGCCAAATGACATAGATCTCACCTGCGAAGGACTCAGGGGCAAAGATTTCTTTGCTTTTGGCACGAAACTTGAACGAACCCTTCATATCACCATTGACTTAGTGCCTATAAATCCGGAATCGAAGTTTATTCAACATATTTTGGGGAAGGGAAAGGTGATTTATGGGAATTGAAGAGTTGTAGGCAAAAAAGTCGAGTTCACAATTAATGAGTATGTTGAATCTGATAATAAGTCTAAGAAAGTACGAAATTTGCTTTAAATGCTTACGCTAAATCTGAACTTATCGATGAAGAGAAGGATGCCGTGAGAGAGAAATATGATAGTTGATGCTAATGTAATATTGCGTTATTGTTGGATGACCTGCTTGATAAAGCGGAATCTAAAGACATTTGCAGGAATGAAATTTTTTATTTTAAAAACATTTTATGATAGAATATCTCACTTCCCTCCCTTCCTCTTCTTCAATATATCGCCCGCTGCTGCGCTTATCAGGGAAATTTTGTCTTCCTCGCTTAGCTTTGAGGGATCGAATTTGGTTGGTTCGATTGAAGCTGGTTCGGATTCGGCGCGGTAGGCGCCGTTTTCGCGGAGGCGGTCGGCTAAGGCGCTGCCGGCTTCGTTCGGGGCGAAAATGCTGCCCTCGCCGGTGAGGACGTATATGGGGTTTACGCCGCGGTTGTAAAGCTTTACGAGGATCTCTACAGGGAGGTTCGATCTGCCGCTCTCGTAGTTGATTATCTTGTCACGGGTGGAATTGAAGAGCTTGGCGAATTGACTGGCGGACAGTTCGATTCCTTCGCCGATTATACCCTCGCGAATAAGGCGCAAACGCTTGCCTATGTCTTCCCTGATATATTTCATAATTTTTTACTTGACACGTATGTATATTTTACATATATTTGCCGTTGTTATTACATCATATTGTTGTAATAACTACCGCAAATATAAATCTTATTTGCGAGAAAAACAAATTTATTTAATTGATTTTTTAAAAATTTAATTAGTGAGGGAATTATGGGGCAAAGTAATCATAACATCGCCGCCGAAAAGGAACTGAGAAAGCTGCAGGAAACATGCCTGATTGTGCCGCGAGCAAAAAGTGGGAATACAGGAGCTATCGAAAAAATGATCGATGAGATTTTCCACGAGATGCATAATGCAGGACTGCTCGATAAAGATACCGCCGATGACCTGAAGTTCCTCGTAAAAGACTATCTCGGATATGCAAATAATATGTTTTTCTCAGAAATAAATGGGGGAAGGTAAAATGAAAGACATCTATGATCAGTTGAAGGAAAGTGATCTGACCGAAGACTTGCAGATGGTGGCGGGGCTGTGCGGGATGGAAACGGTGCGCGTGCTGATGCGGCACTTTGCCGGTATGAATGTATATGTGCCTAAACTGACGCGCCTTGAGCAATTTATAAGACGTTATCTGGAGAACAATTCTGATAAGACCTATAAGCAGGCTGCATTCGAGTTGAATGTTTCGGAAATGTATCTAAGGAAACTAAGAAAGAAATTGTTGAGCGGGAAATAATCCCGGCTCAAAATCCTGAATTACTCAAATTTATGTTGTTACATATAAGCTATTAAATGTAATGAGCTTACAAAACTATGACAAATTATTAATCAAAAATATTATATAAAAGTGTTACTTTTTGTCTGCTTATGTGTTAATACAAAATAGAGCAGTCACAATTTTTTAAATTAAATTGTAAAGAATTTTAGAATGTTAATAAAAATTTATTATATTTAGAAATCTACATTTAGTTTTTTTAAATTAGATATAAAAGAGATTATAATATAAATTCAAAATGAAATTAAAGTAAGTTAGATTTTTTATAAATAAGAGGAGTTTTAATATGAAAAAATTGTTTCAAAAGTTTTATGGTTCAGTTCTCTTAGTCGCCGTAGTCGGGATGTTTTCGGTGACGGGACTAAAAGCTCAGGAAGCCGAGCAGCGGGTGCTCTTAGAACAATTTACCGGTGCCTGGTGCGGCTGGTGCGTTGATGGTACTATAGTCATGGACAGTATGATGGCGGAGTTCCCCGGAAAGATAATCGGTGTTAAAGTGCACTCCGGTGATGCAATGGCTTTTAGCCAGGGGAATCAGCTTTTATCGGGATTGGGCGTATCCAGTTATCCGTCCGGTGCTGTTAACAGAGCCTCTGTAGATGTAGGTGGGAATATTCAAATTGCCATTTCCAGAGGTGCATGGAGAAACGTTGCGCAACAGATAATGGATCGTCAACCGAATGTTGATGTGCAATTGGATTACAAAATAGATAAGAATTCGAAAACAGTGAAAGGTATGATCACCGGTGAGTTCTTAAATAATGTTGAAAATAACACGCGCTTTTTACTGTATGTTATTGAAGATGACGTAACAGGCAGCGGACAGGGTTATGACCAGAGCAACTATCTTTCTTATCAATATAATCCCACAGATGATTATGTAGCATCAAATCCTTATATTGATGATCCTAAAGAACATCCTTATTATAATAAACCTGGGAAAATTGAGGGTTATGTCCATGAGAAAGTTGCCCGGGCATATATAGATGGTCCATTTGGAGCCCCAAATTCAATAATCGGCGCAACGAATGCAGGAGATGTTCATAGGTATACTTTCTCATATACTTTAGATAACAGTTGGGATCTGAATAATGTTTATTTAGTAGGAGCTGTTGTTGATTATGCGCCAAATTCACTGATGGTCCAGAATGCTGCTGTTGGAAATTCCAATGAAACAATGGAGCAGATTGCATCTATTTCATCAACGGGTGGTAGATACGGCGCTGTAGCATCAGGCGAAAGTTTCCAGAAAACTTTTACTATAGAGAATAAATCTGCTGCAAGTATAACTGTTGATCTTCAATCATCTCTTGGTAGTTCGACACCAGGTGATTGGAATGTCAATATTGAAGAAGGCAACGAAATTACAATAGATGCCGGTGCATCGAAAGATGTAACTGTTACATTGACAGCAGGACCTACTCGTGGAATCGGAGAAGCAATTTTAGCTGCCGAAGTTAAAGGAGATGCCGAAGCTTTGATTATACCAAATAAAACTTCTTTCTCTGCAATTTCTTCAGAGATCGAGAAATTCAATGTTTTTGATGGTTCAAGTTCTCAAAGCAGGTTGACAAATATTTTACAATCCACAGATCATACCGAATACTTTGATATATCTGCATCGGACTACATGGACTTTGCATCAGTTATTCCAAATATGAAAACTATTATATGGAACAGTGGTGATAATGGCAGAATTAATACCACAGAAGAAAATATGCTTTTATCAGCGGTGAACAATAACAAGAATGTATTTATTATCGGAACAATAGTGCCCGGTAATCTATCAGAGAATTCAGCATTATTAACTAAACTTGGAATGAGATTTGTAATTACTTGTTTCCAGGGTCAGCAAACAGGAAGAATACAACTGTCTGGCGTGAAAGATGATCCTATTACAGACGGATTCAGTAATAATGGACAGTTAATAAGCTATCTGACTCACGCATTGCAAACAACAGGAAATAACTCATACCCGATAATTAAGACAGTCGAAGATACGGTATTGGCTGTTAGATCAGAATTAGCTGATTCAAGGGCAATTGTAATGAGTTTGAGTCCGCAGGTGATTTCTGATCCTACCTTAAGGAATGACTTCTTTGATAAGGCGGTCAAATGGCTTGAAAATATACAGCCGGAACCCGAAGCTGAAATTTCTGTGAATAAGAATACAGTGGACTTTAGAACCGTTTATATAGGCGAATATGAAGACGAGGTCTTCCAGATCTCCAATCCGGGTGATATTGATCTTGAAGTGTCAGAATTATCTATTTCCGGCAGTGATAACGCCTTTGAGGTTATAGATGCGCCGAGCGGTGTAATCACAATTGAGCCCGGTGATAAGGAAGCTATAAATGTTCGCTTCACTCCTTCCGAAGAGAAGAATTACCAGGAATTCCTGACAATTAAATCGAATGCTGAAGATGACATTTCCATCGAATTGATCGGTACGGGAGAAGCTGCCGGATGGGTTAAAGACGGAGTTTACGGTGTAGATAATGTATTTACCGTGAATGTCGGACCGAACCCGTTCGACGACTTTACGAATATCAATTACACTGTCCGTAAAGCGCCACAGGATATACACTTGTACATTATTGACGAAACCGGCAAGACGGTTCAGACTGTCCTCAATGAAATGGTGGCTCCGGGTCAGTATAATGTGGAATTCAGCGCACAGAACCTAACCAGTGGAACATACTACCTGGTTGCACGGGTAAACGGCAAATCAGAACAGATTCCTTTGGTATTGAATAAGTAAATGATTGCAGGTCTTTACCTGCTGAAGTGATATTAAAAAACCAGCGGTTTAGCCGCTGGTTTTTTATTTTGGTTGATTGTTTTCCTTATTCATCCTCTCCATAAGCTTCTTCAGATCATTAATGCTGCTGATTTCCATTCCGTCGATAAAAATGCTTCGCGCTTTTGCTTCATTGCGGATCGTACGGATTATGAGAGTCTCCAGGGCAAGATAGTCCTTGAGAAGCTTCGTCATGTTTTGAAGCGATTTAATAGCGTTATCAAGCTTTTTGAGGTCGTTGGCATTATTATTTTGCTCGGATGAATTGTCCACATCAAAAGATGTTCCTCGGTTTTCAATTTTGCTGTTTAGATCGTCGATAAGGTTTAAATAATTACCTGTAAGTTTTTTCCCTTCATTGGAGTATTGTTGTGTTAATTCCTCGTCGAAAATTTCCAAAGGCATGTTTCCTCCTTTTTAATCAAAAAAATTCCATGCAAAAATATTATCACGAAAAGTTATAACAAGTAAACGGTATAAAAAATATATAAAAATGGTTTTTATACGTTTTTTAAATAGTATTTAGATAGTTTATTTGATAATGCGTTTTAGCCTGTGTATTTTTAGGAAAATTGTGTTTTAATTATTGAAAATGAGGATCAATGACCGCTGAAAAACATGACAATGTAGAATTAAAAGGATTTAAGCATCTCGCGATAAGCTCACCGGCTACGTTTGCACATGAAATAAGCGGCGGCAGGTGGGTGTACGTACCTCATCTGAATTATCTCGACGAGAAGCTTCTAAGCGCTGCGTGCGGAATTATCAAACGAGTAATGATAAATATGCCGCCGCGGCATGGGAAATCGGAGCTTACATCAAAATATTTCCCTGTCTGGTATCTGGGGAATTTCCCGGATAACAGGATTATCCTGATAAGCTACGGCGCTGAATTTGCGTCTTCGTGGGGTATGAAAGTGCGGGATTTGATTGATGAATTTGGCGAAGACTATTTCGGAATCAGGCTTGATCCTTCCTCGCGGGCGGTAAATAATTTCAGGATAGAAGGATGTGAAGGCGGTATGAGCTGCGCCGGGGCGGGCGGTTCGATAACCGGGAAGGGCGCCGATCTTCTCATTATTGACGATCCGGTGAAGAATGATGCGGAAGCTAACAGCCCTGTTTATCGGGAAAAATTGTGGGAGTGGTACAGGGCAACAGCTTTCACGCGGTTGGAGCCGGGTGGAATAATAGTGCTTATCATGACGCGCTGGCATGAGGATGACTTGTGCGGACGCATCCTAAAAATGAATGAAGATGACAATGAAAACAAATGGGAAGTTGTGAAGATGCCGGCAATATCGGGACCCGGGGATATACTGGGCAGAGGACCAAATCAGCCGTTATGGAGCGATAGATATTCATGGAAATATTTACAGGAGGTTAAAAAAGAACTAGGCTCGTATTGGTTTTCGAGTCTATATCAGCAGAATCCATCTCCTGCGGGCGGCGGCATATTCAAACGGAAATTCTTCCAATACTTCAGCCATGACGGAAGTATTTTTTATCTAAAGGGCAAATCCGGCGAGCAGAAGATATGGGATCAGTCTTGTAGGATAATGGCAACTGTCGATTTAGCGGCTGCGACCGGAGAGCGTTCGGATTATACGGTAATAGTTGTATTTGCTTTGACACCGGATAAGGATATTCTGATATTGAATGTGATTCGGGAAAGGTTTGAGGGTGCTGCCCATATGAATTTGCTGAAAAATATTCAGAACCGCTATAATCCGGACATTATAGGTGTCGAAAGTGTGCAGTATCAGGTGTCCCTGATTCAATCGGCTATGAGAGAAGGACTGAGGGTAAGAAAGTTACTCGCAAAAAAGGATAAAGTGAGCCGCAGCCTGGCGATGCAGGCGCGAATGGAATCATATATGGTGTATTTTCGGAAGGATGCCCCCTGGCTGCAGGATTTTGAAGATGAACTGCTGGCTTTCCCAAACGGGAAGCATGACGATCAGGTTGATGCTTTTGCGTATATTGCCGATCTGGTGCAGCCGGTAAGCGATGTTTCGCCTGTGGGAGCAAAGATATTCGGCGGCGGTGGAATAGCTAAAGATTTTTAATAGAGCTTATTCATTTACATGGTTTCTCTTTACTGTCTCGATCAGTTTTTCAATTTTGATGGGTACAATGCCGGGGGATTCGCATACGACGCCTGCGGCATAATTGGCAAGTGCGGCAGACTCAAGAATATCAGCGCTGCCGGCATAAAAGGCTGCGAATGCAGCGATAGTAGTGTCGCCGGCGCCGGAAACATCGGATACCTGGCGGGTGCGGGCGGGTACTGAGTAAACCTTACGTCCCTGCTCGAACAGCATCATCCCTTCTTTGCCAAGTGTTAGCAGTACATAAGAAGCGTTAAGTTTTTCAAGAAGCAGTTTGCCGACGAGGTCATAATCTTTATGATCGGAATAGTTTAATCCCAGTGCATGGAAGGCTTCTTTTTTATTCGGTTTGAATACAGTGACATCTTTATATTCAAAGAAATTTTCGAATTTGGGGTCGACGAAAACAGGGATAGAGTTTACTCCGGCAAAGTCGACAACGCTTTTAATTAAATTTTTTGTGATGGTGCCTTTGTTATAATCCTCGAAAATGATGCCGCTTAAGTTTTTCTGTTTTTTGAGAGCATTGAGTATGAACTCTTCGCCTTCCACACTTATCGGGCTGCGGACTTCTTTGTCGAGCCTGGTTATCTGTTGATTGTTTCCTATAATTCTTGTTTTGACAGTTGTGGGTCTGGTTTTATCTTTGTAGAGTCCATCGGTTTTAATGCCGGTCTCATTAGCCGCTGAATTGAATTGCCCGCCCGAGTTGTCATTGCCGATAACACCGCAAAGCAGCGGGATAACTCCGAGAGTTTTTAAATTGTTGGCTACATTTGCTGCGCCGCCGAGGTGGAAGGTCTCTTCTTCGAGGTCAATCACCGGAACAGGCGATTCAGGGGAGATCCTCGTGACGGAGCCCCAGAAGTATCTGTCGAGCATGACATCCCCTATGACTGCGATGGTTTTGTCTTTGCAGTTGTCTATAATTTCCCGTGCCCGCGTATGTGATATATTTTGCATTTATTCTTCCGATATCAGTAAAATTACAAAATTAATAAAAAATCGGAAGTAATAATATTAATCCCGGATATTTCATTAGAAGCCCCCCTTATCCCTAAATGGAGGCGGCTCAAAAGCCTCATTCCTAACGGAACGAATCGGAATGAAGGATCCAGGATGCGCGTCGGCACTGGATTTTTCGCTGCGCTTAGATGACGTTTCCCTGGTTTTCGTCGGCAGCCTCAACCGACGGGACAGTGTGGCAGCAAGCTAAAGATTGCTGTTGCAAATTTTTTCTGTGATTTATGCTCTCGGAAGAAAATATAAGTTTAAAGTTTTCTATTTGGTAATTCGGAGATTACTTTTATGATCTGTTGATCAATTTCACCTGAAACGATCAAGTTAGCAAGTCTTTTTTCGGGGTAGAAATAAATACCGTAAATATGATTTTTGTCTATGTGTTTTTTGAGTGATTTAGTTAAGTTTAGAAACATGTAATTTTCAAGATTAACCAAACTAATGGAGGAGATATTCCGGATATTTTTTGATTCAATTTCAGGATCAATTGCAAGTTTGTTTTTTTCCGTTAGGATCAGTAAGGAATCTGCTGCGGAATCAAAGTAAAATTCATTTGAATTCAGATTTAAAAACTGAGTGAATTTTTTTTGAAATTCTTTTCGCCCGGAAAATTCTCTGAAAGAATATATGAAAAGATTAAGATTTTGTCTAAGAATGATGGTGGTCGGTAGAGTGGAACTGCGTCCGTTATTGATGGTAGTTGAACCTGTGCTAATATCAAAAGCGGAACTGTAAATAAGTTCCAGACTATATTTTCTTGCCAGATCTATCATTGGCGGATAGATCAATTTTAAGCCGCGTGCTGCCAGATTATAAGCATCATCGTAATTTATTGTGTTTATTGTCTTTGGATTTTCGGTGAGCTTTGGATCGGAATTGCAGATGCCGGGAACATCAGTATAAAAGGTGATGCTTTTTGCTCCGAGAAGACCCGCAAGCAAAGTGGCGGTTAGATTTGAACTCTCGATGCCCATAGTTGTAACTTCGCCTTTTGTGTCCATTGCTACAAAGCCCTGAGTGACGACTTTACCGTGCTTATTCAAAGCAGGTTTGAGGATCTTTTCGACTTTTTCATTTGTCAGGTCGATTAGTGGATCGGCATTACCGTAATTCGAGTTGCTGACGAGAATCGAAGTGGAGTCTATACAGCGGATATCCATACCTTTTTCCTGCAAGAAGTGATGTACGGTGTGCAGAGCGAAATATTCACCGAAGCTGAGGATAGCGTCCAATGTTCGCGGGGTTAATTCTCTTGTAATATTGACGCCCCTGATGTATCCGCCTATCTTATCTTCACCCTCTTCGAAAACCTGATTCAAAGCGTTGGAAATGTCTTTATTTGATATGATTTTATCGGCGAAGAACCTGTATTCATCGACGATTCCCTTGACTATTGACAGAGCTTTCATATCATCGTCCTGTTCCGCAGTTATGGCAGCATTTTTTAATTTGCTGGTAGCTTTGGAAAATGCCGAAATAATTATCAGTAGGGGTTCATCCTTAGTGCCGGAAATAATTTCAGCCATTTTTTCAAAGCCATCAGGTGTTTTTAAGACCGCGCCGCCGAATTTAAGGACATTCATAATACATGCTATTTCTGGTTTATTTTTATTATTTCTATTGATTTCAAAAATAAGAATATTTCGGTTTATTTTAGAAGATCAATTAAAAAAGGCAACCCCGAGAAATCGGAACTGCCTTTTTAAGTAATTAATTATCTCCGGAGATCCGGAATTTGCTGATGCGGCAGAGAATGAAATCAACAAATTTCCGGTAAATTTAGGAATAATTAATATCTTTTTTTGAAATTGCTTCTTTTGTCGCGTTTTTCTCTGGCTTCGTTGACAACCAGTTTTCTCTCATTCATCTCATATTCATTGAGTTCTTCGATAGCCTGGCGTCCGCCATTCTGTTCCATTTCGACAAATCCGAAGCCTCTTGGTCTACCTGTTTCGCGATCAGTTAAGATCTTAACAGAGTAAACTTCACCGAACTGTTCGAAAAGTTCACTGAGTTCTTGTTCATCAGTGGTATAAGGGATGTTACCTACGTAGATATTCATAATAATAAGTCCTTCATGTTATAATCGAGAATTTAGTAATTATTCTCTGCCGTGAAATAATAAAACGTTTGTTTTTTGTTTTTATTATTCATTATTTCCTGTATCTGTTAAAAATTTAGCTTATTTGTTTATAATCAGTTTCATTATTTTACTACTGGCATACTCCACTCGTTTTTATTCCATTTTACAAGATTCACTGTTATTTTGCCTATAATAAAGTCGATTTTGCCTTTAACCGGGACTGCTGCCGCATCGTCAGTCAGCCAGCCCTCGACTTCGCCCTTCATTCCGTAGCCTGCGGACCAGTTGGCTTTGCCTTTCATGTATATTGTCCTGACCGGGTCGTCAATATTACTCACCTTGATATTTTCTTTTTTCCCCGGGCATTTTATCCATGTGAAAAATGGCTCGTGATCGAAAAATGTCGGGATAGAAGTAGATTTTTTCTCTCTTGCGAGTTTTCTCGCAGCAAAGAAAAGAGCGAGCGGATCGTGGAATCGCCTGCCTTCGCTGAATTTACTTGTGGAGTGGTGCATCAGCTTCTTTTTTACCCACTTTTTATTATCGATTCTATTTTGGCTGTAATCGAAGGTAACTTTCTGGTATTCCCAGTTGTTTTCGCCGAGCTTCAGATTCCTTACGAACTGTACGGAATAGCCGTAAGCGCGGTCGAACCAGCTTTCGAAGATGGCGTTAACATCGACCATAGGTACATGGGAATAAGTGTTTATATAAGTTTTTACTTTGTGGCGGGGTCTGCCGTAAAGGTTTACCGAGCCTTCGTTAACTACTTTTATCTTAGCAAGCGGCACACCAAGGTATGAGACTTCGTATTCAAGCACCTCGCCTGATGAAATGACTGAATTGGCGGAAGTAGAGATTTTATCAGGGATTAGGATTAAAATAGAAATAACTATTAATAAAAAAATTACAGGATTTTTGTTCAAAACTTTAACCTCCATATTTGTTCAAACAGGGCATGAATATTATTAAAATCTATACTTAAAACAGTTATTAATATATATATTTCAATAGCTTACTATGATCTTTTCCGTGTAAGTCTTTCCTCCTATTGTTAATCTCAGGATATACGTTCCTGATGGTATAGCTGAAATGTCTGCGCTAAGATGCTGCTCGCCCGCATCCATAAAACCATCAGTAATTGATTTAATCAGCGCTCCATTTAAATCGACTAATTCGATTTTTACATTTGATGGTTCTAACAGATTAAATTCAATGTTAAGAGTATTTCCTGCCGGATTGGGATAGGAATAGTTTAATCCTTCTATAAGTCCCATATCTTCTTGGATTGATGTCCAGGTTATTGGGAATACTAATACATATCGACTTTGATTTCCTACAGCATATTGAAAATCTTTAGAAATTTCAAAATCTTGGAAATAATTGTCAATCAATGGATCTTCATAAAAGTAAATTAATTTATTACTTGCTAAATCAATAATATCAACTTCTGTTCCTACGTCTCTATATAAATACTTACTATCAGGACTAAAATCAAAAAATGAAGAATAACTTTTAGTTTTATAGATAATTTCCTTTGTATCCAAATCAATAACTACGACATGATCTTCATCAGCATTTTTCAAATACCCCAAATACCTCCCATCAGGGGAATACTTCACAGGACCGCTGGCATTATTAGGTATCTTAAAATCCGATATTTCCCATGTTTCGGTATTCAAAAACCTAAGCGAGTCCGTAGCGCTGTAGGCTATGTATTTTCCGTCGGGGCTGTATTGTACATCACCTATGGGATGATAGTAGCTAAATTCATCGGGAGAGGTCATGTGACCAAATGAATTTACAGCTTTTCCTGCTTGTATGTCATATACTCCCATTCCACTTCCAATACAGGTTACAACAAATCTCTCATCAGGGGAAATTGTAAAAGCTCTTACACTCAAAGGATTTTTTTTATCCAACATTATTTCATCTGTCTCAAAATCCACCACCCTCAAAGCATCTTCATTAGCGAAAGCAAGGTATTTACCTGTCTTTGAGAACTCTAATCCATTACCAACAGTTACTCCCTCATATCGTTTTATCTCCTCACCGGTCTCAATATCCAAGATATAGACAGCATCGCCGCCGATGGCTATGACCTGGGAGTTAGGATGTACGGCTGCATGAGAACCAGACAGTCTCTTTGTCCACAGCGTATCCCCGTTCTCTGCGCTTGCCAGTATAGGCATGAGTAGTGCGATTAGCATTATGAATGATTTTTTTAGCATGATATTACCCTGATTTTAACATGTACTTTTATACCGAATGTTTTATAAAATATATTCATATTCTTGTAATCAATTGCAACAGCAAGCTTTAGCTTGCTGCTATTAATTATCAGACCTCTTGCAAAGTGCTAAAGCACTTTGTTGCAAATATTTACAACTTATTCAAGTTTCAAATGAATAATTTGTGTCTATACAAATTAACACATTTTTGGTAGAAAGGTTGCAAAGTTTTTTTGTTTTTATTAGTGAGTGGATTAGACGCGGAAAAGTCATTTGTCTCGTTCCAACGCAGGAGCGCTGGAGCGAGATACTAATATGCCCTCACCCTGCCCTCTCCCAAAGGGAGAGAGTGAAAATACAACCCCCTTTGTGTCCCCACTTTGCTAAGGGGGAATAAGATTCCTGCCCCGCTAAAGCAGGATCTAAAGACATTCGCAGGAATGACAAGTAAAGGGGGCAGAATTATTTCACTCCCCATTTTTAAGGGGGAATAAAGAACTTTTTTTTATTTGCTCAAATACGGGCAATATCAAAATATTGGAAAAATGTTGACGTTTTTTAATTTACACTTTGATAAAAAAATAACTTTCCGCAAGTAAGGCAAATAATTGGGTCTATTATAAATTAAATTTGTCAATAAATTGGAACAGTGCTATGAGTATTGAAATTATCAATCCTGCAACAGGTAAAAAAGTTAGAGAATATCAGGAAGATTCTCCGGAGATAATCGAAGAAAAGATTAAAAAAACACAAGAAGCATATTTGAAATGGAGGAAAACGAGCTTCAATAAAAGGGCTGATCTTATGCGCAAAGCAGGCAATATTATGCGTGAAAGGAAAAGAGGATTAGCTGAACTTATGGCTGAGGAGATGGGCAAGCCAATAACTCAGGGCATGGGGGAAGCTGAAAAATGCGCCTGGGTGTGTGATTACTACGCTGAGAAGCACCTAGCCGATCAGTTTGTTGAAACGGAAAGTACGAAAAGCTGCGTAACATTTCAACCGCAGGGAATTGTGCTTGCAATAATGCCATGGAATTTCCCATTCTGGCAGGTTTTCAGATTTGCGGCGCCGACCTTGATGGCTGGTAATGCCGGATTGCTGAAGCACTCCAGCAATACCATGGGCTGTGCGCTGGAAATTGAAAAAGTTTTTAAGGAAGCGGGCTTCCCGGATAATCTATTCACTAATCTGGTGATAAGTTCGAAACCTGTTGAAAAAGTTATCGAGCATCCTGATGTTGTCGCTGTGACACTTACGGGCAGTACGCCTGTAGGAAGGAAAGTTGCTGAGAAAGCCGGCAGCATGCTGAAGAAAACGGTGCTTGAGCTTGGAGGCAGCGATCCTTACGTAGTACTTGAAGATGCTGATATTGAAAAGACCGTGAATACCTGCGTTACGGCACGGTTGATCAATTCGGGACAGAGCTGTATAGCAGCCAAGAGATTTATTGTGGTGGAATCCGTTTATGATAAGTTCATTGAGCTTTACAAGCGGACGATGGAGAGCTTTAAGATGGGTGATCCGCTGGATGAGAGTGTTCAAGTGGGACCGCAGGCTAGGAGCGATCTGCGTGAGGAGCTTAACGAACAGGTGACTATGAGTATTGACATGGGGGCTGAGATCCTGACGGGGGGCTGTCTGCCGGAAGGTGACGGCGCTTTCTATCCGCCGACGGCTCTTACGAATGTAAAGAAAGGTATGCCTGCTTATGATGAGGAGATATTTGGTCCCGTTGCATCCATTATAAAGGTGAAAGATGAAGAGGAAGCGATAAGGGTGGCGAATGATACTTCGTTTGGATTAGGTGCAGCGGTATTTACTGAGAACCTTGAGCGAGGAGAACGAATAGCGCGGGAAGAACTTCAGGCGGGAGCATGCTTTGTCAACTCGAATGTGAAATCTGATCCCAGGCTGCCGTTCGGTGGTGTCAAGGATTCGGGATATGGACGTGAATTAGCTTTGTTTGGTATTCATGAATTTGTGAATATCAAGACGGTTGTAGTTGATTAGTATAAACCCTGATGATACATTAGAAGAATTCCCTCATTCCTAAACCCCTTCTCACAAGTGGAGAAGGGACTTTCAGAGTAATAAGAAATTCTTCCACCCTTCTCCCGCCGAAAGAAGGGCTGGGGATGAGGGGGAATAAAAGATTATATTTGTTCTAATGCAATATCCCA
>CAZXYS010000036.1:0-41926 GCA_964645005.1 uncultured Hyphomicrobiales bacterium | reverse complement strand
ATGCACTGGGAGCAGACAGTACAACTTATCTTAGAGGATACGGTATTGACACAACAACTTCAAGTGTCGATATGAGAACTGAAATTGATGACTATCTCTGGGCATCAGATCCTTTTCCTCAACCAGCTTCCGGAAATGTTCGCACACTAATTTATTGGGACAAAAAATATGACATTGAGAATGATAGAATTTCAATAATAAATATATATGGAACAGAGGTTGGAAATAATAATGACATTACTATCGAAAAATTGTCACCTCATAGTGGATATTTAAATTGGGATTGCTCGGATGTTGCTACAGGAGTTTATTTGATAACACTAACACATAGTTCAATATCAATAGCTATCAAAGTTATTGTTGAAAGATAAATTTTATGGTTCAAACTGTTAATTCCGAAATTTATTGGGATCCGAAATACAACATTGAAAAAGCTTATATATCTATTTATAACATAATGGGCAGCAAAATTGAAGGGAAAGCACATATCAACATTAAAAAACAATCTAATTGGAACGGTATTCTTACATGGCATTGTGGTGGTGTATCCGAGGGCACCTATTTTATAGTTATTAAATTTGGAACTACAACAAAAACAATATCGGTACTTGTAAGTAAATAGACATTAATAGTAAAGATAAGAAAATTAGTAAAAATTTCTTTAAATTGTATAATATTAACATGGAATTAATAAAAGAACTTTCTTCTCAACAGATAAAATCTGGACATTGCGACCTTCAATTTAATCTTGATTACTTGTCTTCAGGGTCATATTTTCTTAAGTTGTATATCAAGAACCTTGAAGACACTGGTCAAAACACAATAAAAATAATCAAACTTGAAAAATAACTAAATTACGGAATTCCCTCCTTCAAAAGAGGGAATTCCCAAATGATAAGCAGGAGGTCTTCATGAAAAAAGCATTAGTGATAATAATTTTTTCATTATTTACAATTCAATCTTTGTCAGCACAGAACAATGTATTTATCGAAAACCAAGGGCAATGGGATGACAAGATTCTCTTTGTTATGAAGCAGGGAAACCAGAATGTGATAGTTACGAAAACCGGGATCCTATTTGATCAATTTAAACGGGATAGTTTAGGAAATATTCAAGGAAATGCAATAAAATTATCATTTGATAATTCCAACTTAAAAGAATTTGAACCTAAATTCAAAGCCAAATTTCATTATAATTTTATTATTGGAAAATACCAAAGCTATACAAATGTTCCTGCTTTCAATGAAATTGTTTTTAAAGAAATCTATAACGATGTTGATTTAAGACTTTATAAAAAAGACAAGTTCCGTTTTGATTTAATTATCAAAGATCAATCGGCAATTGATAAAATTAAATTAAATTTTCAAGGACATCAAGATTTAAAAATTAATAATGACAATAACATAACCGTAGCCACTGGTATTTCTGATTTGAAAATTGGTGGTTTAAGAGCTTTTTTAAAAGAAAATAATATGGAATCAGTTGATTGTGAATTCAAAAAAATTTCAAAATCCAAAATAGGATTTAATTTGGGTAAATATGATGTAAGCAAACCTTTTGTAATTGATCCTTTCGTTGTATACTCTTCATATTTTGGTACTGGCGGTAGTGAAGATTGTGGTGGTGCTTGTACGGATAATAACGGAAATATTTATATTTGTGGAAGCACAGACAGTCGTAATTTTCCAATAACTCCAGGTGCATATAAGAAACAAATAGAAGGTATATACCATGGTTTTTTTACTAAATTCTCACCTGATGGAAAAGACATCCTGTATTCAACTTATTTTGGACCTGAAGGATGTGTTGTAACAGACATTAAAGTAAACAAAGATGGTTTTATATATATTGCTGGTACAGTTTCTTTCCATCAGGCTACAATAAATTTCCCAATTTCTGACAATGCATTTCAGAAAACTTATTCAGGTGATCTTGATTTTTATATAACTAAATTTAATTCCAAAGGTAATCAAGTTATAGCATCAACTTTTTTAGGGGGGAGTGATTTTGAAGAATATTGTAAACTAAGGCTTTTTAATAATAGAGTTTTTCTTTATGTGGCTACCAAATCAAAAGACATGCCTGTTTCAGAAAATGCCTTTATGAAATCTATTGACGATACCCTAAGATCAAGAAGTTTGCATATATCTGTTCTTACTGATAATCTTGAAAATATGATTGGCGGCACATATTTGGGAGGTAAATGGGGGGAGAATATTGGCGATATAGAAGTTGATGATAATGGTAATATTTTAGTGTGTGGTGTTACTACATCTGAAGAATTTCCAACAACTGAAAATACATATCAACCAGAAAAAAATTCAGTGTCAGGCTTTGTTGCAAAACTCAACAGTGATTTATCTGATTTAATATTTTCATCATATACCGAAACAAGTTGGAATACTGATATATTCACAGATAAAATGGGGAATATTTATATTACTGGCAGACCTGAATCTAAGGTTCATCCTCCCGTGAGCGATAATGCTTATCAAAAGCCAGAATATTCAGAGCAATTTGATATGTGGACTTTTATTTGTAAATTTAATTATGACTTTACGGAATTCATTGCCGGATCTACTTTGAATAATGGATGGGGCAATAAAATTTTACAAGATGAATATGGCAACATTATCTTGTTAGGTTCGGCGTATCTCGGTGAGGTTGATAATAGAGATTTTCCTGTTACCAAAGACGCTTTTAAAAAATCAAGCGGCGACCTTTTTATAACGATGTTCAACCAGGATTTCTCTGATTTGAGATATTCTACTTTATTTGCGGGTATCCCGGTTCATGGCGATATGCACAGCCAAATAGTCGAAGCATTTTATGACAACAAAACATTGATAATTGTAGGAAACACAGCAGCGTATGATTTTCCTGTTACAGATGATGCTATGCGTATGGAATTGTTGGGTATGACTGACATGTTTATATCAGTATTGGATTTCAATATTGTCAGCGCCGAATACAAACCTGAGTTAAGCGCCGATATTAATTGCTATCCGAATCCTATCACAAACACAGGCACAATCGAATTTTCGATAGAAAAGCCCGCTAATATTAAATTCAGTTTATTCGATATTACCGGAAGGCTGATAAAGACTATTGGCGAAAGATATTTTTCTGCCGGTGAACATATTATAAGCATCGATGCCGCGAATATCCCGGCAGGCAATTATTATCTTAGAATGGAGAATGGTGAACAATTAAGCTATAAGACAGTAAAAATATTGAAAGAATAAGTTGAAACATTATATTGAAAGCCACTTACTCCACTGAGAGTGGCTTTTATTAAAATGATAAGATATAGTTTTGTTTATCATGCTGTCACCGTCTTCTCTTCCATCAGGGCGAAGCCGTCATCAATCAATTTACTGAATTCCTGCCTGTTATCGCGCAGGTCGGATAGATAGTTTTTTATCTCGTTAGTAATTTCGATATAAGATTCGCTGTCTCTGAGCAGCTCGTATATCTCGAGAGCAAGCAGCCATTCTTCGGGATATTCCGATTTAATGATTTTCCATATATTCTCTAACTCGTTGAGGTCTTTGCCGTTTTCCCGAATGTCCCTTACTGTTTGGTACATCCTGTGCATTTTCTTCGATGTTTCGGTATGTTCAATCTTATGCGTCTTCTCTTCCGGCGGATTGAAGTTCAACTGCCAGGCTTTGGCGTCTGCGGGACCGTTATAGCCGGATCCTATCGACTCGCCTACCGCCATGTCGAAAACACCCCAGTCCGGCGCGAATAGTGTTTGGTCCAGATAAGTAACCCTGCAATCGTCGAAGTGCATGAGCAAGAGCTTACCTTCGCGGCGTGTAATATCGCGAAGACGCCCGTCAACAGTTACGCCGGAATCAAATTCCAGCCTTACATTTTTATCGCGTTCGATACCGTATTCCTTCAGGTCGCCGTCAGTTATATTTTCGAGCGGTTTGCCGAAATGCATAGGACGTCCGATGGGTGAGCCGAAGCCATCGGCGTGATTGTCTTTGCCGTGATCGGGCAACTGACTGTCATTGTAGCTTAATGCAGTGGGACCGGTGGATTTCACGAATATCGGCTCGCCGTCCTGCTCGATAACATCGGTAAAAGTGCCGGACACCTGCAAGCCTGAATTCCACTCGAGCGTTCCGGCAGCGCCGGAGCCGATAGCCTTGTTAACGGCATCCATTCCGCCGCGGCGCAGCGCCATTGTGTCAGCGAACTCGTCGAGCACTTTGTTCAAGTGGTCGAAGTCCGGCGTCACAAATAAATGAGGCTGCTGCGTGGTAATGTCGAAATCGTAATTCATTGCATCGAGTGTGTAAGGATACTTCTTGACGTGTGGCTGCAGGCAGTTATAGCTCTCGCCGATTGATGAGAGCAGCCCTGCGCCGTAGATCTTTGGCTTGTTTAGATCTCCGATCAAGCCGTACTCGACAGTCCACCAGTGCAGATTTCTGATAAGAGCCATCTCGGACGGCTCGCCCATAGTCCTGTCGATGTGTTCCAAATCTTTTTCAGCCTGCTCAATGTCTTCTTTTTTCGTGTAAGGATCGGCTTTCAGGATAGAGAGATGGCGCACCGCCTCGTAGAGGTCATAATCTCTCTTCGAGGAAAAGGCTTTTGCGCCGAGTTCGCCGAATCGCCAGAGATATTCTGAATATTCTTCATTTGCGATAATCGGCGCATGTCCTGCAGCTTCATGAACGATATCCGGTGAGGGTGTGTACTCGATCTGGTCGATCGGGCGCATATCCGCGGCAATCACCAGCACATTGTAAGCCTGGAATTCCATAAACGCCGCCGGCGGGATAAATCCGTCAACAGCAACGGCAGCCCAGCCTATATCTTTCAGGATACGATTCATGCCATACATGTGGGGGATGTATTCTATGCTAATCCCAGTTTGTTTTAAGCCGTCGAGATAGGAACTGTGGGCTACTTCGCTAAGATACTTTACATTCTGTCTCATTATATAACGCCAGACAGCATGATCCTGAGCAGTGTATTCGTTATACGGCTGCTCGATTACAAAATCCATTAGATGCTGCGGAAGTCGTTCCAATACCGGATTCATTTCGAACATAATACTTACCTGATTTTATTATCAATAATTTGTCATAAAATATACAAAATATTTACAACAATCTAAATTTATTATTAGTAGAACTTAAACATAAATACGAATCATTATTAAATGGATTTTATGATTTCATGAACATTTCAATACTATTTTCCCAAGGTGCTCGCTGCTGTGAATCATTTCGTGTCCGCGGGCAGCTTCCTTCAGAAGCATGACTTCATGGATAAGCGGATTGATTGTCCCTTCCGCAACCATGTTCAGTAAGCCGCTAAATTCTTCCATCGTACCGAGATACAGCCCGAGGATATTGATATGCCGAAAATAGGTCTGCTGGATGTTCAGCGTTATTTCTTTGCCTGTGATCATCCCGCAAAGCAGTATCTTGCCGTTTTTCCGAACCATGCGAAAAGTTTTATCGAAAGTGGCTGGACCAACATAGTCAACAATTACATCTACCCCTGACGGGAACAGCTTTTTGACTTCCGTTTCGACATCTTCCTCGTAATGATTGAAAACATGGTCGGCGCCAAATTCATAAACGGCGGACTTCTTCTCTTCCTTGCCGACCGTAGCTATGACAGCAGCGCCCCTGTTCTTAGCCAACTGAACTGCGATGCTTCCGAGACCGCCGGATCCGCCCCAAATGAAGAATAAGTCATTCTCATTGAGCTGTGCTACTGTTTCGACAGCATGATAAGCTGTGAGTCCGGCAATAGGCAGCGCTGCAGCCTGCTCAAAACTAACATTCGCCGGCAGCCGCAAAAGGTTTTCCGCCGGAACGCAGATATATTCCGCGTAAGAGCCCGGCAAATGCATGCCGAAATATTTCCAGCCGTCGTTCAGGTGCTCTAAGCCTTCGAATTTGGGATCTCTGTTTTCCGGTAAAACAATGGGATAAGAAACAACTCTGTCATTACCTTTGAAATCCCTCACATTTGAGCCCAATCCCGCTACAGTACCGGCAATGTCGCCGCCGGGGACGTGGGGCAGCGGCAGTTGAATGCCGGGATAGCCGCGGCGCATGACGGTGTCTATTTTGTTAATGCTGGTGGAATCTATCTTAACGAGAATTTCATTATCTTTTGGTTCAGGATTATTGTAATCTTCAGTGTAAGTCAGTACACCAGGTTCACCGTGTTTATCAAAATATACAGCTTTCATTTGCTTTTTCCTTTAGTAATTTCATTGATCCTAAAAATATTTTTAATATAGTCGAATTAAAATTAAAAAATTGCAAATTTATTTATAATCGAGATAACTTTAAAATTAAATTTTGACATCATTAATAATTAATTTATATTAACGTCTTTTGTTTACAGCATTGACAAAAATAATACTTGGATAGATCATGACTGGCTTAAATACTGCCTTCGAAACAGAACTGTATTATGAATATCTAAAGAATCCCGACTCGGTTAGCCCCGAATGGCGGGTACATTTCGAAAAACTTCACGGCAAATCGGTTTCTGCTCTCGATGAGCAGGGCAGACAGATAGAACCTAAAGAACCCAAAGAACATCACGCCGAACCTACCAAGCTTTCCAAAGAAATGAAGAAATCCGAAAAGGATGGAAAGTCCGACGGAGTACAAGTTAAAGAGGGTGAGACACTCGAAGAACTACCGCATATTTCGGCAAGGCTCGCCGAGAATATGGAAGCAAGCCTGTCCGTGCCGACGGCAACTTCCACGCGCACTATGCCTGTGAAGGCTCTCGACGAAAATCGCAGGATAATAAACAAACATTTAGTCAAGCTTAAAAAGCGGAAAGTATCATTTACGCATATTCTCTTGTGGGCGATAGTCAGGGCTCTCAAGAGATATCCCCACATGAACGACGCTTATACCGTCAAGGATGGCAAGCCTTACCGGATAAAACGCAAATCCGTGAATGTGGGCTTGGCTGTCGATATTACGAAAAAGGACGGTTCCAGACTGCTGCTGGTACCGAATGTGAAAAATGCGCAGGATCTTGAATTTTCGGAATTTATGGAAGCTTTCAATGAGATCATTGAAAAAAGCCGGAATAATAAGCTGACCCTCGACGACCTAATGAACACTACCGTCACGCTGACTAATCCCGGTATGATCGGCACAACGGCTTCCAGCCCCCGTCTGATGACAGGGCAAGGGATGATCATAGCTTCCGGCTCGATAGACTATCCAACGGAATTCTCAGCAGTACGACCTGATGTTCTGACTACTATGGCTATTTCGAAAGTTGTTACAATTACTAACACTTACGATCATAGAATCATTCAAGGTGCCGAATCGGCGGAATTCTTGGATTATATAAATCGCCTGCTGATAGGCGAGAAACACTTCTACGACCAGATTTTCGTAAGTCTGAACATACCTTTCGAGCCGGTGCGCTGGGCGCTGGATAAGCAGAACGGCTACGATCGCAATATTTTCGATCAAGATGACATGATCGAAAAGAGCGCCCACGTCATGCAGTTGATAAACGCTTACCGCGTGCGGGGGCATTTGCTTTCGTCAATCAATCCGCTTGGGAATATATCGTATTACTATCCCGAACTTGATCCGGCATACTACGGCTTTACAATCTGGGATCTCGACCGGATTTTCCATACCGATGACGCCTGGGAAAATAATAATATGCCGCTGCGGGATATTATCGAAATCCTTAGAGAGACCTACTGCGGGCATATCGGCGTCGAGTTTATGCATATTCAGGCGCCGAATAAAAAGGAATGGATCAAGCGCACTCTCGAATCCACCCGTAATTCAAAAAATTACACAAAGAATGATAAATTAAGCATTTTCAAGAAGTTAGTCGAAGCAGAGATTTTTGAGAATTTCCTGCATACGAAATATGTAGGGCATAAGAGATTCTCGCTCGAAGGTAATGAAACTCTAATAAATTTCCTTGAGAAAATACTTGAGCAGGCTGCTCTTAAAGAATTGCATACAGTTGTTCTGGGGATGCCACACCGGGGGCGGCTGAATGTCCTCGTTAACAATATCAGAAAGGATCCCGGCAAGATTTTCGCCGAGTTTGATGATGAAATCGATCCCCAGCGCTATCACGGATCGGGCGACGTTAAGTATCACCTTGGCGACAAAGGCAATTACACAGTCAAGGATAAGTCTGTTAATGTAATATTATCGTCAAATCCAAGCCATCTAGAACTCGTGAATCCCGTTATCGAGGGAATGACCCGCGCTATCGACAACCTGCTAAACGACAGGAACCATGCAAAAGGCTTGCCGGTACTTATTCATGGCGACGCCGCTTTTTCGGGGCAGGGCATTGTTGCAGAGACGTTGAACCTTTCTCAATTGCAGGGATTCAAGGTTGGCGGCACCATCCACATAGTTGTGAATAATCAGATAGGCTTCACTACGAACGAGACAGAAGCCAGATCTACAGTTTACGCTACGGACATTGCCAAGCTGGTTCAGATACCTATCATTCATGTCAATGGTAATGATCCTGAAGCTGTCCAGACTGCCGCGGCTTTTGCATTCGATTACAGGCTGCGATTCAACAGTGACGTAATCATCGATCTGCTTGGTTACAGGAAATACGGACATAACGAAGCCGACGAGCCGTCCTATACACAGCCGCTTCTTTATAAGAAAATCAAATCCATGCCTTCCGTAAGAAAAGTCTATCAGAATGAACTTATCAAGGAGGGCATCCTGACAAACGAAGAAGCTGAGCGTTATGCAAAAGATTATAAAAAGCAGTTGGAAAAACTGTATCAGGAACGTAAGAACAAACATCCTGAAAATATTATAGAACCGGTGAATTACAAGAGAGGCGATGTTTTCAAAGATATAGACACCTCGGTTGAATTCGAAAAACTCAGGAAGATCGGCAAATCCATAACGACAATTCCGGGCAATTTTAATGCTAATACCAAAGTTTCGAGTCAGTTCAAGAAGCGCAATAAGCTGTTCGACCAGGAAAATCCAAAACTGGATTGGTCCTATGCGGAAGCGCTTGCCTTCGGTTCGATACTGACCGACGGCAGGGAAATCCGCTTCAGCGGCGAAGATTCCCGCAGAGGTACTTTCAGCCAGCGGCATGCAGTTCTTACTGATGTCAAAACCGAAGATGAATATGTTCCGCTGAACCATATCGAAGATGGTCAGGCTACCCTGAGAATTTATGACAGTCCGTTGTCTGAGCTTGCAGTTCTCGGCTTTGAGTATGGCTACAGCGTTATGGCGAAAGATCACCTGACGCTGTGGGAAGCTCAATTCGGGGATTTTGTAAATATGGCGCAGCCGATTATAGACCAGTTCATTGCCTGCGCTGAAGTTAAGTGGGGACAGACATCGAATCTCGCAATGCTTCTGCCGCACAGCTATGACGGGCAGGGACCGGAACATTCCAGCGCCCGCCTCGAGCGGATGCTGCAGCTCAGCGCTGAAGAGAATATGATCGTATGCAATCTGACAACGCCGGCACAGTATTTCCATGTTCTTCGAAGGCAGGTAATTGCGCCGTTCAACAAGCCGCTCGTAATTATGACGCCGAAGGGTATGCTGAGGCATCCCCGCTCTGTTTCCGGCATAGAGGAATTCACTGATGGCGGCTTCCAGCCTGCTATTGATGATCCGACAGCCGAACCTCCTGAAAAGATCAGCCGTGTGCTCATGTGTTCCGGCAAATTGTATTACGAACTGCTCGAGAAGCGTGAGGAAGAAAACCGCGGCGATGTGGCAATCGTCAGGATCGAGCAGCTCTACCCCTTCGATGCTGACAAAATCGGCAGCATCCTCAAACGATATAACAAAACCAAAGAGTTCGTCTGGGTGCAGGAAGAGCCGAAGAATAACGGCGCCTGGCATTACATCAATCCTCTGCTGCGCGATGTTCTCCTCAAGAAGCAGGAACTTCGCTATGCCGGCAGAAAGAGAAGCGCCGCTACAGCCACAGGCTCTTATAGAATACACGTCCAGGAACAGACTGAGTTGATAAATAACGCATTTGGGGAATTCGAGAAACTTGGCGATTAAGAGTTCTGAGTTTAAAATTGAGAAATTTTTACACAAAAAACGCAAAGGACGCGAAGTTTGACAACTGATTTGCACTGATTGAACGGATTTCATTGATTAAGAGATGGGTCTCCTAAAAATAAGAAAAAGTAGTCACAATACGACTTCGCTCAGTGTGACATTCCCATAAACACTTGTTTTTGTCATCCTGAACGAATTTGAAACGCGACATGAATTATTCACTTATTGAACAGCTTCATATATGAACAACTATATGTTAAACAAATAATTAAACACAATGAACAAGAGAACTATTAATCTTATCGGAATAATTGCAATATTAGCATTGTTTATTATGCTTACAGGCTGCGGCGAGGAAAAAAATAAGCCTAAAAAGCAGCCTGAGCAAAGCCAGCCTGAATTAAAAGAAGACACTATGCAGCAGCGCAGCCATGGCGCAGATGAGTACGGAAGCGCTCAGGAAGGTAAGACCGGACAGGGGCAGTTGCAAATGGAAAATCAATCTTCAACAGGATCAGCAGGTGAGAAAGTTGTTGACGAGGTTGATTTTGATGCTGCGGAAGTAATTAAAAAACACCTGCTGGCAAAAGGTCAGAAAGCTCTGCTCAAAAAAAAGACAAGAAAGCAGACCGGAACTTTCAATCAGCGAGGAGCGCGCGGAGATTTCACTATGATAGTGAAGCGGTCAAATAAATATTTCTTCCGGATTGAATTTGACGGCAAAAAAACAACCCAGGCTTATAACGGTGAAGTTGCATGGAGGTTCGCTCCATACACCGATGTGGAACCAAAGATCGTTCGTGGCAAACAATATGAATTCATGAAGGAAAAAGCCAATATGGACGGTTTGCTATATAACTGGAAAGAAGAAGGACTTATGGTTGAGCCAATGGGTGTAGTCGAAATTGAAAACCGCAAAGCCTATAAGATAAAGCTATCCAAAATTGATCGGGATTATGATTTTTACTATATAGATACTCAGAAATACCTGGTTATCAAAATTGAACATCATAAATACATTGGCGAGAAAGAGATATCCGCCTCAATGTATTTAGGTGATTATAGGAACGTTGAAGGGGTTATGGTTGCACATAAAATAATAAATCTATCAAAAGGGCAGCCAATTAGTGAAATTAATGTCGAAAAAACCGTATTTAATGAAGAGATCAGGGATGTAATATTTGAACTGCCGCCATCTTAATGGTAGATTTTTCAATTTTAGGAAAAAAATTTATTCAGATTTTTTATCCCTGTCTTAAATTAATACTAAAGTAATTATTTGTTTAAAATAATTTGACTTATATTCTAACAATTTACTCGCAATATTAACATTTATGGTATAGAATACTTTCAAGATGAAAGACCGGATAGTATATATTTTAATTATTTTTATTTTTTCTCAAACTGCTCTCAGCCAGAATGATTTTGATGTATATTCAGGACAAAACACATTGTCCGACAGCTGCGGTAATAACGGAATTACTTCATTCGATAAAAATCCGGTTCCTTTGTCAAACAACAATTATAATGCAGAGATAATCGATAAAGACCATTTTAAACTGCTGGACACTCTGGATTTTGGCAACTTCTGCCGAACAGCCGATAAAACTATTGAAGTTATTGTCAGAAATCAATCTGAATCTGATATAACATTGAAAGAGCCTGTGTTATCTAATACAGAATATTTCTCGGCATCATTTACAGGAAGTAAACAACTGATCAAAGATGCATCTACTGAAATGGAGATCCGCTTCAGCGCTTCCGACACCAGCAAATATGAGGCTGTACTATACCTGTATTGCGAGGAATACAGCGGTATAATAGATACCCTGCACATCAGAGCCAATGTCGTTATCACCGAATTTGAAGTTGTTTATGGCGGTGAATTTGGGAATGTGCCGGTTAACGTTACTCAGCATGATACAATCAAAGTGATAAACAACGGAACTGCAAAAGCTTTTCTAAGACCCCCGAGTAATCCCTCTCCGCCATTCACTTTGATAGATTATTCCCCATGGCTGCCTGCAGTTTTAAATCCCGGTGACACTATGTTCCTTTATATTTCATTCAAACCATATAAAACAGGGGAATTTATTGATTCGATGCTGATCAGGTCAATTGAATCCATAAATACATGCACCGATTCTCTTTATGTAAAAATAAAAGGAAGAGGTATTGAAGGAGAATTGGAGAAGGATGACCTCGATTTCGGTTCTGTTCCTTATTGTAAAGTATTTAAAGGCACCGCTTATATCTATAATTTTGGCAGTACGAAAGTGACTTTAAAAAATGCTCAGATAAACGGCACTGATGCGGGCGAATTCCAATTGATAAATAAGCCACCGGACGGGTTTGTTCTAAATCCCGGGGATACAGCAAGATATGATGTCGATTTCATACCTGGTGCACCCTACGGAAATAAACAGGCACAGCTTATGGTGGACACTGATGATCCTGATAAACCTGTATTAAGGATTGCACTGTCAGCATTGTCAGAAGAGATGAATCTGACGGCAGATGATGTAGATCTCGGCAAGATAGCTATTAACCGCAGCTTGACTTTTAAAGCGAAGCTGAAAAATGAGAATGGATTTGAAGTTAGCTTTTCAGATGTTAAAACTAATGAACAATGGATTGATATTACTCCAAAGTCCGGAACTGTTCCTGCAAATGACCTGATAGAACTGGATTTGAGTATTAATATTCCTGATGAGGCTGACTATAGCGCAATTGTAACTTTCATTATAGATGATCCATGCCCTGATGCTGTTGAATTCAATGTAGACCTTAAAGGTGTCAAATCATTCGTAAAAGTTACCCCCCTGCTCTATTACGGGGAGACTGAATTTTGCCAGGAGAAAGAACGTGAAATAGAGATAATTAATCACGAAGAATTTCCGGTAACTATTGAATTGCAGAATCTTACCGGCAGTGATAAATCCCTGTTTGAACTCGACGAGGACCTGTCAGGAGAGGTGATTGATAGCGGGGACACACTGGTATCCGGGATTAGCTTTACGCCTGCTAATTCTGATAATGGTGATAAATCTGCCGAGGTAATCACCATTCTGGATTTGGAAGGAGAACAGATCGAGTTTGTCACTGAACTTAAAGGTAAGAGATATACAATTAAATATGTCCTGCCCGACGAAATCGATATTTATGTTGAACCGGGCAAAACAAAAGGCAGAGTGGTTGACCTCAAAAATACCGGGAAGCATAATTTTACTGTAATCACTATGATCCTGAATCAGGGGAATAAATTTCAGCTTAAAAATGATTTAAGCGGACAGACGATAACACAGGGAACTGAAAAGCAATTTTCAGTGGAAACTTCTACCAATGTTTATGATGAATATAAAGATACACTTGTTGTTATACTCGAAAGCGATAACTGCACTTATGAACATGAGATCTTTCTTCATGCCTTCACGGAGATAGATATTAGAGTTTGGCTGCCGGACACTACGGCAGATGTTGGAACACCCAGGTTCTGTATTCCCGTGATGGCAAAGACCATACCCAAAGTTAAAAATTATATTACTATTTCTTATGATGCTGAGATAAGTATGAATGCGGAAATATTTCTGCCGGATATCCAAACCGATATTGTTAACGAAGAGCGGTTCGTAAATCTTAGCGGAGTGAATGTCAGGATTAGTGAAGAAGATACTAAGATAGGACAGATTTGCGGTTTGGTGTTGTTGGCTGAGGATGATACATCTCCTCTCACGATTGAGGATTTTACTATTACTGACGACCAGCAAATAAATTACGAAATCAAAAAAGGTAGTCTGAGAATTACAGGAGTTTGCGAGCAATTTCTCAGGAAAGTCAGCAAATTGGAACTTACGACTATGAACGTTTCACCCCTGGCGGCAAATGAACGGACTGAAATTAATATTAAAACAGAAGAAAGAGGCAATTTTTCACTCTCGCTATACTCTGTGGAAGGCGCCCGATTATTGAGAAAAAAATGGCATAAAGGCGGAGGAAACCGTGATTATACGATACCATTAACACTGGAGAATTTCAGTCCGGGAGTATATCAGTTTATACTGATAACGCCGTGGAATGTGCTCAGAGAGCGAATTATCATTGTCAAATAGTTTTCTGTTTTTCAGTTTAAATTTTGATTTTTGGTGCGGACTATTTTGCTTTTTTTTGGGTAGTAAGGTTGAAGTATTTCCTGATCTTTTCTATGTCGCTGAGACGGAAGGTTACTATCACCCAGATTAGAACTGATAATGCGAGCGAAGTGCCCATCTCGGTCTTTAATATAAAGATATCGCAGAAGGCGTCGACCAATGTCCGGATTAAGCCAGGCAGGTCAGCAACTGCAAATTCCTTTGGGCTGCTCTGAAACAAGAATGCTATCATCTTGATTATAATGAATAACTGGTAAATAATGAAACCGCTTATTAATGCTGTCAATCGGCGAAAAAACGGCACAGGTGTTACCGCGATCAAAGCAATAAGGAAGGCAGTGGGTATGTATGCAAAAGTACGCACGTTTATCCTTAAAACGCGGGCGAGTATTCTGCCGTCGGGTGTTCTGTGTTCGAGATTGCCTATCTTTACTTTTAGGCGGTGGTTGTCTTCCGTGTGCTTTTCGACTTCGCATTCGATGATACGTTTGTCATTGTCGATAAAAACAGGATAAACTGCATTCCCGATACCTGCATATATACCGGCTATGGATTTGTTGAATTTTCCACCGGGCAGCAATAATGCAGCCAGAACAATGAAGAATATTACGACGGTTATTAATATTGCTTTGATATTCATCAGGCAGCCTCAGGTTTAGTTTTATTTGAAGCCCAGTTGAGCCAAATCAACCATAAGACCATGGCAATGATTATGAAAATTATTGGAAATACTTCGCTGTGGAGCATTTCAAAGATAGAGCGAGCATAAATTCCCGAATAATACAAGCCGATTATCCTGAATAAATTGAGTAAGAATAATGTGACCACCCCGCCTAATATGCCCCAGATCTTGTATTTCCATGCCATTGGAAATGCAATTACAGCGCTGAGAAATAATGCGATGGGTTCGCTGCCTTCACAGCCAACGCCAACCATGAGCATGTATCGCGGCGAGCTGAGCATGTATCCGTTTGCAGCGGCTTGCTCACCCAATATGCTTAGAACAACAGCAGAGAGTTTGGCTGTAAATTTTGTATAGGATTCAAGGATGGAGGCGGTAGCTTCGGTGGCTATGCCAAGATAATAGAGACCCACTAATGCCGCAAAAATAGCAAAGAATTTAAGTACCGGAAGTTTGTCCTTGAGGCGCTCTTTTCTTGTTTTCTGCGTGTTTGGAGCAGACTTCTCCCCCTCCGTACTTTTTTTGGCAGGCTGCTTCTTAATTGGTTTTCTATATTGTTGCTGCCTTTTTTGGGGCTTTTTAGATTTACTCATAATTTTATAACTGGATAAACTTAGTTTCAAAAATAATATTGGCAAATATATAAGTTTTTGGCGGTATGGCAAAATATCACTTTTTAACATTTTACTCTGTTGAACATATTATTATCTAAAGTAATCATATTTACTGACTGTGGAAAAATATTTACGGATGAATGATGAAAATAAACATTAATCAATCAATTTATGATTATAAGATTTCCTGCAACAAATTCTTTTCTTTGTCGTAATACCAATTGTTTTTAATCTTGCAACCGGGAAAACTTTAAAAGTTTTTTCGGTACCAAAGGAGTGAAACAGTTCAAATATCAATGTAGTTCAGGGTTATTACGGCTGCATTAGACGAAAAGAGAATACAATTATGGACGAAGTTAAAGAATCAAAGCACAAAATATTGGACAAAGCAAGCGAAATGTTCGGCAGCTACGGCTTCAGCAACGTCAAGACTGAGGATCTTGCCTCCGAGATTGGCATTAGTAAAAGGACGTTGTATGAGCAATACCCTTCGAAAAAGGCGCTGCTCGATGATATTGTGGACAGCATTCTTTGCGATGCAAATGACAGAGTTAATCAAGTTGTCAGGAATATCGCGGAAGATGATAATACCAACTTCCTTGAAGAATTGAAAAAATTGTGGAACCTGAATACGGAATCCTATATGATCTTCAGGAAGGCTTTTCTGGATGATATCAAGAAAAGCTCGCCGGAGACATGGGTAAAGATTAAGGAATTCAGAGAGAATAAAATGAAGGAAAATTTTGAGAAGATAAGTTCTATTGGCGTTAAGCGTGGCATAGCAAAATCTCATATAAATGATGATATATTATTTTTGCTTTACCTGAATGCGATCAATAATATACTAAATCCGGAGATTTTATCGGAATTACCATATAATTCCAGAGCTGTGGTAAATCAGATATTCGAGATATTGCTTACAGGATCGCTTACGGAAAAAGGCAGAAAATTATATGAGGATATGAGAAAATAATGGATATATGTAATATAATAATTAATTTGGAAATTATTTTTGTAAATAATCTGATAAATCAAAATGAGAGCTAAGAGCTTTATTCAAAAATTGTTAATAACCGGGATTTTTCTTTTGGCATTCAATAGTGGCTATTCTCAGGAGCCAAAAACCCTAACTCTTGATGAAGCTATTGACATAGCCATCAAGAATAACCCGGAGATCGAGACTGCCAAACTGGAAGTCAAGAAGGCTGAGGCGCAGGTTCGGGAGGCTTTCGGCTATGCTCTGCCGACGGTGAATGTAAACGCCAATCTATCGCATTTTATCAAAAAGCCGGTGATGCCGTTTCCCAGTTTTGACGCTATCCTGAATAATGCTGTTTACGGAGTTATGTTTCAAGAAAGAGTACCTATAAATGCGCCTAATGGACAGCCAATGGATGAGCAGACTTTCAGACAGAAATTAATGCCCATCGAAACTGAACTGCAATCCTTTGCACTGGCTAATAGTTATGATGTTACCGCGGAAGTATCGCAGATCCTCTTCAATTCGGCAGTTTTCAGGGGGATTGGGGTATCCCAAACATACAAAAATGTGTCGCTGGAATTGCTAAATTCAAAAATTGCTTCAACTAAGCTGAATACTAAAAAAGCTTTCTACGGCGTTATTCTGACTAAAAATATGCTTGAGATCACACGAGAGAGCTTTGAGAATGCTAGGGAAAACCTTGAGAATGTTCAGGCTATGCGCGAGCAGGGGCTTGTCTCGGAATTTGACGCTCTGCAGGCGGAAGTACGCGTAGAGAATATACGACCGCAAGTGCTTCAAATGGAAAATGCGCTGAAGAATTCTAAAGATGGCTTGAAAATGGCAATTGGCATGGATCCGCAGGAAGAAATTGATGTTACCGGTGAAATTGAATATAATGAACAGGATATCCCGGAGCCAAGTCAGGCAATAAGAAAAGCGATGGAAAGCAACTACGACGTTAAATCGCTGGAGCAGAAGCAGGAAGTAGACGAAGCTGTTATTGATGTCGAAAAAGCCGCTTATTATCCGAATTTAGCGGCTTTCGGCAATTATTCCTTTGCGGGACAGGCTGATGATCTGAATTTCAAGGATTATCAGCAATCTATGATCGGTCTGAATTTTTCAATAAATATATTTCAGGGAAACAGAACCAAAAATAAAGTGCAGCAACAGAGAATTGAATATCAAAAAACGGCAGAGCAAATAAAGCAATTGAAAGATGCTATCTCAATGCAGATAAAAACGAAGATAAATGAATTAGAACGCGTGAAGAGCAATATCGAAGCGCAGGAAAGGAATGTTGACGTCGCTCAACGCGCTTATGAGATAGCTCAGACGCGATACCAGGAGGGCGAAGGCACTCAGCTTGAGGTGCAAAACGCGGATATGGCGCTGCGTCAGGCTAAGACTAATCTCCTGCAATCATACTATGACTGGATTGTGGCGAATTCCGAGTTAGAGAAACTTATGGGCGATATTTATTAAAATTGGATAGAACTATTAATTAATAATAAATTCAAGGTCTTATAAACCATGAAATCAAAATTGAGTATATCGGGAAATTTAATTGCAGCAATGTTTGCGGCTTTTTCTCTTGTATTGCTTAGCGGATGCGGGCAGGAAGAGAAAAAGGAAACCAAAAGCATGGAACAGATCCGTAAAGAAGAGGGCGTTCCTGTGAAAACAATTACTGTCGAGCGTGAAAAGTTCGAGAAATATCTGAGCTTTTTCTCAAGATTAAAAGGGATAAAGGAATCGACCAAGTACAGCACTACCCAGGATGAGATAAAGCGAATAAATTACCGGGTAGGCGATTATGTGAAGGAAGATTCCATAGTTGTGGAATTCCCAAAGGATAATCCTGCTATACAATACGAGCAGACAAAGCTGGCTTATGAAAATTCAAAGAAAACTTATGGACGCATGAAAGCTCTTCTCGACGAAGGCGAAGTCTCACAAGCTAAATTTGACGGCGTTGAGACGCAATATCTGGTTAATAAAAGAAATTACGAATCAATGAGGCAGATGCTTTTTGTGGAAGCGCCAATTAGCGGCACCTTAATCGAACTAAATTTTAATGAAGGCGATGATGTGCCTGCCAGAAAGCCGATGTTCACCATAGCGCAATTGCACAGAATGATAGCTGAGATGTGGGTTTCCGAGGAAGAAGCGCTGCAACTGAGAAAAGGTATGCCGGCTTACATCGAATGGTATGGCGAGAGATTTGACGGCAGGATCACGCAAATCTCAATGCAGATGGATGCAAGGAAAAGAGCTTTCAAAGTAGAAGCGGAATTCCACAATCCGGGCAAAAAGCTCAAGAGCGGCATTACTGCTGATGTTAAGATAAAAGCCTATGATAAAGAAGAAGCAATAGCCATCCCCCGAAATCTCATACAGAAAGATGGAGATAGCCGCTATGTTTTTCTGGCTTATGGAGATAAAGCCGTTAGAACTCCTGTTCAAACCGGCTTGCAAAGCGGTTTGGATGTAGAGATAACGAGCGGACTCGAAACCGGCGATAAAGTCATAACCAAGGGCTTGTCGCTGCTCGAAGACGGTAGAAAGATTAAAATAATAAATTAGTGATTGATTGATTAATTAAGACAGAAAGGTAAAAAAAGGTCAGGATATGTTTCTCTCAAAACTTTCGATCAATCGCCCGGTACTTACGACAATGCTGATTTCGGTATTTCTGTTATTCGGGATAATAGCTTACAGGACATTGAATATAAATCAAACACCTGAAGTAGAAATCCCATTTGTAACAATTACGACAATATATCCCGGTGCGGGTCCCAAGGAAATTGAAACACAGATCAGTAAGGAACTTGAAGACGCAGTAGCAACAGTCAGTGAAATAAAAACCCTCGAGTCCTACTCTCTCGATGGTGTTTCGATCGTTACAATTGAATTCGAACTTGGAAAAGATATAGATGTAGCCCACCAGGAAGTAAAAAATAAGGTGGACGGCGTTATCAACGAACTGCCCAAAGATTCCGAAGATCCGCTTGTCGAGAAGGTTGACCTTCAACAGTTCCCGATTATCGATGTTATCCTCAGCGGCGAAGTGGATCTCAGAGCGCTTTATGAATTCGCCGACAAGGATCTTAAAGACCGGCTCGCACAGATTAAGGGCGTAGCAAGAGTCAATCTCGTCGGCGGACAGGAAAGAGAAATTCACGTAAAAATGGATGATAGAGTAGTCTATGAGAATAAGATCTCATTGGCACAGCTTATTCAGATGCTGGGCGCGCAGAATATGGATCTGCCCGGCGGATACTTCCAGCGGGGAGAGCAGGAATATACTGTCAGAATGAAAGGCGACTTCCCCGATGTGCAGACCATAAAAGATCTTGAGATTCCTACCGCATCCGGTCCAAAAAAAATATCACAATTTGCGGATGTGCTCGATACCGGCGAAACCATTCGCCAGCGCGCGGTATATTTTGACAATGACGAAAAAATAAAAAATACAAATGTAGTAAGAATAAGTCTTATCAAGAGTTCTGAAGGCAATGCAGTACAAATTGCAGAGAATGTTCAGGAAGCGCTGCCTGAGATCAGAAAAATTCTGCCCGAAGGCAGCGAACTTCAAATAGTCAACGACCGCTCGATATTCATCAGAAGTACATTTGAAGACACCATGAGCAATGTTATACTTGGTGTAGTATTCACTTCTCTGGTTCTATTGATATTCCTTCACAATTTCAGATCGACATTTATAGTAGCTCTCTCGATGCCGACTTCGATTATCTCCACCTTCTTATTATTCCAGGCATTTGACATGACTATGAATATGATGTCTCTGATGGGATTGTCGGTGTCAGTCGGTGTGCTTGTGGCTAACTCGGTCGTTGTGCTGGAAAACATATTCCGCTATAAATATATGGGCAAAGATAAAAAGGAAGCGGCGGAAGTCGGCACAAATGAGATAGCCGTTGCCGTTATAGCTTCTACATTTACAAATGTGGCGGTATTTCTGCCACTTGCGACTATGAGTTCTATTGTCGGCGAATTCCTTCAGGAGCTTGCGCTGGCGGCTGTCTTTGCGACTATATTCTCTCTTCTGATGTCATTTACGTTGACACCTATGCTGGCGTCGATCATATTACCGCGAAAACAGAAGATCGGGCGCATAAGTCAGGCAATCGATAAATTTGAGAAAATGTGGAACAGGCTATACGAAAAATCCCTTCAATTTATTCTTAAAAACAGGAAAATAAGCGGTGTCGTAGTGCTCATCAGTGTGATATTACTCGCACTATCGGTTATGTTCTGGGGCTCTAAGCTTGGTTTTGAGTTCATGCCGGTTGTCGATGACGGAAAGATACGAGTCACTGCGGAACTTCCCGAGGGGTATAACCTTGAAGCCACTGCGGATGCTATGGACGAAATAAGGACCATAGTCACCGAGCATGATATTGTCACACATACTGTTACCAATCTCGGAAAGATGGATGAATTAAACATCGGAACTAATCTTGCGAGTATGGAAGTCCACATGGTCGATGCCAGTGACCGAGATATAGGAATTCAGGATTTTATTCAGGTACTTATCGAGGAATTGTCAGTGGTCTCGAATGCCCGGATACAGGTGCAGACACTCGAGCAAATGGGCGGTCCCGGCGATCCTATCGAGTTCTATCTGCTGGGGCAGGAACTTGACACTTTAAGGAAGTACAGAGAGATTATAATAGATAGCTGCAAAGACGTAGCCGGATTGATAAACTTCGACAACTCGTGGCGCGCCGGCAAGCCGGAACTGACTGTCACCCCGAAACGGAAGATGCTGTCAGAGGTCGGTATGTCCGTACAGGAACTGGCAATTACTCTAAGAGCCGCTGTCGAAGGCTTTGAAGCTGCTGAATACAGCGAACTCGGCAATGAGTATGATATTAAAGTGACATTATCCGACGAATCCGTGAACTCACCTGAAAAACTGGGCACTATCCCCATTGTCACACAGACCGGCAATGTTTATAGACTGGCTCAGCTTGCCAATATCAACTTCACGACAGGCTATACGAAAATCATCCACAGAGATAAATATACTACGATCAAGTTTTCCGGAGCGCCTGCTGCAGGAGTTCCTCTGGGAACAGTGATCGACAGGCTTGATGACAAATTTGTCAATATTGAATTTCCCAGCGGATATAGAATTCAGTGGGGCGGTAGTGCGGAAATGTTCCAGCAGATGGTCAGCGACTTTATCTTTGCTTTCTTTTTAGCAACAATTTTGACTTATATGCTGCTTGCGGCTATACTCGAGAGTTTTGTGCAGCCGATTATCATTCTAACCAGCCTGCCCTTGGCTTTGATTGGTTCATTCGGACTGCTGTACTACACCGGAACGACAATGAACATTACTTCAATGATGGGAATAATCATGCTTATCGGTATAGTGGTGAATAACGCTATACTTATTCTTGATTATACCAACCAATTGCGGCGCGAGGAAGAGATGTCCTCTAAAGACGCTCTAATCCAGGCAGGTCCTACAAAACTGAAACCAATTGTGATGGCGACGGTGGCTATCATTCTTGGTATGCTGCCGCTGGCGCTGGGTATAGGCGCTGCAGGTAAGGAAATGCGTATACCTCTTGGTATCGTCAGTATCGGCGGGTTAATAGCATCGACATTTTTAACGCTTTTTGTTATCCCGGCAATTTATTATATTTTCACAAAAACTAAAATCAAAAGGGATAAAGGAAAATTACCAATAAGCTAAAAATAATATAATATAAACGGAGATCCCGATGGAAGAACAACCTTTTCAATTCGAAAGTGATGATATCCAATTTTATATTGATGATCGTGTAGCTGTGCTGAAGGCGAAAAAGAACATGTTCGATCATCTCGCCGATATGGAAAAGAGCGGGCAGCTTTTGTCTCTTCTGGATTGGGTGGAACATGACCCCGTTATCCATGCGCTGATGTTTATAAATGACCATGATGCATTCAACCTGGAAGCTTATGACAAATTCATCCACACTTTCATGAAAGAAGAGGGAGATACTCAAGGTGTCGATAATAAGCTTATCCGCGCTCGCCAGATGAACACTTTCCGCAGCTTCATCACAAAGATGGTTTCCTACAAAAAGCTGGTTATATTCGCTTTGCAAGGGGCTGTGGTGACGCCTTTCTTCGGCATGGCTCTTGCTGCGGATTTCAGGTTTGTTTCCACAGACATGAAATTTGTTCTTGCTCATATTAAATATGGTTTGCATCCCAGCGGAGCGCTGCCCTTTTTCCTGCCCCGCTATCTAAATAAAAATCAAGCCTGCGAACTGCTATACTCCAGCAGAGAGATCAACGCTATGGAAGCCTCGGAACTCAACATGGTGCATGAGATCTTCCCAAATGAAGAATTTGATTCTCTGGCGCTGGATAAAGCTAAAAAAGTGAGCAATCTTGATACGGATGTTATCAGATTGACAAAAAGGCTTTCCTGCAACTATAAAGAAGAACTGGACAGGTATTTTCAAGTGGAATCGAAATTGATTGGGTTTTAAATTTTTATTTTAATCCGTGTTTTGTTAATTTAGTTTAAAATATATAAACACAGGATTAAAACATGAAGAGATTTTTTAACACTTTAATTACTCTGGTTTTTGTACTTCTCTTTCAATCGCAATTAAATGCACAGGATTGCGGAGATGCCGAATTCAGCTATGAAGGAACGGAATTCCTTGTTTCCTTCATGAAAAACAGCGTCGATCCGATACGCGATGTAGAAAAGAACAAACTTCAACTTAAATTAATCGTCACAGCCGAAGAAGCAGCCAATTTCACAGTGGAAATGCCCTTTCTCAAAACAAAGACTACTCATACCGTCAAGCCGGATAGTTCCGCTGTCATTGAGATAGATAATAAAATGCAGATAAAGGAAAGAAATGAAGCATCGAATAAAATTGCCCACATCACGAGCGATAAACCAATATCCGTCGTTGCTTTCAATAAGAGGATGAATACGACAGATTCATACAGGGTGTATCCGGTATCTTCGCTGGGTTGCGAGTACAGCATTGCTTCATTTGATTCATATTCACTTTTCAAAGGCGAAGCAGCTATAATAGCTACGGAAGACAGTACGATTATCAGTTTAGAAAGCGATGATGTCCCGTTTATCTGGGCGGCATTAGGCTTTGACTCGGATATATTGCTCAATAAGAATGAAGTTTTCTTATTAGGCGCTAAATTTGACACGGAAAATCTACCCGCGCCATATCTTGAAGAAGGCGTGGATTTTACCGGCGACAAACTGGTTTCGAATAAAAAGATCGCCGTATTTTCAGGGCATGAATGTGCTAAAATTCCCGATACAATCATGGCTTGCGATCATATCTGCGAGCAGTTGCTTCCGAATTCCGGTCTTGGAAAAAAGTATTATCTCGCGCCATTCCACGGCAGGGCAGACTTTCTTATAAGAATGCTTTTTACAGAGGATAATACTGATATTAAAGTAAATGGGGAATGGTATGATATGGTGGGTAAAAATGATGTTTATCATTTGGATAACAATGATATACCTAAAATGATTGAAACCAGTGAGCCTGCCGCTTTATTTCAGTTTTGCAAAGGATACAAAGCTGATGAAGAAAACCTTGGAGATCCATTCATGCTCCAGATTCTACCGGAAAAGTATTTTAAAAAGAGTTATAATTTTAATATCCCATCCCTTGAGGATTACGAGCATTACGCAAATATTTTTGTTCCCGAAGATGCTATGAGTTCATTAAAACTGGATGGGAAGAAGATCAAGGAAGGATCATTGGAGGTCTTCGGTGATATTGGATACCTTGCGGTTATTATGAAGGTTAAACCCGGCGATCATAAAATAGAATGCGATAAGCCATTCGGAATATATTTTTATGGCTTTTCTCAGAAAGAAAATGTTTATGAATCGTACGGGCATAATTAATTAAAAAACAAAAAAACTCTTCCGGAAAAAGAATTCTCGGAAGAGTTTTTTATCAGCCATGAAAAATCATTTTATTTTCTTTCTTCGATAGGAGTTTCAACAACAACATCTACCCTCCTGCAGTAGAATCTTCCTTCAGGTATTTCATTATCATATTTGAATTGTTGTTCGCCGTACCCTCGGGCTTCGACTTTCTTTGCATTTAGAGCATCAGCTACAACCTGAGCCCGTTCTTTGGATAGTTTCATATTATAAGAGTCGTCACCCATTCTATCAGTATGCCCTGATACTCTGATAACTGAACTGGGCTGTGCTGTTTCCTGGATCAAATTAGCAACCTGCTGATTATAATAGCTCAGTTCGGCTTCATCAAAAGTAAAGAGAATCAGGCTGAAACGGTCTATATACATATCGTCAACTTTTTCTCTTCTTTTCTTTTGGATAGTGACCAGTTCCACCGGCAGCGAATTGATCGGAGTCTGGTATACCTGATCATCTCTATCAACCAGATTCATTCTGTAGTTCAATCTGGAAGAGGTCTGGGGAACATTGTCCTGTTTCAGATCAACATGCCAGTCCAGCTTTTTGGGGACATTGCCGGCACCTTCGAAATTTTTAAGCACCTTGTCATCCTGTGTGGATACAAGATTCCATGACTTGATCCCAGCCTGGCTGCTGACATTTGTTTTATATCTGACAATTGGCGGAGTAGATACTCTGAAGGTATCCCTTGCCATTACAGGTGCCAGAATTTCCCATTTTGTAGTAGTTATTTCTGCACGCCTGTTTTCTTCAATGCCATCCTGTTTATTAATATTGGATGGCTGCTGCGGCAAGTTGCGGGCGTCTACAACCATTCTGTTTGAAGGGATCTCCCACACATCTCTCAGATAGTCCCTGACAGCTTCAGCCCGCCTGCGGGAAAGCTCCTTGTTGTTATTTTCATCCTTACCGGAATTGCATCCGTCAATAGCAATTTTAGCATCAGGGTATTGCTGCATCCTTTTGCCAACAATATTCAGGACGTGATAATATGTCTGAAGAGCATCTTTCTCATACAAATCATCCTCCGAGAAATTCTTTGTCTGTGAAGGAGTTAGCTTAATATATCTGTCGGGCAGCTCTGCGGAATTTTTATCAAAAAATACATAAGACAGCAGAGGTTTTATGTTCGAAGATAAATATTCTTCAATTTTAAGTTTGATGATTTCACCCTCGGTGCCGTCACGTTCGACAGAACTGGCATCGACTGTTCCGAATAACTCGGGTTCTTCCTCGGGAGTAATTGGTCGAGCAGGTTTAGGCGAATATTTCAAGGCAAACCCCAGTCTTATGCTGCTTGCTTTCCAGTCAACGTCGGTAACAAGATCAGTAACACCATATCTATAGAAAAATTCAGGTGCTAAGATCCATGTTTCGTCCGAATTGAGGGGAATTTCATAACTTAATCCACCCATAACCGAAAAATGCAATGATGAAATGTCCTGTATTTCCCCTGAAGAATTAAGCCTGGTCCTGCTGCCATTTTCATAAGTACCTGCGGAAGGTTCGATTATCTCTTCAACATGGTCATAATCTTTCTGAAGAGAGAGTAAGCCAAGATGCACACCGCCATGGATAAATAGATCTGCAAAAACTCTATAATTGAGCATTGGTTCTAACCCAACTACCCCGATTTTAGTGTCGAGTCTATGCTCAAAACGTCCACCGATTTCAGTGTCATTGTCATAATCATAAAGTGCGTTAGGTTTAAATTCTTCTCCGGTAACTTCCGCATTCCACGAATTATACCCCAGTCTTGCGCTAATAAATAAATTGTCAATTATGGGATATTCATACAAGAATCCAGCCGAAAAACCAATTCCGCTGCCGCCGTCAAACTGAGGGCAGCAGGTGGCAAGTCCGGGAAAACTGGTAAAATCGGAGGTATGGTTGTTTAAATTCAGATGAATGAATCCGCCATAACGGCTTCTATCCTGCCTGGTCTCCTTTTGAGCATCAAGAATCACCACTGAAGTTGAAAAGACAACCAATATTGCGATGATCTTAATTAAAATAATGTTTCTGTTCATGACAATCCTTTGGAATATTTCTGGTTTTCTCATTATTCTACCTCCATGATTGTTGTGCAAGCCTCTTTGGAAGTTCTCAACATGATGTAATATACTCCCGACTGTAAATCGCCGGCATCAAACTCGATACTGTGAATACCCTTAGTTTCTGCCCTGCTAATAACTTTCTTGACTTTTTCTCCAAGAATATTATGTACGTTAATGGTTATGCGCGAATCTTCAGGTATGTAATAATAAAGTTCTGACCAGCTATTAGTTGGATTGGGGACGACATTGATCGCCGCAGTAGTTTGATCGGGGAAATATAGTCTGGTAATGCCGCCTGCTCCACATAAGTTTATAAGATTGAATTGTGAGCTATTTGTTGTCACATCAAACGGACAATCATTCCAGATAAATGATTCCAATGTCAAAGTTGTAGTTGAATCATTTCCAAGAGTAGATCTGAAATCAAGATCGAATAGAATAGAATCGCCGGGGGTTCTGGTATCAGTGATCGTTATCTCTCTTGTATCGCCGGTAATCGTACCCTTAGGAGTGGTATTCTTTGGTACAAGCAGAGATCTGTTCATTGATATCACCGCTGTAAAGTTCGCAGCGTGGCATGAATCCAGTTTCTGCGATGATTCGATATATAGCGGTATGCTTACCATTTCTCCCGGTTCCGCTGATACGTCAGTCTTGGGTAAAGAAATGACAGACGACGGATGGATCAGAGAAACATAAATTGGATCGGAAGTATTCTCGCATCCGTTGCCATCGACTACTGTAACTGTATAGTTGTCTTCTTCGTTTACAGTTATCTTTCTTGTAGTTTCGTTGGTTGACCAGAGGTAGGAATCATAACCTGCTCCTGCGTCGAGTACTACACTGTCGCAGGTACAGATTCTTGTTGGACCTTCCGCGGTAATGACAGGTTCCGGCAGCGGCATAATGCTTACGGTAACCGTATCGTAAGTCGTACAGCCGTTAGCATCCTCTACCTGTACAATGTACGTTGTAGTATCTTCCGGTGAAGCCTGTGGTTGAGCTGCCGTAGGATCAGAAAGACCTGCAGCCGGAGTCCAGTTGTAGGTATAAGGCGGGGTTCCTCCTGCAGCCGGTTCGCCAATGTTAGCATTTAGTCCGTAGCATACGCTTGTATCATTCCCGGCACGGGCTTGAGGCAGCTCATGGACAACCACTTCTATATCATCAGTGGATTCACAGCCATTGGCATCAGTAACGGTGACTGTGTATACCGTGGATTGCTCGGGATAAGCTTCAGGCGATGCTATATTTGGATCAGATAGAGCTTTTGTCGGCGACCAACTGTATTCATAAGGCGGAGTTCCGTCAGCAGCTTGCTGTCCTATTACCGTCGTATCACCGAAACATATTTCAACATCTCCACCTGCTGAAGCAGTCGGATTTTCAAACACTTTTATAGTTACTTGATCAACAGCCATACAACCGTTGTCGTCAGTGACTGTTACCCGATATGTTGTAGTCTGGTTCGGACTGGCTGCGGGTTGTGCAATATCAGCATCGGACAGACCCGCTGAAGGCGACCAGCTATAGGTGTAAGGTGTTTTACCACCGGAAGCCTGATTTCCAATATCCACGGAACTGCCGTTACATATCTCTACATCTTCTCCTGCATCGATTTCAGGTTGTTCGTAAACTACAACTTTAACGGTGTCATAGCCTAATATACAACCGTTCTCAGCAGTACCTTTTAGGAAATAGGTAGTATTTTCCGTGGGATTATCCGTAACAACCCGTGAATTTGAATTAAATCCCGGAGGATCCGAAGTCCATCTATACGTATCGGCATTTCTGTTTGCAGTAAGTCCCACCGGACCTCCCGCGCATATCGTATCGGGATTAGCCTGAGCATTTAAATTCAGTCTTACGGGGCAATCCGTGCATGTGTTTGTCTGATAATATAATCCCTTCACGAGCCAGGAATAACAGTCGTTGCCCGGTTCAATACCGAAAACCGATGACGACTGATTCTCGGACACATTTGTCGAAACAAACTCGGAGTTCCAGAAATCTCTTCCGAATTCCTGTCTGCTGCCATTGAGTGTTAAGAAAAGATCGGCACTGACAGCATTTCTTTGGAGATCGGATGCGACCATGAAAGCCGTTGCTTTCGTAGAATTGGCGCAGGCATTGAAATTTCTCAAAGTATCAAAGGTAGTATTCGTATTTTTTGTTACGATACCGTCATCGATAACAATATGCCCCTCATAATTTGCTTCGAGGTCTCTGTATATGACCAATAAAGTTATTCCATCTGTTTCCCATTGGGGGGTAGATACCGATATTTCATATTGTCCATTGCCCGTTATAGCATCAGCTAGGTCAGCTCTGAAGGCACGGGTGCCAACTTCGCCCCAGCACTTGGCTCTATCTTCGCCCGCCAACACGGAATTAAAAGTCTGAGTATTATTTGCTGGATTAGTGAGCGTAACGGTAGGATTTGAAGGCGAACCGCTTCTGTATGATACCGACCACCAAACATAAGCATGTTCGATTCTGTAACAATCGCTCGGGAAACCTGTCAACACAAATGAAACAGGCATATCATGGGGAGCTGTTTCGACACTGGCAGTTCTGTCAGTAATCTTGATATCCCATGATATTATGTTCAATCCACAAGCTGAATTTTTGTATACTCGATTATCAATCTGTGCCCTCAGATCAACGCCGGAGTATAGAAGGAATATCAAAATTAATGGAATGATGTAACGGTATATTTTCATAATTACACCTATTGTTTTTAAAAAAATTTTGTTTTATAAGTATCTTTTTTATTAGTCAATTCTTGAGTTTATAGATTTCATAGAAGTTAATAATGATTTATCTTTATGAAAAAAGGAGAGTAAAAAATAATTTTTATCAATATTAATACGATTGTCAAAAATAATTTTTTCAAAATGAAATTACATAATGTTAGGCTCCCCCTAAGCTTATTTTTATAATATTTAAATAATACCATAAGAATATAGGTAAATTTAAAAGAAAAAAATGTCATCACCAAACATTTGGTGGTAAGAATCAATTTTTCTTAGAGAAAAAAGTCTATTATTTAGAGAATTTTTTGTGACAAAATTCATTTTAGACTGTTATTATATTAGTAGTAAGTCACAATTTTTAAAAAAGTAAGATTAATAACAAAATATACATTGAATGCGGCGCAATTTAAAAAATATGTCAGACGAGCAGCTTTTCTTAATGATAAAGGAAGGCAAACTAAAAGCTCGTCAGGCTTTTGAAGAAATATACTCCAGGTATTCGACAAAGATATTTACCTATTGCAACCGCATTTTGTTTGACAAAGAACTTGCTGAAGACGTTTTTCAGGAAACTTTCTTAAGGTTCTATGAAACTGCTGAGAAAAACAGAGAAATGAGCAATGTAAGCGCATTCTTGTTCAAGATAGCAAGGAATTTATGTATAAATGAAAAACAAAGAAAGCATCATAGTTTTATAACTTTCGAAGAACTAATTTATCCAACAAAAGATCAAAATTTCGAGAGAAAGGAAAAAGAGGAATTAATGCAGATGGCACTTGATGCTTTACCTAAAAAATTCAGGGAAGTGCTTGTGCTCAAAGAATATCTGGGATTTTCCTACAAGGAAATATCAGAAATACTCGAAACTACTTTACCTTCTGTAAGAATCAGAATTTACAGGGCTAAACAAAGAATAAGAGAAATACTTACACCATATCTCGAAGATTTGCATGAAGATTAAAATAATTGTGAAAAATATTTACGAAATATAACGGTAACAGATATGAATCAGGAATATTTAACAGCTTCAGAAAAATTAAGTGCTTTTCTAGACGGAGAACTCGAAGTCTCCGAAGCCAGTACTTTATTTTATGAAATAGCTCAAAAACCTGAACTACAGGAAGAAATGAAACAACATGTTAGTATTCGGAAAATGATGTCCGGCTCGCAGGTTTCGCCGCCGGCTCATTTAAAAGACAATATACTAAAAAGTGCAGGTTTGACGGGTATTGGAGCTGCAGCCGGTTTTGGTGCCGGTTCTATTCTTAGAATTTTCTTTAACAGAACAGTTTTGATGGTTACTTCTGCTGTTGTGGCATCGCTTGTTACTTTCTCAGTTATGAATAACAGCGGCGGGAGTTCTGCCCCGAATGAACTTCCAGGCAACACAATCAATAAAGCCAACAGCATTAATTATCTGTCAGATAGAAATTTAGAAAAAGCAGAAATGGATATTCAGGTTCCTGTAATGAAATCAATCAGCGAGGATAGATCCTCAGTTAGCAAGAATAATATTATAGCTGCTTCCGAAACAGATAACATTGAAAACAAAACGACCACGAATTTTTCAGAATCATCACAGGATATAGATTCAAGAAACGAATTTGAATTTTACATACTCAATAATGATATTAAAACTGACCAAAACATACAAATCGCTGATAATTCGCAGGATTTAACTTATGTAAATGGTGAACCGGGTATCAAGAGTGTTACAAGAACCATAGAAATTCCTACCAATAGAACAGTTTTCATGATAAGAGGCTTTGCTGCCCGTTCAATGCCTGAGATAGATATCGAGTCAAATATAAGACCCTCATTTAACAATATGGCATTGGGAATGCTTTACAGACTCGATAGTGATAATGCGGTCGGCTTTGAGATCGGACAGGAAAATATGATGCAGAAATACAGCGGCTTTTCCGTCAAAAAGCAAAGACATGTATCTGTCGAGCAAAATTATCTTGTATTATGGTATGGCTTAACTTATCAGCATGTTTTTGAAGATGAAACAGGAGTAGAGCCTTTTGTCAGACTATTTGCAGGCGGCACCAAAATAGGACCTATGACCAGAGGTATTTTAGGACTGAAATATTCGTATCAAGATAGATTTGGTATGTTTGCAGGTTTGGAAGGTACGCTTCTTGGTTATAGATTTGACGGCACATGGTTCGGTACGGGAAAATTCGGCTTTACTTATGGCATGGAAGTTAAATTCTAAGGAAGATTATGTATTACAGGAATTTACATATTTTAATAATAATATTGGCTGCATTGACATTATTTTCATGTGAATCCCCGGAAGATGTCGATGCAAACAGAAGGTACCTGAACGACGATCCTGCCGAGGGTGGAGGCGGAAAAGGCGGGCAGCACCTTTATATTGATAAAAAAGTACTTAAATTTAATGAAATATCTTATAAATCAACATTTGTTGAAGAAATAGTGCTTGTTAACACTGCAGAAAACATGACTGTAAAAATAGACAAAATAGAACTAAAAAATGATGACGAGTTTTTCAGTTTAATCGATCTCCGGACACCATTAGAATTAGCTCCAAATATGGAAGAAGGCTCCAGTAAACATATAGCAGTTAAGTTTTCAGCAGTAAAACTCGGTTATTTCCAAAATATACTGAACATCAACGACAATCCTGACCTTCAAGTAAAACTGGAAGCTAATGTCCCGACAGTTAAAGCAATAGATCTTGACATCGGAACTGCAGTTATCGATTTTATAGTATCAAAACCGATGAAGATAAGAAATCATGGCACAAAGGAAGTTTTCGTCCAATCTTGCAGGATCATCCAAGGAGAAGGGGTTTTTTCACGAAGAACTTCTTTCCCAAAAAAAATACCCGCAGGAGAAGAAATTTCCGTAATCTTTTCCTTTGCCCCCAAAGCAGCAAGAGATTATAAAGCTGAAGTAATATTTGAAATTATTAATGCACAGGGTATAGTCGATAATAAAGCTGTCTTAAGGGGAAAAGGTTTGAAATAATATTTCTAAAAAATTAAAGTATATTCTGAAATAGAATTTGTTTCTGGCGAATATTATCCTCCCTGAAAAAATTTTCTATATTAAGCAGGAAATCTGACTACAAAAAAATAAAAAATAATTAGCAAAATTGTTGATTATTTGTTAACATTATATTATATTTATAGTTGTAAAAATATAAATATCGTTTCCAATTAGGTCACCGAAATGAAAAAAATAGATCTAACAGCCTGCCTCACTGTTTTGTTTATTTTTTTCATCTTCTGCAAGGTTTATAGCCAGCCGTGGATGGAAAATTTCGGTGATAGGACTGCCCTGAATTTCTACCAAATCCAAACAGCATTTTACGATTACTGGCAGGATAAAGATTCATCCCAAAAAGGAGCAGGCTGGAAGCAATTCAAGAGATGGGAATGGTTCTGGAAACCAAAAGTATATCCCACAGGTGAGTTTCCCAATCCAATGCAGGTTTATAAAGAATCGAAGGCTTTTGAACAATCAAAAGGTAATAACGACGAACTCCAGAATATCCACTGGAGGTTTATTGGTCCGTCGGAATCTTCGGGTGGATATCGAGGATTGGGCAGGATCAATGTAGTCCGAACCGATCCGCAAAACAACCGAATTATTTGGGCTGGCTCTGCAAGTGGAGGTTTATGGTTATCTACTAACGGTGGTGATTCATGGTCAACAAAAACAGACAATCTGTCTTCGCTTGGAATATCAGACATTGCTATTAATCCGGACAATCCCGAAGAAATATATATAGCTACAGGAGACACGGACTGGGGATATTATTACAGCGCAGGGGTACTGAAATCCACTGATAAAGGTAATACCTGGAATACTACGGGCTTGAACTGGCAAATATCCCAAACCAGATTGATCGGCAGGCTGCTGATTGACCCTGCGAATACAGAGACCCTATATGCTGCTTGTGACAATGGTATCTACAAAACTACAAATGCAGGTACTGATTGGACCAAGATAAATAATTCTTCATTTTATAAACCCGACATGGAGTTTAAACCCAATGACATGCAAACAATTTATATCTCAGGGAAGAAAATACTCAAAACCACTGACGGCGGAAACACCTGGACACAACTAAATAACGGATTTCCATCTTCGGGTATAGGAAGAATAGCTCTGGGAATTACTCCCGACAGTGTATCATTTGTATATGCATTGGTTGCCGGAACAAATAATGCTTTTATAGGTTTATACAGATCGACAAATTCAGGCAATAGTTGGGAACTAATGTCGGATTCGCCTAATATACTTGGATGGTCTCCTCTTGGCGATGACAACGGAGGTCAGGGGCATTATGATCTATGTATTGAAGTTGATCAGTTCGATGCAAATACAATATATGCCGGAGGGATAAATGTCTGGAAATCAACTGATGGCGGGCAGGACTGGGATCTTAACACTATGTGGTACGATATAGGCTCGGGCGTTCCCGTCATTCATGCTGATCAACATGACCTGCGTTTTGTTCCCAACACTAATATAATGTTATGCGGTAATGACGGAGGAGTATATAAAACAACCAATGGCGGAGATAGCTGGTCCTGGATAGGCAGCGGCTTAGAAATCACTCAATTCTATCGTCTTGGCAGTGCCAATTCGGACTTTGATATGGTAGTAGCCGGCTGTCAGGATAACGGAACAAAGCTTGTCGACGGCAATAATTGGAGAGATCTTTTGGGCGGCGATGGAACGGAATGCTTTATTGATTATGAAAATAAAAATGTTATTTACATATCTACCCAAAATGGGGGAATCAGAAAATCAACGGACAGGGGATCTACATTCATTGAGATCAAAAATAACATAGATGAGGAAGGCGCCTGGATAACACCTTTTGTTATGCATCCTGAAAATCATAATACAATTTATGCAGGATACGAGAATATATGGATGTCTACAAATGGCGGCAACCAATGGGCAAAACTCAGCGATTTCACCGGCGGCAGGAAATTGCAACACATTGAAATTTCTCCATCAAATTACGAAGTTATTTACACAGCTTCTTATAATAATCTTTATCGCACAACTGACGGGGGGAATAACTGGATAAGATTAAACCGCCCTGTAGATCTGGCTGTTAGCGATATTGCGGTTCATTCAAACAATCCTGATAAAATATGGATCACGGTTAGCGGATTTAATGCCAGCAACAAGGTATTCAAATCAGAAGACGGAGGACAAAACTGGGATAATATTACCGGTAATCTGCCAAATGTTCCCGCAAATACTATTTATTATCAAAAGTATTCTCCCGACAGAATTTTTGCAGGTATGGAAACTGGTGTTTATTACAAAGATATTCATGATGATAACTGGTCTGAAGCGGGGAATGGATTGCCCAATGTGATTATTAACGAGTTGGAGATACATGAGTGCGCCGGTAAATTAAGAGCGGCTACCTATGGGAGAGGTCTTTGGGAAGCAATGCTGCCAAATGCTATGGAAGCAGTGGAATTGACGGCTCCGGAGAATAATTCCGACAAGAATCCACCCAACGATCTGAGTTTAGAATGGAAGAAAAATACATATGCCGATGTATATCATTTGCAGGTTGCTGCCAATTCGTCAATGTCTAACTTAGTAATTGAAGAAAAAAGCATAAAAACAAATCAGTTTACGTTAAATGGACTTGATGCATTTACTGAATATTTTTGGAGAGTGCAAGCTGTTAATGGCTGCAGTGAAAGTGATTGGTCTATTATTAATAAATTTGAAACATTTCTTGATGCACCTGAACTATTAGAACCCGCTGATAAATCTAAGGGAATCGTAATCAAGCCTGAACTGGCATGGAAAGAAATTAAAGATGCCCAATCATACCACATACAAATAGCTCTTGATAATGAGTTTAAAGAAATAATTTTCGATTCCACAAATATTGAAAAGACCTACGTGAATATATTTGATCTGGATTATTATACTTCTTATTTTTGGAGGGTAAGCTCGGTATTGAATACGAAAGAAAGCATCTGGTCCGATGTCTTTTCTTTCACAACTATTATTGCTCCCCCCAAGCTGGAATCTCCGGGAAATTTCAATACTGCAATTCCTACGGAGGGTATCTTCAAATGGGATTCGGTCGAAGGAGCTGAAAAATATCATATACAATTAGCTTCAAAAGATAATTTTTCCGAGATTATTTTGGAAAGATATGTTGATTCAAATTCGGCGGAATATTCCAAATTGAATTTTAATAAGAATTTTCACTGGCGGGTCAGGTCGAAAAACCAAATTAGCGAAAGTGACTGGTCACAGCCACATAGTTTCATTACTGTTTTGAATGAACCCGTCCTTTTCAAACCGCCCAATGGCACAAAACATCTTCCGACAGATTATGAATTTGGCTGGAAATTTGTTGATGGGGCTAACAGGTTTGATCTGCGGATTTCATCCAATGAAGATATGTCCGAACCTATCGTTGATATGAAAAATATCAGAGATACAAGAGAAGAGGTTTCGGGTTTGGATAATTATACGTTATATTACTGGCAGGTCAAGGCAAAAAATGATACAAACGAAAGCGAGTGGGCGGATAAAATAACATTTAGAACTATCGTTGGACAACCCGAGTTGGTAATGCCAGCAAATTATGCTTCTTCTGTCGGAAAAAAACTCAGATTCGAATGGAAACAAATCGAAGGTGGAAATTATTATCATTTTGAGATTTCAACTGATAGTAATTTCAAAAGCACTATATTCTATATCAGAACAAATAAGAATTATGCTAATTACGACAAACTTGAAACTGATACAAAATATTATTGGAGAGTTCAAGCGGAAAACGATGGCGTAACAGGTGATTGGTCTGATATATGGACTTTTTCAACTCAGATAACTATTCCTAATCTGATTTCTCCGGCAAATTCTTCAACAAATATACCCTCAGAAGGTAAGCTCGAATGGGAGGATATCCTGAATGTCTCGGATTATTCTCTCCAGTTGGATGATTCGCCGGAATTTAACAGCCCGGAAATAAAGGTAAACAATCTTAAGAAATCTGAATATTCTTATAGTGAACTTAATTTTAAAACAAAATATTTCTGGAAAGTAAAAGCAGAAGGTATATGGGGTGAAGGCGAATGGTCAGATACTTATAACTTTACTACAGGTTTGAACGTGCCTGATTTGATCCATCCACCGAATCAATCAAGGGCTGTTTCCGTATCAGGCAAATTCAGATGGCAGGAAGTGCCGTTTGCCAACAGTTATAATCTTCAACTTTCTGAAGATAAACAAATCTCAAATTTGATAAGAAATTATAATAATATTAAAAATACTGAGATTGAATATAAAGAACTTGAACATTATACAACCTATTACTGGAGAGTTCAAGCTGTTTCCAATGATCAGAAAGCTGACTGGTCAAATATCAATGAATTTACTACGAAGCTCCTCCCTCCTACCCTTTTGAATCCGACTTATGATCAGAAAAATCTTCCTGTTAATCTAACTTTCTCATGGTCTGAAGTCCCGGGCTCTGAATATTACACTTTGCATTTATCCGAGCAAAGAGATTTCGATCCTACATTAATCGAAGCAGGTGGCATTGAAAACACTCTTTACGAAGTATCTGACTTAAATTATGATTCTGTTTATTACTGGAGGGTTAGAGCTAATGAAGATGACGGAAGCGGTGAATGGTCATTATCCGGGCAATTTAAAACCAAAAATTCACCTTCTGATGTCGCACATTCAGAGAAACCTGACATATTTTTAAAAGCTTATCCAAATCCATTTGATGGAATTACAACACTCGTAATCAAAATTCCTGATACTAAACATGTTAAACTCTCGATTAATGACATGCTTGGCATTGAAACAACAGTGCTGGTAAACAAGATTCTTGATAAGGGAATATATAAAATTGAATGGAAACCCGAATCAGGCAGCAGCGGATTATTCATTGGTAAACTATCTACCGGTAATACCAATTTGGCATTACAGCTTATTTATGCGAAATAGTAAATTTGCAATGTTACTGTAACTTTCTCCCATTTTCAGCGTTATTATTTATGAATTAATAACAAATTTTGTAAGGGAATAATGAAAAAAATATTTGTTACTTGCTTTCTGTTTTTTTTAGCGTTAAATCTTGAAGCCAACAACAAACCCGGATTTTGGGGTATACCGTTCGGAACTGAGAAATCAAAAGCTATAGAAATGATGTCGAGCATGGACAGTGTTAAAGTATATGAAAACTGTCCATGGCCCGTGCCTGACGGAGACAGACAAACTCATGTTTGCTTTAAGTCTACACAGTTTTTGATATATGACATAAGATATATTGTTTTCATATTTGAAGACGGGAAATTTGATATCGCTTACGTGATGCTGCGCCCACCGGAGCTTGAGTGGTACCGCTATATTATAAAAGATATGGATAAGATCTACGGCGAACATACTGAAAAGAAGGAAGGCTTTCACTGGAGAAAAGACGGAATGCAAATAATCGCTGAAGTGCTTAAATTCCCGCGTGAGGGACAAATGAAAGATCATGTCTTTATTACTTTTAAAAGGATGAAATAAACGGCAATTCCCAAATTAAGTATAGTTAATATCTTATAAATACAACTATCGGCGAATTTATTGTGCTTCAAATATATGGTGTAAATATACAATCCTGCCTAATTTATTGCTGCTCAACAGAAAAACTGCAATTTATAAAACTCAAAGTATTGTCATTTGTGGGCTCTGCGGGATTTGAACCCACGACCTCTTGCGTGTGAAGCAAGCGCTCTGGACCAACTGAGCTAAGAGCCCTCTATCTCATTTATCAATTTTAACTATGTAAATATACAAAATTTTGTCGAATTTATTAAAAACTTGAGTAACTTATTCATAAAATTCTCGCAGCTATTAATTAAATAGCATTTTCACCCGTTTTTCGTTGACAAATTGCAAATTATAAATCAATCAAGAGGCGTAAACCAGTCAACTTATTCATCATTATAATTCCATTTTACTAACAAATTCGGTGTATCAAAATAAATAATACATATATCAATGACTGTTTCATCCAATCGGTTAGGTTAAATTCCACACTTTACTCTCGTGAAATGTCGATTGGTACAGACCTTTTAGTAAAGAAAGCGGTTTAAATAAAGCATAGTTTGAATTAAAAATTGTTGAAAATAATATTAGGGAAATAGAGTAAAATAAACTATTTTATCAGAGGGAAATATAGATTTTTCAACATTTTGAGTTTACTAAACATGGATCTTTATGTAATAATCAGCCTTATGAACAATTCAAAGGTGGAAAATGAAAACTAAGATTATTTCCTTGATAGTTTGTATACTTGCTTTCAGTACAGCCTTCTCGCAAGACTATGATTATGAGCGGAAATTTTCCATAGGAGCTTTTTCCGATTTGGGATTTAATTATCATCATGCTCAATTTACCTCGGTACCGGAAAACCCAGCCTGCTGTCCTGCATTCGATAATGGAATGGGTTTAGGATTATCGCCCGGTTTGTTTTTTGAGTTTCCGGTTAATGATTATGTTCATTTACAGCTACGGACGTCACTTTCCGCTAACGGTGTCGATTTGTCGAAAAGAGATAATTTTATGGTTTCTGTTAATGGTACGCCAACACAGGGTGTATCTGAACACAGGCTTGATGTCGATCTGTGGTATTTAAAGATCAATCCCTTATTTTCTTTCAATTTATTTGACAAAATGCATTTGCTTATAGGCGGCGGTTACTCTTATCTGCTTAGAGACAAATACACTCAGGAAGAAATGCTGATCAGTCCGCCTAAGGCAACTTTCGAAAATGGTTCCAGATCGAAGAATTATTATGATTATGAATCAATTCCTAATAAGAACAATCATATTCTGTCATTCGACGGCGGCTTATCTTATCATATTCCTCTGACTATTGACGGCTCGGTTATCTTTGCACCGGAAATAATGTTCAGCTACCGGTTGACGCATCTGGTCAGGAATTCAGATTGGTACTTCCATACTGCCGGCATAGGATTCTCGATTATATTTTCAATAACTGAGCATAATGAAATTCTTGAGTATTAAAATTAAAAACTAAATACATATTAACATCCCATCTAACACTTTTGTAAGTATATTCTTTTTATAGGCTTATACAAACTTACGGGACTAGATAAGAATCCACCCCGCCCTCGCCACGCTAAAGCGTGGTTTCCGCTGAGCTGCAACTGCGCTCGCCCCCCCCCCAAAGAGGGGAATTTCGTAAGATGTAACATCTGGCGGGACGTTTCTAAGCAAGTTAGCTTTTTTTGCCACAAATGCAATTTTTGTATTTTGAATCTTGGTTATTTATTGTAAAATTAAATATAATCTTCTTTTTACATCCTCTATCCATTATTGTTTGAACGCATGTTTATGTTTACTATTTATTTTTATTTTTGCATTTTAAAATAATTCTGTGTTAATTCATTTCTTGTTTTATAAAATTAACGAATTATTGAAATTGCATGGGTAAACAACAGGATACTGAAGGAAAAATAAAAATTCTGCCGGACTTTGTGGCGAATCAGATCGCTGCCGGCGAAGTTGTGCAGCGACCGGAATCCGTCGTGAAAGAGCTCGTCGAGAATTCGCTCGATTCCGGCGCGGATACTATCGCCGTGATAGTTAAGGATGCAGGGAAAAAGCTGATTCATGTAGTCGATAACGGCGAAGGCATCAGCAGGCATGATCTCTCGCTTATCACTAAACGCCACGCTACCAGCAAGATATTCACGGCGGAAGACCTGCAGAAGATCATGACTTACGGCTTCCGCGGGGAGGCTGTCGCTTCGATCAGTTCTGTGGCGCTGCTGGAGATAAGAACGAAGCGGGCGGATGATTCCGTCGGCTGGAAGCTTATCGCCGAGCCGACGAAACCCGATAAGATTGAACCCGGCAGCTCTGATAATGGCACGCAGGTCTTCGTGCGAAACCTCTTTTATAATGTGCCCGCGCGGCGGAAATTTCTTAAGTCGAATCTTACCGAATTTCGGCATATCTCGGAGACTATGACGAAATTCGCTATCAGCAATCCCGATAAGCGATTTACTTTCTATGATGATAACACGCTTATTTTTGACTTGCAGCCGACGACGCCGGAAAAGCGGGTATTCGAGGCGCTCGGTCCGAAAGCCCAGGATTCCATGATGGAAGTAAACTATGAGTCCGAGCTTGTGAAGATCACCGGCTATATCGGGCTGCCGCGCCTTGCGAGGAAATCACGCACAGGGCAGTATCTTTTCCTCAATAACCGGAGTATTCAGAACCGGTATATAAATCATGCGGTGTTCACCGCTTATGAGCATCTAATCGAGAAGGATAAGTACCCGATCTACGTTATCAATCTCAATATCGATCCGGAGAAGGTCGATATCAACGTCCACCCGCAAAAACATGAAGTCAAGTTCGATGATGAGCAGTATATCTATAACACTGTACAGCGGGCGGTGGCGGAAACTCTCAACAAGCATAACCTGATCCCCGAGACTGACCTGTTCGAGCAGGATGCGGGGATGCCCTTCGATAAGGTCGGCGGCGGAAAGAAGGATGATGACTTTATTATGGTGAACCGGAATACGGGTGAAGTCGTCGATAGAGAGCCTCAGCGGCATGAGCCCGACAAAGCTCCCGCCCAATCCGGCGGCGGTTTTCCCGGGCAGCAGGATTGGGAGAAGCACGCTCAGGACAAACCATCTTCCGAGGAGCTGTCTGCATTCGAAGCGATTTTCGGTAGCGAGAAGAAGCGCTCCGAGCTAAGTCCCGAGCAGCCTGCTTCTGATGCCGGACAGACGCCCGGACATGAGAGCCGCAGCGAAGAAGAACAGTTGCCCGAGAGCATGTTCTGGCAGTTGCATAATAAGTATGTTTTCGTGCGGACGGAGAAGGGCATGCTTATTATCGACCAGAATGCCGCCCACCAGCGAATCCTCTACGAGAAAGCCCTGAAAGCTCTGGACGGTAAGGCGGAAAATTTCCAGGAGCTGCTGTTTCCTGTGAGGATAGAGCTCAACTCGGTGGGCAGGTCTTTCCTGAAGGAGTATGAGAAGGAAATCAATGATCTGGGCTTCCGTTTCAGGTTTGCGGATGACGACAATATCGAGTTGACGGCGGTTCCGGCGGATCTGAAGAGCGGACAGGAACATCGGGTGTTCAATGACATGCTCGAGGACCTGGAGGAGCACTCCAACCAGAAGAAGCCGGATGTACGGGATAAGCTGGCGGCGACGCTGAGTATGAAGGCTGCCATCCCCGCAGGCGAGAAGCTGTCCGCCGCCGAGATGAGCAGCCTGTACAACGAGCTTACGAAGTGTAATTATCCGCAGGTTACGCGCCAGGGGCGGAAGACTTTTATCTCGACGTCGCTGGAGAAGCTGGATAGCAGGTTCTCCGGTTGAATTGCGAATAAGGAATTAAGAATGAAGAGCCTGAACCGCTGATTTGCGCTGATTTTCCTGATTTCGCTGATTTTTTTGATCTGTGATCTCGGATTTTTATGACTCTGATGATTGTGTAATATCATTTCCTTTTAGCAACAAAGCGCTTTAGCGCTTTGCAGAGAGTTAGCGCTTTGCAGAAAGTTAGAGATAATCTATTTTGCAGCAAGCTAAAGATTGCTGTTGCAACGTGGTCTGTCGGAAT
>CAZXYS010000035.1:0-42717 GCA_964645005.1 uncultured Hyphomicrobiales bacterium | reverse complement strand
TTAACTTGGAATCCTAATTGGCTATGATTTTTTTATTATTTAGGACAGATGTGATTTTAAACACATCTTATAACAAAAAAACAAATTTTCTTTGCATATCATACCAAAATTTTTAATGTTTGTGTTTTATTCTCAATATATTGATAAATAACCGTAATTTACTCAATATTAATAGAATATAAATAAATAAATAACAATAGCAAAATTGATTTGATATTATAAGAAAAAGGAAATTTAGATGAGTATTAGCTTTATTGCCAGAACCATCAGAGAATCAGCCACACTGCGGCTAAATGAAATTGCGGCGATTCTCAGGGCAAAAGGCGAACCGCTGATTCATCTCGGCGGCGGCGAACCAAAATCCAAAGCACCGCTCGAGGCAATTACAGCGGCGGCTTCGCATTTGAATTCCGGCGAAATTCGCTACACGCCCGCAGATGGCATACCTCAGATGAAACAGGCTATCATCCGCTATACCGAGGAATTCTACGACAAGGTAGTGGAACCCGAGCATGTCATAGCGTCCAGCGGAGCCAAGCAATCAATAATGATCGCCTTGCAGGCTATTCTCGACCAGCAGGACGAAGTTATCTATCCCGCGCCTTACTGGGTCAGCTACCCGGAAATGGTCAAGCTCTGCGGCGCGATTCCGGTGCCCGTCTATCCTGAAAGCGGCACTTTCTATCCCCGCATCCAGGATATCGAACAGCATACGACTTCCTACACTAAAGCAGTGATTATCAACAGCCCGAACAATCCCAGCGGCGCGATGTATTCCGAAGAATTCATCGCGGATATTGTCGATTACTGCGAGAAGAAAGAACTATACCTGATAATGGACGATATCTACCACAGATTGATATTTGACAACAGAAAGCTTATAAACTGCTTTAATTATGCCAAAGATACCAGCGAAAATCACAAGCTGATCGTGGTAAACGGTGTTTCAAAGCAGTATGCTATGACCGGATTCAGACTTGGCTGGGCTGTAGCAAATAAGAAATTAATTGAAACCATGCGGAATATACAGGCGCACCAGACCTCTGGACCGTCGGTTGTAGTTCAGAAAGCGGCGATTGGCGCTCTGAACGGCTCACAGTCCTGTGTAGATAATATGCGCATGACCCTCGAGAACAACCGAAATGTAATGATGCAGGAGCTCGACGGATTCGACGGCGTCTATGCGCCAAGCCCCGACGGTACATTCTACTGCTTCGCTGATTTCAGCAACTACGAGAAGGATTCCGTCAAGCTGGCGGAAATGCTGCTCGAAAAAGTGAGAGTGGTAACCGTTCCGGGCAAGGAATTCGGAATGGAAGGCTATCTCAGGCTTTCTACATGCGGTTCCGTAAAAGATATAACTGAAGGCATCGAACGCATCAAATGGGCGCTCGATCCGAATTCCCCGAATGAATTATTTATTGGTGACAGAAAATTAGTAAGGGATTGGGTATGACAAAATATTTAGAATTTGATACACCGGCAATTAAACATGCCGAAGAACTCAAAAGCGATTACGGACTGGAACACCATGGTTTCAAAGACCTCGACCAGGTCTTCTGGAATTTGCCCGAACCGGCTCTGATAGAGGAAGCGGTCTTCCGCGGCGAAGGACACCTCGTCTATGGCGGTCCTTTTCTCGTTTACACCGGAAAATGGACAGCCCGCGCGGCTCAGGATAAATACATCGTTTACGAAGATACTACCAAGGACAAAATCTGGTGGGGCGAATACAACCGCCCGATCAGTCCGGCAAAATACGACAGTATTAACAGCAGATTGCTGTCATATCTGCAGGGAGAGGAACTATTCGTGCAGGACTGTTATGTTGGCGCCGATCCCCGATACAGGATGCCTATCAGGGTAATTACGGATAGAGCGTGGCAGAGCTTTTTCGCCCGCAATATGTTTGTACTTCCCAGGACACGAGACGAAATGCGCCGGCATATACCCGAATTTACGCTGATAGCCTCGCCGTCATTCAAAGTCGATCCGCGCATCGATGGCACTCGCACAGAAACGGCTATGCTAATCAATTTCGATCAGAGAACCGCTCTGGTTTGCGGTTCAAGCTACGGCGGCGAGATAAAGAAAACAATTTTCACGATAATGAACTTCCTGAAACCGCTCGAAGGCGTCATGGCGATGCACTGCTCGGCGAATGTCGGCAGGAAGGACAACGATCCCGCTCTGTTCTTCGGTCTCAGCGGTACCGGTAAAACAACGCTGTCCGCCGACCCCCGCCGCAACCTCATCGGCGACGACGAGCACGGCTGGAGCGATTACGGCGTATTCAATTTCGAAGGCGGCTGCTACGCAAAAGTTATCCGCCTATCAGCCGAAAATGAGCCGGAAATCTACGCCTGTACCCGCCGCTTCGGCACAATTCTTGAAAATGTTATCTACGATCCCGCTTCCCGCAGGATCGACCTCGACGACGAGATAATCACCGAAAACACCCGCGCATCCTATCCGCTGAGCTTCATCGACAATTCCGTCGAAGAGAAAATGACAGATGCGCATCCAAACAACGTTATCTTCCTCACCTGCGACGCCCAGGGCGTTCTTCCGCCAATCGCGCGGCTGAACATGCACGAGGCTATGTACCACTTTATAAGCGGCTACACTTCAAAAATCGCAGGAACTGAGATCGGCTTGGGCATCGAGCCGGAAATCACCTTCAGCGCCTGTTTCGGGGCGCCGTTCATGGTGCATCATCCGTTCCACTATGCAAATCTGCTGCGCCGGAAGATGGAAAAATTCAACACACGCTGCTGGCTGGTAAACACCGGCTGGGTTGGCGGCAAATTCGGCGTCGGCAAGCGAATTAGCATCAAACATACGAGGAACATGTTGAACGCAGCCCTGGAAGGACAGCTCGAAGACGTGGAATACCGCAAAGACAAGCTTTTCGGCTTCAGTGTACCGCTGACATGCCCCGATGTTCCGGCGGAAGTCTTAGAACCTGCCAACGCCTGGGGCAGCAAGGACGAATACTGGAAAAAATACGACGCACTGGCGTCTCTCTACATCGAGAACTTCAAGAAATTCGCCAAGGGCGTCCCTCATGAAGTAATTCAGGCAGGACCGAAAAGGCTGAAGGATGCGGATGTATGATATATGGAACGAGATGAGTATAGCGAAATAGATCAGATATTCTAATAACATCCCGCCGGCGGCAGCGCTGGCGGGATGTTTTAGTTTGTTTAATCTTTAATTATGAACTTCTTAGAATACTTATAGTTATTATTTTGTAAAACTAAATGATAAACACCTGGAGCTAAATCTGAAATGCTAATTCTTATTTTATTTTCACCGGCATTTATAATATCATTATTCAAAGCTGCTTTGGATAACCTTCCAATATTGTCAAAGATATAAATATCAACATTGGAAGTTTTTTTGAGCATGAATTTAGCAATTATTTCTTGATTCGATGGATTTGGAATTACTTTTAAATCTCTAATGTAGGTATTATTTTGTTCATTTACATCATTTATAGGATCACAATAATATAACAGTTTGAACATACATTTATCATGATAGGTTAATGTAGTTTTTTCTTCTTCCGGTAAGAGTTCCCAATACATAGTCATATCCGTTTCATCAACTCCGGAAGGTTTACAACTTGAATTAACATCTCCAAGTCCTAACCAATGACCAATTTCATGCGCTACAGTTGAATAAAAGTGAAACCAATCATTTTTATTTCCACAATCTTCATTAGTATAGAAAAAATTTCCATCGATCGGGAATTCTCCTATGTCAGGATCACAGTTCATAAATCCATTTGTTGCATTTATAGCAATGTAAGATTTATTGCAATCAGGCTTGCATGGACCGCCTCCAACTACCGGCGCTAAGGGCTGATGATCTATTGCAAGAGCGCTTGGATATCCTTGCATCTCTGCTGCTTCTCTAGTCCATTTAATTTCTAATCTGCAATTATCACAATCAATATTATTTAAACCTGGCTCAGGCACACAAACAATGATCCACTCAATAAGAGCATTCGAAATATCGCTATGTGTATCGCTTTTAAGAATAACAATGTCTCCCGAGGGTTCCCACTGTATTCCATCTCCGAAAGGGAAATCTGAATCATCATAATCTATTAATGCAGTATTTAAATTGCACTTTTTGAATGCTCTGAAATCATCTGTTGAACTCAATGGGTCATTAGTACATCTTATACAGACCATTCTAGGCGGGTCACAACATCCTTTAAAAGGATAGTCATTATCACGGCAATCTTCACAATTTTGCGATAGTACCGGCAAATATAATATAAATATCATTAAAAATATAGTAATACTTTTCATATCATAACATACCTCTAATAATTCATATTCATAATTATACTCAATAGATTTTGGTATATTTGTTTCCAATTATCATAGGATATTTCGATGTTTTCTGACCAGACATTATTTACATCTATTACATTGTCATTTTCATTGATTCTAAGAAGATTTAAAGAACATCTTGGCTCTAAATCCAAGTCATAATAATCGTACTCAAAATCATATTTATGATTTACAAATCTTAGAAATACAATTGCTTCTTGACCAATATCCATATCAAAATCACCATTTTCCATAAAAGCCGTATCAGCTTGAGTATACATACGGTTTTCATTTAAAACGTAGATATGTCCATGATCTAAAGGGGTATATTGAAATGTAAACAATGGATATTTTTCACCTTCTTCCTCTTCTACAATATATTGTCCGTAATCATATTCAGGAATAACCTGCCCTTGCAATGTGTCTTTTATTCTAGCAGTTACATTATATCTGTTATAATCCAACGAAGAATTTTTATTCTGCATAGAATCAATATCAAGGACTTCAATCCTTAGTATATAATCCGCATATAGCATTGAATAAAGAGCCTTTACCATGTCACTTTCATATATTTTCCTGAATTTTTCAACCGCTTTGTATATTGTTATTGTTAAATCCGATTGATATTTTCTAATAGGTGTGTAATTTGAATCGGACGGTTCATAACCAATTATTTTTAAATTGGTATTAATTTTCTGGTGTAACTTAACTTCACCGGCGTATTGTTGAAAAATAATGGGATTATAATCATTTAGGATATAATGATATTTTAAAGCCCCTGTCAGAGTATCATTTAAATTATCCCAGGTGTTTAATAATGAATCTACACTTTTTTGGGGTGCATAAGTCAAAAGACTGTCCAAATATATATATCCCAGCATAACCTCATAAGGCATACCAGTGCTTAAAGGTGGAATATCTTTAATAATAGGAAACCCGTGCTGGAACATATAAGTTGATGAATCAAGCCACAATCCTGATTTTTGAAACATTGTTTTATTCAGATATCTGGTGCCTGTTTCATTTTGAGCCGATAATTCGGATAGTGAGCCAAAAATAAAAACTATAAAAGTCATTAGAACTAACATCAATGTCAAATTCTTTTTCATTTTTAACTCCCCATATTTCTTAATATTTAATGAATTTTATGCTTTTATATTCTTTTTTTCTATTTATAAATATTCTAACAACGTACATGCCGGCTGGCAAATCAGATACATCGATCCAATCATTTATACCGGCGCCTTTTTTGACAACTTCGCCAAGATTATTTATGATTTGGTATTTACTGTATAAATCAGCATTTTTAATAAAAATTTTATTATAAGCCGGATTAGGGTAAATAGTGATTTCATGCTTTACAATTTTAGAATCAACAGATAGTTTGTTATTCTCATCTTGTTTTTGATATGGATAGATTTCTAAAAAATTCTCACTGATAATAAACATATTTGGACTTTCTGAAGATTCAATTTTGATCTTGAAAGTTCTTCCAGGAGATAAATCTTCGGGTATATACCAATTATATTTTCCTAAATGGGAAGAGTAATTATTAACAATAGTAATAAATTTACTTCTTGAACCATCCCAAAGAAGAATATTTACTTTAGAATTAAATTCTGACTTGTCCCAGTAAATAGTTTGATAAGTTCCTTGTTTCCAATATTGACCATTTTCTCCACCATAAAAGATAAAACTTTGAGCGAAAGTTGAAAATGTAGATGCAATCAAAATAGTCATAATTAACATCATTAATTTCGAGATTATTTTAGAATTTGTTCTCATTTTTATCCTCTTAATTAATTAAAATTAAATTAAAATTATATATTTTATTATCTATTGTAACATTACAGAAATATTGACCCTGAATTAAATTTAATTTCTTAAGGTTAATTTCATAAATTTCTGAATTAATAAATATTTCACCATAATCTTTAATCAGTCTTCCATTAAAATCAAATATCCGGACATTAGCATTTGTAGGATGTTCAATATTAAAAACCAGTGTTAACTTATTGTTTTCAATCATTTTATTTTGCAGACGTACTTTGCTTCCAGTATACTCTTTATTATTTACATATTTTACATCTGTCAGGTTCGAATAATCGTATATAATTGCTGATGCATCATCAGTACCAATCGCCAATAAGTTCCGCTGATTTGAGAAACATGATACCATATTGGTAGGGGGCATTTCCACACCAATGTAATTGTTGAACCTGATTTTATGTGGGTAATAGTAATTCTTCTTTTTAAGAACATTATTTTGTATATCCCAAACTATAGACTTAGCACTATCCCCAACAATCAGTACAAATCTATTATCTCTTGAAAAAGAAACGTCCCTCGAATACTCGAAAGGAATTTTATTGACGAGACTATCATTTACCAGATCAACTATATGTATTTCATCCCAATTCAAATAAGCAAAATATCGAGCTTCTTTTGAGAACCATGCTTTACCGGCAGGAAAGATATCATAATCCAAAATAGTTTTTTCATGACTTGATTTGTTAACTTTAATCAATTCGTGACTATTTCCATATTCATTGTAATTGAGTACTATATAACTATTCCCGTCATAAGTTTCTTTAACTTTCAACAATGGATTGGAAAACTTTATTTTTTCAATCTCAGACCCATTATTTACATCCCATATCCTAAGTGTACTGTCAAAAGATGCAGTTATCATCTTTTTACCATCCTTCGAAAAAATAGCATCTGTTATTGGCTTTGTATGCCCACGAAATTCTCTTATAAAAGAATTATCAATCTTACAGAACCATAAGCTGTTACCATCCGAGTTCTCGTCGCCGGATACACTGGGAACAGCAAAATATTGCCCGTCAGGCGTAAAACTAATAAACGGATCAGTTAAATTATTATAAGAATGTTGCATTGGCATAAATCTTACAAATTTTCTAATTCTTGTATTAATGTTGAATAATTGCATCTTGTAGCTTGAAGGTCCATCAGGTAGAAATTCTATAGTTGCGAAATATTTGTCATCAGGCGAAAATTTCACATCAGTAATTTCATGGATATGACTGGCAATATTTCTTTTAACTTCCATAGTTTCATAATTGACTAAAGCAGCATAAGCTCCTTCCCATTCTGATATAACAGCTAATTTACTATTTGAAAGAAAAGTATAGCGTCCAATTTCCTGCTCGTCCAATACTTGATAATTATCAGGATTATTCAAATCAAAACTGTAACATTTTTGATATATGGCATTATCTTTAGTGACCCATACATTTGTCAATAAACGTTTACCGTCCGAACTAATACCCAGACCTTCCGACTTTGAAATAGGTAAATTTATTGTCTTTACAACCTTTAATTCATTTATGTCAATGACTTTAACTTCATTTGAGAATGACAAATATTTCATTGCATAAATGAACTTATCATGTGGTCCAATATCAAAGTCAATTGATCTTGAAAAGTTAAGAACTTTTTTTTGTTTAAGAACCTCACCTGTTGAAATGTCTAAAATACTGAACATTCCTTCGTCAGTATTATAAATAATTATATTATCCTTATTATGAGTTATTTTAGTTATTGTGTGATTTGTCAAATAAGAAGACATAGAAGAACTAAAATGTTCTGAGTTATAACTAAATTGCTTTATAACTTTGTCAGTAAAGAAATTAATGTATTTAATTTTTTTTGAATCGATAGATATAATTAAACTATCTGACAAATTAGTTGGTAATATTATTCTGGGATAAGTGGTATCTTTGATTTTTCTCGTTAATTTACCATCAGGAAGAGAGTAAACGAATCCATTATCAGTAATTAGATATTTGTTATTATTAGACAAAGTAAACCAGTAACATTCAGCATCAAGACTACCTAATCCTGAATAATAAACTTGACCATTATCAAGCGACGCTACCATATTCCCGGTAGCAATGTCAAAAATTCTTATCGTAGCATCATTTCCCGAGCTAATATAATACTTGTTGTCAGGGGTAATCTCAGTGTGTAATAAAGGTTCCCATCCCGTAGGACCCTTGTGCCCTCCTTGGCACCAAAATGTTTCTTTAGCTACTGCAATAAAAGGAATTAAAAAAATGACAATTAAAATGTAGTTTTTCATTTATCTACCTATTGTTTAAAATTTTATTTCATCATTCCTATTGTATGAATGGAATGATGTAATATTTATTTTATGAATTGAATACCATACGTTATAAAACTTATTTAAGAGTTATAATTATTAACCAGTTAGAACCATTAATAGTTCCTTGTGGAAACACGTTTTGTTGGTGATATAATTTATTTGCTTCCCATAGCCGTTGTTGTCTGGTCAATTCCATTACACCAGTAGAAATAGCATCATCATCATCCCACATACAATACCATGCTCCAGCATAAAATCCTGCTGCTGCTGCTGCTAACCAAATACCAACCTTCGAATCCACAAACATAGAGCTATTAGCAGCTTCATATACTTTATCAGCTATCTTTTGAAATTTACTAGCTGATTCACCGCAGTCTTTATCTGTGGAATGAAAACCAAACGATACATATGCGTCTTCAAACATTGGTAATACATTCATATGTTGATTATAAACAGAGTGATCAACAATATCAATATCATATTCATCTAATGGATTTTTAGCATCTATTTTAATAATATCAGGAGAATAAGGAATCCTTATAGCTGCATCTTGGTTAATACCCGTAATAAATTTTGAGCTTCCTGATTCAGAATCTTTTTCTTGATTTGCAACTGCACCCCAAAATATACAAAAATATTCCCCTTTGCCAGTTGGATCCTCGTCGTATACTACTCTTTCATCTCTAAGTTCTACATCTAAACGTGGCATCTCTGTTTCCAATATAAAGTTATAACTTCTTATCAAATTATTACCATTAATATCTTGTATTCCGTCTGCCGAATTCTTTAGTGAAAATTTTAATGCACTCATATGTGGTGTTTCAAAACCATATTGATTTTTTAATTCTAGAGTTACTTTGCTGTTTGGAATACCTCCATGATCTTCTAAATATGTATTATCTTCATAAAACGGATAATGTCCTGCTTTTTCACCATCTAATCTCATTCCTACACCATTCTCTTTATATTCAGAAATGTCATAAACAAAATATTTACCATAGAAGGTTTCTATATCAACAGGTCTGTCAAATATAAATTGAATTTCCGCAGTTGTAAAAGTCCAACCTCCAGGTATTTTATCAGGTCTTTCTTGGGTTAAAGTATTTATACCGACTATTCTACGATTAAAGGGTAATCCTTCCTTGACAACATCTCCTTCTGTATGTGAGATATCATATGGTACGAATTGAGCTGATCCGCCATAAGGTTTTTGTACTGCAATTTTTATTAGCTTAAAGCCAGTCCTAAATATAAATCTAGCATTTATATCTCTATCTATAGTTAAACCCAATGCCAGTTCATATGGATCATCTTCTTGAGGTTGACAAGTAAAATAGGTTTGACCAACTAATCCACATTCCCAGTCAACTTTATCATATCCTTTATTCTCAGCAACAGTTGGGACTAATTTAAGACTAGTACCATATAACAACTCATATTCAACTTCATCATAAAATCCATGATGCTGACGAGAATTTTTAACTGGTTTTGTTGACAGAAGTTTACTGTAATCATCATTATAACGTTTTATCGATACAATATTTGTATTAGGTAATTTTGATTGGTTTTCCATATATCGCTGGATTTTTAAATATTTTCTAGCTTTTCTAATACCTACTTCTATTACAGGAGAACAAGACTCAAGATATCTTGGATATGTAAACTGATCAGACATACTTTGACCTATTTGATAATGAGGTTTATTGTAATTTCCTTTTTTATCTCCAGTTCTTTCATCTATATAATGATATATCTCATAACCATCCTTCATCGTTAAATTTACTGTTACCGTATAATTTCCTCCACTTGAAGTTAATTGCTGGTGTGCCCAAGCAATTCGAGGACTGTTATTGTCTTGGTCAATATCCGGACGATATGAATTAGTTTCGTGGATAATTTCAAGATCTTCTATTAAATTGGGTATCTCAGTTGGTGGAATATAATTACCTTCTGTGTGATCTGCCCACCTAATCTCAATACCGAGATCAATAGTTGGACAATCTACAACAACTGGTAAATGACCTTTAGGATTTAAGTCTATGTTTTTACCTATTCTATTTGGATCAACACCTTCATTTCTATTAATTATAACACAAGGAGAGACGTTATTATCGTATGTAGTGTCATTACTCTCCCAATGAGAAAATACAGCATCATTCATCATTTCACAACAAACATATATTCCATCACTACCAAATGCCTGAACAGTATATTTACCATTTCCCAATGAGTCAACATAGTTCTCAACCTTCGCTTTACCTATTGTATCTCCGGCTACACTTAAACAAGGATAAGTTTGTAATGTATCTAATGGTATTTTCTTATACTGTGCTATATATTCCCTATCAAGTAATTCATCACAACTAAAGTTAATACTTAGTCTTGGTATAGTGTCATTTTCAATGCCATTTTCTGGATCCTGAGGGCAAAACCATTCATAGAAATAGTATCCTTCACAAAACTTAGGTACATGGAATGTCCACTCTTCTCCATCATTTATATAGTATGTTGAATTTCCTTCATATGGTTCGCATCCTGGAGGGAGTGTACCTGCACCTAACAAACTTGTGCTTACTGATACTTCGGCGGTTTTTCTTACATGAAAAGTTTGATACATATCATATGTAGTATCAGCAGTATAATTACTTAGCTTTATGTCAGTTCCATAAGATTTCCCTGGGGCTAGATTGTTATTTGGAATAAAACCATACTTTAGACTATCCGGGCTTATATAATATTCTCCTTGGACTGAATGATAGGTAGGAACTACATTACCACTATCATTAACTGAATAACTTATTGAATCCACAGTAACCAATGGGGGATTGTTAATATCATAATCTTTTAGTGGTACATTGAACTTTAAAAATAATGTATCATCACAATGCACCCCATTAGGTTTTGTAACTGTAGATTTCATTACTTTAATTGGGGGGACTTGAGTTGTGAATAGATTTTCTATCAAGGTATCAATTGTAACAGTATCTGATATTGCTGGATCATATACTCTTAAACCTTGGATTGATATACCATATTCTTCATTATAATTTAAAAACCTACTGCTACGAAAAGTAAAGTTAACTGAATCTACTACTTCGCAGTAGCCTCTACCCCCTACAATTTTAGCTATATTTAAGCTGCTGTCAGTACCATCATATAAAGATGTTGGGTAAAAATCTATTAGAGCCCTATATAATCTTCCCATTGTAGAATCATATACGAGGGTATCTCTGTAATGATTAAAGGGGATACTACTGGTATCAATATGATAATTATCAGTTATTGATACCTGAATCTCTGGATCTTTAGTAATATTAGTTGCTCCTTGTTCAGGAAAATCGATTTGTACTTGTTGAGAATTTGCAAAATTAATATTTAGAAAAATTACAACCAGTAAAGCGAAAATGAATGATAAGTGTCTCATGATTACCTCAATAATATTTAATAAATTTCTCCTTTATATATAAGACAACTTCAAACACACTATTAGCGCAAACATTTTTTATTGTTAGGCTGGCTTAAAATATTATTAAGGGGGGGGGGTAATATTTTAATATTATCTCTTTACATTTTTTCTTTTCGTAATTCACAGTTCTCTCGCTTATCCCCAGCTTTAAGGCAATCGCTGAATTTGTATATTCATACAGGGCAAGCTTAAATATCTCCTGCTGCCGGGGCGTTAACTGTGACAGTATTATTTCGTACAACATTTTAAAGTCCATATCATTCTCATAGTTATGATTATGCATTTTGTCAATCATATCATTAACTTGATTGTTGTCGTCATCGCTTAAGTCATCAATGAGTAAATCATTGTCTTCCTCCTTTCTCAAAATATTCTTTATTTCATTTCCGGCAGTAGTTACAATCCAGGAAATACTTGCTCTATCGCTGTCTTTTACATGTTTCGGCGCACGCTTTTCGTATTTCAGCAACGCATCATGCAAAGCAGAGATGATAAAATCTTCTCTTACATTGCTATATTGTTTTTTCAATATAGCAAGGACCCTGCCGCGCAAAATATTTGATGCTTCATTCCGATTCATTTAAAATCCCGGTAATGACATACCCATTATAATTATAATAACACATCAAACCCGAAAAAGTTTCATCGTTCATGAATTGTATTTCCAGGTAGCTTTAGCTCTCATAATTCGGCTATTCTCAGAACAAATTCCCTACCCTGCCTATACCCTCAATCCCCACTATATCTAAACACATCTAACAACTAAGCATACAGATAAAGTCACAATAATATGAATAACATCATACTTGCATATTCATTATATTACACCCGAGAAATTTCAATAATATACAGGTGATACCATGAAAACAATCTTCAACAAAATGAATCTGCTGATCTTAGCATTGACCGTAGTTCTATTGAGTTGCCAAACTATCAGCCTCCAAGATTACAAAATCGGCAGACCAAACGAACAGCGTCTGCCCCGCCTCGAGCCCGAATTGGACAGGGAATCATTTTCCAAACCTTTTACCAACCAAATGTTCCGGATTTACAAAGATGAAAGCGGGACAAGCCAAAACAGCCAGGATTACACTGTCAACAACGAAATCAATTTAAACATGGTTGGCATGAACGGCATTTACTTCAGAGAAAGTAAAATGCTTTTCAGAAACTATGTCACGGAAAACATAACCCGCCCGTTTGGCGAAAAACGAGGGTATATCGTTTGCAGATTAGAGATCTATGAATGTAACAACGACAGTCCTTTACTATATGTTCTCCACGGGGCATCAATGTTCACTCTGACATTATTGGGCTTACCGTATGATATCAGAGAAACAGATTTAAAGTTATCAGTTGAGATCTACAATCTCGAAAATGAATTAATCGGCATCTACAAAGCCGGCGGCATATCTACTGAAACCGCAGGTCTATACTATGGCTATAGAGAATCAGACATGAAAAAGGCAGGTTACATCAAAGCCTTTAAAATGGCTATGGACAAAATCCAGCACCTGATATACAATGACTATGAGCGGCTTATGGCAGATTTGAATTAAAATAAATGCCCGCATTCATAGGGATATACCTCCAGACCATGGATAGCATTTCTTATATCCATTGAAATGTTTACAGTTTTTATCGGTTCTGTCTCACCAATCTTATAAAGAGAGATTGTTGCCGGCGACGAACCGCCAATAATATAATCACCGTAGGTGCAAAGTCCTCTGCCGAATCCCTGCCGGGCATGATCTTTCGGAACATTAGTATTAATCAATTCATCCTCATCATATGTTTTAATACGAAACGACTGGATCAGATGTCCTTTCCTGTTACATAAGGAAACATTGTCATCGGCAGTTTGATTGAATAGTATATAGCCATTGTAAAATTGTACATTATGAGTGCCAATGGGAATCCAGGCAACATTCTCAACTTCATCGTTCTTATTAATTTTCATCAACTGCGTCATACCGGTACCGGAGAAGTATATTTCGCCGTCTTTATAAAATACATTGTTGATATGGTGAGTATCCATAGTTGACGGACCATCATCGCTCTCGGGATCAAAGCTAAAGTAAATTATACCGTAATTTATCCCCCATTTAATTCCCAACTTGTTGGGAATCTTATCCAACATTCTGAGCACATTAATTTTTACGCGTATGCACGCACCTTTTTCAAATTTATCAGTTTTAAGATTGAATATAAGAATGGAATCAGTACCCGTTGATGACAAATAAAGTCTATCATCTGCTCTATGTATTTCATGACAATACTTCAAATACTCATTAGTAAACGATTTTATTAGATTAAATTCCTTGTCATAATAACAAATTTCATCAGAAGTTGCTGCTATGATTTGATCATTATAGAATTCTATTCCCCGCAATCCTCTTTCAGCACCTCGTCCTGACCAGTCTATATTTTGCTCTTCCCAATCTACTACTTGTTTAACCCGCTCATTATCAAGATCAACCAGATATAGTCCACCGTGGCTCTCACCTTCAGTTGATGAGCGAATCACAGAACTGCATAATACTACCGGATATTTACCCAAAATACAACCTACAATTTTATTAACGCTTTAGTTATCTTCGTATTCAGTAAAAAATTAAATATATGGGTTTTTCTTTAGAATCTCAATTTTAAATAAAAACCCCGATCAATACGACCGGGGTTTTTTTATAACTATTCCATGCAAATTTACCTATCTTAGGTGCCTGCATTGTAATCGTCGATATACTTGATCTGCTCGTCGGTCAATTTGTCGATCTGCATGTCCATCAGATTCAGGCGAGTTTCCGCGATGAACTGGTCGTTATCCTCGGGAACGTCCAGTACTTCTTTCGGCAGAGTTTCACCTGATTCGCTCTTCTTGATCAGAGTAAGGTGAGACATGAACTGATTTGCAAAAGACATGTCCATAACTTCTGACGGATGCCCTTCTGCTGCTGCGAGGTTTACAAGCCTGCCCTGAGCGAGAAGGTATATTCTCTTACCATTTTTAAGCGTATATTCTTCGCAGTTCGGGCGAACTTCGCGCTTGGATTCCGAGATCTCTTCCAGTTCGGAAATATTGATCTCCGCGTCGTAATGTCCGGTATTGCAGACAATAGCGCCGTCGCGCATTGATTCAAAGTGCTCTTTGCGGATAATATCCTTAACACCTGTCGCCGTTACGAAGATATCACCGACTTTCGCGGCTTCATCCATAGTCATAACTTCGTGACCTTCCAGGGCGCCTTTCAGGGCTGCCGTAGGCTTAACTTCGGTTACGATTGTATTCGCTCCCAAGCCTTTTGCGCGCTTGGCAACGCCTGAACCGCAGTGACCATGTCCGGCAACCACGAAATTCTTACTGGCTATCAGAACTGAAGTAGCCCTCAGAATTCCGTCTATTGTGGACTGACCCGTACCGTACACATTATCGAAATCCCATTTGGTTTCGGTATCATTCACGGCGTAAACAGGATAGAGTAGCTTGCCGGATTTAGCTCTGGCACGCAATCTCTGGATACCTGTAGTGGTTTCCTCGGTTCCGCCGATAATGTGGGATGTCGCCATATCCTGGTATTCTTCATGGACTGTGTTTATCAGGTCGCAGCCGTCATCGAGCGTTGTATGCGGCGGCGTATCGATGGTCCTTTTAATGCACCAGTAGAAATCTTCATGATTGTTATACCATGCATGGATTGAAACGCCCTCATCTGCCAGCGCAGCGGCTACCGCGTCGTTTGTTGACAGCGGATTGCAGCCTGACCATGAGATCTCTGCACCTGCTTCGATGAATGTTTTGATAAGCACAGCTGTTTCTTTGGTGACGTGAAGACAGCCGGTGACTCTGTATCCTTTGAATGGTTTTGTCTCTTTGTACTTTTCGCGCAGGCTCATCAAAACGGGCATTCTGGATTCAGCCCAGTCGATAAGTCTTCTTCCCTCGCTTGCAAGGCTCAGGTCGCGAACAGTATAAACGCCTTCTTTTTGGTCGAGTTTCCCCTGCTCTTTCGGGGGTGCATAATCTGCCATAGTAAATTGCTCCTGATTTATATTTTACAAAATAATGATCTGAATATTTCTAATATTGCGAATAAGTCATGATCCTGAGAAATGATTTCAACTCAAGATCAGTATTAATGATTGGAAAAACAGCATCTCCAATTCAACTTAATTTTAAGTCAATTTGCAGGATCATCACCATAAGATAATTTCATTTTTTTGATCAGAGATATGATCATACTTTTTACTTCCGTAATGGCTTTTGTAATTTTCATGTACGCCGTTGTTGGAATATACTTGACTTCATAAGCCAAAAATATCTGTGTTTCCAGTTCATAGCAAGTGGCAAGAGCTTCATCAACAAATGTGATACCGTCCATTTGAAATGTAGTTCCTGCTGCCTTAGCTATATTTGCAGGTATGAATTGACTTGACCTTTTGACTTCAGCCGCGAGGATCTGCTGTTCATCCTCGGGGAAGAGTTCTGTTACTCCATAAATATCCTTAGTCAATTCAATCGCTTTTTTCCAGACCTTCATATCTCTGAAATCTTCCATCTTATGACCTCATTGATTCATATTTTCTTGAAAAATTCTACCAAATCAAGCTGTTCCCACGGGAAATCCGGTCTGCCGAAATGTCCGTAACATGCTGTATTTTGGTAGATGGGCTCTTTAAGTCTAAGTTTTTGAATAATTCCCTTAGGTGTAAGATCAACATTCTCTTTGATGTATTTTGCAATGACCGATTGCGGTAGTTCGGATGTACCGTGAGTATCGACATATATCGATACCGGCTGCGGAACACCAATTGCGTATGATAGCTGAATCGTAGCTTCTTTTGCCAAATCAGCAGCAACGATGTTTTTAGCAAGATGGCGCGCCGCATAAGCTGCAGAGCGGTCGACCTTTGTAGGATCTTTCCCCGAGAAAGCCCCTCCGCCATGCGGCGCCATACCGCCGTAAGTATCGACTATGATCTTCCGACCGGTCAATCCGGTATCGCCGTGTGGACCTCCTATAATAAAAACACCTGTAGGATTTACGTGGTATTTGGTTTTCTCGTCGAGAAGATGCGGCGGAATTACCTGTTTGATAACTTTCTCTATCATATCTTCTCTGATTCTCTCATTTGGGATGTCCGGATCATGCTGCGTCGAAATAACTACAGTGTCAACGCGTAAAATTTCGCCGCTGTCAGCGTATTCAACCGATACCTGCGATTTTGAATCGGGCCGCAGATAATCGATCTCGCCGGATATTTTACGTACATCAGCCAATTTCTTAACAAGTTTATGAGCGTACATGATAGGTGCCGGCATCAGTTCTTCTGTTTCCTGGGTGGCATAACCAAACATCATTCCCTGATCGCCTGCGCCGCCGGTATCAACGCCGGCAGCAATATCTGCCGACTGGTCATTTATAACATTCAGCACAGCCACGGAATTTGATTCAAATCTAAGATTATCTTCGGTATAGCCGATATCGCGGATAACATTCCTGACAATAGTCTGCAGATCAAGGTATGTTTCCGTTCTAATCTCACCGCCAACCAGTATCATGCCTGTAGTTGTAAAGCATTCACATGCTACGCGGCTTTCGGGATCGTCCGCAAGCATCGCGTCCAAAACCGCATCGGATACCTGGTCGCACACCTTGTCAGGGTGCCCTTCCGAAACAGATTCCGACGTAAAAAGATATGTTGTTCTATCATTCATTGATCTATCCTTATATTTTAATTAACAAAACTAATGAGTGAAATTTATTTCGCTGGAACTTCCGACATTGAAATTATGGAAATGACCATTGACCACAGCATCATTTCCTATGATCGAATCTTCAAGAAGCGCTGATGTTACTGATGCCCTATTGCTCAATATGGAATTTCTGACGATGCTGTCTTTCACTGTGGCGCCTTCCGCAATAGTTGCGTAAGGTCCGATGACCGATCTTTGAATATCAGCATTCTTTGCAATATAAACGGGTGGTATTATAATCGATTCCCTGAAATCCCGTGCAGTGTGATTTTTTTCAAGAAGGTGTTGGTTTGTTTCCAGCATTGTTTCGGGTTTACCGCAGTCAAACCATCCCTCAACAGGAAAAGTAGTGAATTTTTCACCGGATTCTATCATCAATTGCAGGGTGTCGGTCAATTGATACTCGTTTTTGGTTTTGATTTCGCGATCCATTAGATCCTGCAATGATTTTACAAGTCCTTTGGTGTTGGTGACATAGTAAATGCCCACCAAAGCCAGATCGGATACGAATTCTTCGGGCTTCTCTACCAGATTAGTGCAGTAGCCGTCTTCGTCGGTCTCTACAACGCCGAATCTGCGGGGATCGTCCACTTTCTTGACGCCAAGCGAACTCATGCCGGATTTCCATGCCAGCGAGAGATCACCTTCGAAGATAGTGTCACCAAGTATGATCATCAGGGGCTCGTTGTAAGTTTCGCGCCCCATCCAGATTGCGTGCCCTAATCCTTTACGATCTTCCTGAAGAATAAAATCCACTTCCATATCATAATGTGAATTTACATATTCCTCTACGGATTTACCCATGTAACCGGTGATGATCGTGGCTTTATTAATGCCCTGCTCTTTAATAGCGTCCAGAATGTGCCCGAGTATAGTGTTTCCGGCTACATTCAACAATACTTTCGGTAATGAATACGTATGTGGTCTTAGTCGTGTGCCTACTCCTGCAACGGGAATTACAGCTCTCATGATAATCTAAAATATTTATTTACAAAATTTACAAAATACAAATTTAACAATTTATTTATTAACTTAAAAATATATTAGGTAAAACTAATACCCATATTAGTTTATAAAATTGCAAAGTGTTTGAATAGCTTAAAAAAAGCTCAAAACAAAATATTTATCAATTGAGATTGAAATTCAAGTAACGCACTACGAATTAATAAATATTTATTTTATTTTTAATTCAAATGAGCTTAATATTTGTTTTTCAAGGAATATTTTCGAGTAAATATAATTTGAACGGATTTTCTATTTTCCTTAAGTAAAATCATTGAATCCTAATTCGCTGACCAACCCTGAGCCTTCTTTCATCAAGATTTTTGTTTTTTCTCTTGATCGAAGAAACTGTGACACCAAATTTTCTGGCAATCGAGATAAGTGTGTCACCTCTTTTTATCTTATAATACTTTGGCGGTTTATTAACATTGTCAGAAGTCGATGAACTTCCTTTTGCAACCTGCTCTTTATATATTGCCAAATAAGTACCGCTGTAAATTGTTGACCCATGAACTTTGCCAGGATTCCAACGCTTTATATCCGATTCCCGTACGCCATATCTTGCGGCAATTGTACTCAAGGTCTGCCCTCTGTAAACCTTGTGCATAATTTTTTCAGTTTTAGTGGATGATGCAAGATTTTTAGAGGATTTCCTTCCTGTGGTGGATTCTATTTTCAAAAACTGTCCCGGATATATTCTGCTTCCTCTGATCCGATTTAAATTCTTTATACTTGAAATAGTCACTCCGTACAAATCAGCAATATAAGAAAGCGATTCACCACGTTTGACTTCATGGCGTATCACAATGGGCTGCTCAATTTTTGTTATTTCAGGCTGTGAATTTTTTGCTATAGTTTGATTATCTTCTTGCCCCTGCTCTTTTTCTTCGCTCCTCCCTTTTGAAATAACAAGTTTTGTTCCTGCATTTATATTGTCCTGATCCACAGGAATATTATTCCATTCACGGATATCTTTAATTCTGACACCATAATCCTGAGCTATTCTGTATAAAGTTTCTCCACGTCTAACAATATGAACAATATTGCCATCGCCGTTATTTCCATCAACAGCGGAAGTTACGGAACTGCCACCTTTTTCCTCATCCCTTAATACGGGGATCTTCAAAACTGCGCCTGCTCTGATTCTTGATTTATAGCTGCGCAAACCATTCAACGAAGCTATTTCACGCCGGGAGACTCCATATTTTTTGGAGAGCCTATAAAGAGATTCGCCGCGTCTGACTTTATGATATACCCAAGGGCGCCTCATTTCGGCTGTCAGGGCAGCATAATTTTGTTCAAATATTTTTTTTGAGCCAACAGGAATCTTAAGGGTGTAATGTTCTCTGTCCGGCGGTGTAAAATCGCGAATCAATTCCGGGTTAAGTTCTTTGAGTTCTTCCTCAGTAATTCCGATACACCTGGCAAGTTCAGAGACGATAACCGATTCTTTCAGAGTAACGGTTTCATACTCATATTTTTCCTTAAATTCCAGTTCATCAAATTTGAAGCCGTAAGCTTCGGGATTCAATGCCACCTGAGTGGTTGCTATATATAAAGGAACATAATTGCGTGTTTCTCGCGGCAGCCAATTCTTAATTTCCCAGAAATCAGGATTGTCCTTCCCTGATCTTCTTATTGCCCTGCGAACGCATCCTGCACCACAATTATATGCTGCCATAGCAAGGTGCCAATCGCCGAATTCATAATAAAGATCTTTCAGATGCCTCATGGCAGCTTTTGTGGATTTAATGGGGTCTCTGCGCTCATCCAGCCATATCGAAGACGGAACATTCAATCCGTATAATTCCCCGGTTGATCTAATGAACTGCCATAATCCTACCGCTTTTGCCCTGGATACGGCATCAGGACGCAAAGCGCTTTCAATCATGGATAAAAATATTATCTCCTGCGGCACCATCTCTTCTTTGGCTATTTTCTTCATCATGGGCAGCCATTTAGTGCTCCGTGACAGGCAGTTCTTGACGAATTTCCTGCCAACTTTTCGTTTGGTTAGAAATGATAAACTCTTTGTAACGAGTTCATTCGTATCAAGAGGAATGGTCAGTTCGAACTTTTCTATCGGCAGCCCTGCAATAGCTTCTACTGTGGAATCCTTCGGAATTTTGATACGCACTATATCAGACTCACCTTCCATTTCGAATTTATCGATCTCCTGAAATAATTTGTCACGAATTATGAAAAGTGATGAGTTTTCATCGAGATCATCGATATTGGTGATAAAATTCTCGTAGTCGTCAATAATTGATTGGGCGAGATCGGTAAATTCCTCGTTCTGTTCAATACCCGGGTAGCTGACAAGTGTATTCAGGATGCTAATAGCTCTTTCAAAATATTTGGAAGCTCCGGAGGTATCCTCCCTGTCAATGTAGGATAAAGCTCTCAGATAGTTATGGCGGGCTTTTTCAATGGTATTTATAATGACTGCATCACTTAAGTTGTCAGAACCATTGTTTTCGTCAAGCTCAGTGTATTCATCAGGATAGTGGTTGTACCCCTTATCGATCGGTTGGATCGTGTCATACTTTTTTTTGTCTGCATTTGCCGACGAGATAAATACAAGGAAGATCATACAAAATATTAAAGAAATCCTTATTCTGAAAATCTGCTTTAGCTCTGATGAAAACATGAATGTCTCCGTGTATTTCTTTCAATTATATTTTATTAAATTAACTCTTTTATTTTACATTGACAAATAAAATTTGCTCAATACATTAAAAAATAATTAACATTTTGCTTATTTTGGATTAATTTCGATTAAAACTAGTGTAAAATGAAGTTTATATTATTATTAACGTATAATATGGAAATTATTTGCTTTCATACTGCTTTAATAAAATAAGTCCGGCAGCTTTAAGAGTTTGCCACCGGACTTTTCCCCGTGTATATCCCAATTTAAATATCTGTACGAGTGAATATAATTTTTCGTGTAAAAATTTTCATTTCCCCTAATATTTATTTTAGGTGTAATTTATTCATATTATAATATCCGTCTAATTTTCATTGCATAAACAGCTTATGATAGAGCCTCTCATAAGTAATATTATGTCTTAATTTTATCCGTATTTTACATTATCATAATTCCATTTTGCGAAACATTAATACTAAGGATTCATTGCCAGGAGCGAAGCGGAGAAGCAAACCCTGAACTCGCTGAGATTGCTCCACCCTGCTGAAGCAAGATTACACTTCGTTCGTAATGACATTTTTTCACCTTTTAATAGTCTCTAATGAAATATCCCATCTTACTCTTTTGTATATTCAAACTATCTAAGGATTTATAAAAACAACTGAGGTGAACTTAAGAGCCACCCCGCCCTTGCCACGCTTAAGCGTGGTTTCCGCTGAGCTACAACTGCGCTCGGGCACCACTCAAAGAGAGAAATTTAATATTACACTTCTGGGGAAAAAAAGTTAGCCGCTTTCTTGCCACAATTTCAATTTGGTATTTTGAATCTGAGTTTAATCAACAAAACAATATAATGCACTGCAGGTTAAATTTATTTAGCAGTTTTCTTTTTCTTTTTGCAAGTTCCGTTTTGCGGATTTCCGTTCCCATTACTCTTAGATGTACCGTTTGCATTTTTCTCCGTATTCACAAGAGCACGAATTATAGTCGGCTGCAAGCGGTGAATTAGCGAACGAGTCATTCTATCTACTTCCTCTAAGGTTTGCTGGGGGAATGCATGTTTGTTCTCCTCTATAAGCTGCTGACGTATCAACTCAAATTTTTCCGCATAAGGATTGAGATATTGATTATTCTGGGTATCCGACCAAGCCTGAAACACTTGCACCTCGTTCTCAATTACCTCTTCGGCTTTGGGCAAATCAACAAGAGCAAATTCACGTTCTTTATCAAGATAATCCTTTAATTTGCTTATGTCATATCTAATAATATATTCAGGTAAATTTTGGGTGTCAATGTCTCTGGGGACAGCCATATCGATGATCAGTTTGGGGCATTTCCCATTTTTATAGAGCCGGTGCATCATCTCGTTTGAAGCAATATAGTGCTGTGCCCCCGTACTGGTATAAACCGCATCGGAAGAAGCGAGACATTCTTCAAGATCCTCGAAATTCATTGCTTTGCCGCCGTAGTTGTGAGCCATCATTTCAGCTTTATAGTAAGTCCTGTTCACAAAGACAAAGTTACTAAAACCAGACTGTTGAAGAGCTAGAGTAATGATCTTGCTATTTTCATTCACACCGATTATCGCAATTTTAGATTCTTTCTCAAGATTTTTAATTAAAATCTGAGAAGCAACACCACTTACTGACTGTTTGCATGCTCCCATGCTTGTATCACTGCGAGTTTTTTTACCGGCGCGAAAAGCTGCGTGCATTAATTTATGTAAAATTTTATCAACTGTTTCTTGTTGACAGGCTATACTATAAGCTTCCTTAACCTGTCCGAGGATCTGGTATTCGCCAACGACCATTGATTCCAACCCGGAAACCACCCTGAACAAATGGCGGGTTACTTCCTTACCGTGTAATACCTGGAATATCTCCCTGTTATCCTCGACTTCAGAAGCTCTGAAATTGCTGTAAAACTTCCTGATTATCTTGAAGGGGTCGGCATCGGCATTATGGGTTAAGTAAAATTCCAGCCTGTTGCATGTTGTTACCATTACGGCTCCTTCAACCTCCGGATATGAAAAGAGTGTTTTGAGACAATCAGGGATTTCCTTTCTTCCGCATTCAAATTTCTCTCTTTGTTCGATAGTTGCGGTCTTGTGATTTATTCCGACAACCGATAATGTTGTTTTTTTGCCCATTTGGATATTATCTATGATTATTTAAACATCAACATTGAAATATTAGTCTAATATTTTTTTTGAAAATTGGACACCACCGCCAAGATAGCAGACATCTTTGAATCCTTCGTTTATAAAAGTGCATGCTGCATCATACGCACGTGGTCCTCTCTGACATATTGTTAAAAGTGGTTTTTCCTTATCAAATTCATTAATATGCTTTCTGTATTCCATTAATGGATAATTGACTGATTCACCAGGCAGCGGATGCAGCTCAACTTCTTCTTTTTCTCTCAGATCCAGGACCTGCCCTTTGAATGCTTCGAGCATGAATGGATTATGGCAATTAACATTTTGTTTTTCCTGGGCTATTGCCATAGCACCTATTTCGTTCAGAGGATTCATAGGTCCTGCGTGTGGTGGAGTATATGCGTGCTCGACGTCGAGAAGATCATACGCAGTTCCGCCGCGCGCAGCAATATCGCTGAATATATCGTTATAACGGGCAACTTCGCCTTTGCCTGCCAACTGAAGTCCAAGCAGCTTCAGGCTTGATTTTTCATAAACCAATTTTGCGTTAAGATTTTTCGCATCCGGATGATACTTAGGGCGGTCAAGAAAATTAGCAAATATTAACCCAACATCATACCCCTGCTCCCTTGCCATATTTTCAGAAAGCCCGGTACAAGTGGTTATAAAATCAAATACTTTCAAAGATATAGCACCTGCTGCCCCTTTAAACCCGGTTTCCAGACCGGCAATTGAATCAGCTATTACTCTGCCCTGCCTGTTTGCCAGAGAACCAAGTGGTACATAGCAGGGATTGCCGCTTATTCTGCTTGTCACCTCAACGCAGTCTCCGCCAGCCCAGATATTATCTTTATTTGTACGCAATTGTTCATCTGCTACGATGCCCCCGAAGTTTCCGGTCTTAATCCCAATTGATTCAGCCAAAGAAACTGCCGGTTTCACTCCCATGCACATGAAAACATAGTCAAATTTCCTTGTTTCATCATCAAAAATCAAATTGGGTATGCCATCTTCATTCAGATCAATCTTCCTGACCTGTTTCGAAATATGCACATTCACATCGTTGGATTCAAGTGTTTTTTCCAGGATTCGTGACATTTCAGGGCAGAAACAGTTAGGCAGTAAGCAAGGTTCTTTCTCGAAAATATGAGTATCAAAACCCCACAAACCTGCAATAGCTTCCGCCAGTTCGATACTAATATAACCACCGCCGATAATTGCTACGTTCTCCAAAGGATTCGAGGTGGCAAACTCGAGGAAACTTTTTGCATCCGTAGGATTATGAAATGTTTTGATCCTTGACGATTTCGGATGCTCAATAGCATCAGTAATTGGCTGCGCTCCTGTGGCAATTACCAGGGAATCATATTCTAAAGTTGTTTCTTTGCCGTCATTAAGATTTTTACAATACACTTCATTTTTGCCCTCGTCTATACTTTCAACCAGTGTATTGGTCATAACGTTTATGTCTTTAGCTTCGCGGAAAAAAACCTCGTCACGGGTTATCCCAAAAGGCATTTTCGTAAGGTCGTAGAAATCCTCAACATCACCCATAACATAGAATGGCATACCGCAGGTGCCGTAAGATACAAAATGTTTTTTCTCAACGATGGTTATATCAGCATCGGGGAGAATCCTTCTTAATCTTGCTGCTGTTTTGCATCCAGCTGCCATACCGCCTATTATTACAACTTTTTTCATAATATTTTGCAAAATTTAATTTACTATTTTATTTTAAAAATATTTAATTATTCTATGAAAAACAAAATTAATACATTATTAATAACTGTTAAATTAAATGTTTAATATCATATTGAAAGAAATATCTATGTTCTATAATCATGTGGTTGTAGATATTATTTTATAAATTTTTCAAATGTTTAACAAAATTATTCTTAAAGTAATAAAAAATCAATTTTAGTATTAATAGTCGATAAATTAATTTGATATCCTAATTTCAATTAAATAGATTTAGGTATAATATTTGATTGATTGGATTTTGTAAAATTGATAATTTTATAGAAGTAATAAAAATAATCAGGAGAATTGATGGGCAGCAAATTAGATACATATCGAGCATTTATTAAAGAAAAAATCGATAACGATGATGTTAAAATTCCTGTATTACCGAAAGCAGCCACGACAATTTTTTCATTATCCAATGATCCTAACGTGGAAATAACTAAATTGGTTAGCTTGATCGAGCGTGATCAGACCATTGCCGGTCATCTGCTGCGCATAGCCAATTCTGCAGCGTTTTCACCAAATCAGCAGATAACTTCTATCGGTCAGGCGGTTCAATGGCTCGGTACAAAAATCCTTGGTGAGATCACATTAGCTATAACACTACAGGGAAAATTTTATAAAATGCCCCACTATAAGTACGACCTGAAGCGAATTTTCCGGCATTCTCTTATATCCGCTCAATATGGTAAAGAATTAGCACACAGATTAGGCATGAACTCCGAAACAATGTACCTCTGCGGTCTTATGCACACTATGGATAAACCTGTGATAATGCAAATAGTATCTGATCATCGGCAGAGTAATATTGAACCGCTGAATTTTTCGGAGGTTACAAAACTTTTTGTGGAATTTAATGGACCGATAAATGATCTGCTTAGTGCCAAATGGGAACTTCCTGAACCGATAGCAATTCCTGTGAAGTATTACTTGAACTATAAGGAAGCTGCTTCTTATTTCAAAGAAACTGCTGCTACTTATTTAGTAAACTTATTAGCGAATTATGCTATAGATCCTGAAAATAATGATGCTGCTGAAATAAAAAATGACGATGTGCTTGATGAATTAGGAATTAATGATGAAAAGTTAGAAAAACTGGCTGATAGAAAAGAAAAGCTGACTGAAATTGTAAAATCCATGGAATTTTAGCGTTAGCATGGATATTCTAAAAGAATTTTTCTATGGATATTAGAACAAAAACTGATCCAAGACTTATTTAGCAGGTGTGTATTAATACAATTATAGAATTATATCTCTGAATTTACAGTAAGGTCTAGCTTATTCTATAATTTTTTGTCAGTTTAGAACAGGATATTGGAAATATTTAATAATTTCTCCGGAGTCCCTTTCAATTTGATATTAATGAAAGATTCAATCCAAATACAAATTGCCCTGCCTGGAAAAATTTTAATTTAATTAATAATTTTGAAAAAAGTTCTTGGAATTCTCAAAAAAAATGACAACATTTGCATTACAAAAAATTCAATAAAGTTGATATTGTATAGCAACATTTGTAATACAAAGCAAGGCGTTGCGTCAAGTTTATTGATAACAGAAATATTTACGGGGAAACCGGAAATAAAACCCGTTCCACGATATAGCAACACTATTTGCAACAATGAGATAAAGCTTTAGAACGGGAAAGTTTTTATAAGAAATAAATAAGTGATTCTATATGAGTACTACCAAAAATCCTCCATGCATATATTGCAAAAGCAGCAAAGTTATAAAACATGGCAAAACAACAACCGGAAACCCTCGTTTCAGATGCCGCAGTTGCGGTAAAACCTGGGTGCTTGAAAAAAATGAACCGATTCGTCCTGATATAGCCGATATAACTGAAGCATATCTTAATGGGAGAACCTGCCGCGATCTTGTCTCAATCTACCACAGTTCACCTCTGAGAATCAACCAGAAAATCAGAGAATTTCTTGAGGGCGTTCCGCATTGGGAAGATTATCTCGATGCCAGTATTCAGAAGCATGAACCAAGGTTAGTATTTTTAATTGGCAGAAATTTTTCATGCTCGGTACCGGGTTCCAAGTCGAATTCTATGTATCTGGCTTTGGCTGTAGACGCGCTGTCGACTATGGTTTTGGGATATGAAATTGGTAAAGCAGAAAACCGGAATATATGGATGCAACTGCTCGATAGAATGAATTGCAGGGGATTCGTTTGTCCGTCATTTATGTCCAATGGTTCCCGAAACATAGAAGATGCAGTCAAGACGGTATTCCCTTATTCTTCGGTAAGGATCAATTATCACAAAGCATACAGGGATAAGGAAATTGCCTGCTGCCTTTACAGACTGCCTGTGAACAACAAATTGATTAACGACGCGGTAAGAGTATACAATTCACTTGAAAACAACAATCTGATTAAATATCTTAAATCGCACAGAGAACGAAGGATGCAGGATATTTTGTTTGCTTCGCAAGAAGAATTTATAAAAAGAGTAAAAGAAAGACTGGAAAATAAAACCAAAACGAGAATCGAAGGATTGAGCACATCCTTCCAAACGCGTTTTGAGAAATTTCACATGCTGAAGGATGATCCATATCCTGTAATTAACGGTTGGATAGCACGAACGATGCTATCCCGGTTGAACACGGGCTTCAGCAGACTGTCGCTGTATTCACAAATGCCAACAACAACAAGCTTTAAGGACTTCGCATGCGGCAATCTGCCTACGGAACTCGATCTCAAAGAGGACAGCCCTTTACTAAAAACATTCGTCATTGAAATTGCTGCTCGAGGGTTACAATTGCCCATTGTTTACAATAAATGCGAGATGAAAATTGACAAGTGCAGCTTGTTTTAATGACTAAATCTGAAACTAATAAAATAATAGGATCCGTTGAAATGCGTATCCTTTTTGATAATAATTATTATCAAATAAAACATAATTAATGTATCATCAAAAAAAAATTAATACTGAAGAGTATTTTGTGTTAAGTAATTTTGTTATTATATTTACCCATACTTTTTTATCTATTTTTCTTAAAGATCATAAAACGAGCCCATATTAATAAATAAAGTATTAACTCTAATTGATATTATTACTGAAAAATTTTTAATATTTATTAACTAACATCAGGAGAATCATCCTATGAACACAGTTGAACGAGCTAAAAACATTTTAATGAGCCCACAAACCGAGTGGGAACAAATTAAAAACGAAGAAATGACTGTAGGCGATATTATCACAAAATACGCACTCATTCTTGCAGCAATTCCTGCAATTTGCGGATTTTTAAGTTATTTTTTATTTTCACGCTGGATTAGCTTTGGGGGAGCCTTGGGCAGTGGTATATTAACATACGTACTTTCATTGATTGGTGTCTATGTACTGGCATTAGTCATAGATGCCTTGGCACCTTCTTTCGGCTCAAAGAAAGACATGGTCGCATCGATTAAGGTTGTCGCTTTTTCTTATACAGCCTCATGGGTAGCAGGGATACTGCTATTAATACCTGGTGTAAGATGGCTTTCCGGTTTAGCGGGTCTTTATTCGCTATATCTTCTCTGGATAGGATTGAAGAGCGTAAAAGAAGTACCGCAGGAAAAAATGGCAGGTTATTTTGTGGTTACAATAATCGTTGCAATAGTGGTTTATGCTGTAATAGGCGCAATTGCCGGCGGTTTGACATTAGGAAGATCAATGATGGGATTTTAAGTTGTAAAAATTTTATTTGAAACGGATATATTTCACCCAGTCTGAATTATATCCGTTTTTTTTTGCAATAGTTTATTTGAAAAGACACCAACAATAAATAGTTATATTGGAAAAGGAAATATCATGGAGGAATATTAAAAAGATTAATTAATACATGTTTCAAGCTCAGTTATAAAAATATCAATAATCTAAGATTCATCCGTCAATCTGTAATATCAAAATTGTACAGACAAAATCCGAGAAGAAAGATATATGAATTTTTTAAATCCTTTGTTTTTAATAGGTTTAGCTGCTGCGGGCATACCTATCTTACTTCATCTTCTAAATCTTAGAAGAATGAAAACAGTGGAATTTTCAACTCTTAGATTTATTAAAGAATTACAAAAAACTAAGATAAGGAAACTACGATTAAAACAGATCATTCTGCTTATACTTCGTACCCTTATAGTTATTTTTGCTGTACTTGCTTTCGCCAGACCAACTATCGAGGGAACACTTCCGGGATTTGAATCTTACTCTAAAACAAGTGCAGTGATCATACTGGATAATTCTTTCAGCATGGATGTTTCCGATGAATTTGGTAACAGGTTCAACAGGGCAAAAAATTCGGCGCTTGGCATTCTCGATAAACTTAAAGAAGGTGATGAAGCAGCAATTATAAGAATGTCCGATCCTGAAGATCTAAGCCATTCCACCTTCTCAGAGAACTTTAATTTTTTACGCAGTGAAATTGCCAAAGTCAAAATTTCAAACACAAAAGCAAGTCTTGAAAAAAGCATTAGATTAGCCGCTTCACTACTTGAAGACGCTCGCCATCTTAACAGAGAAATTTTCATAATAACTGATGGACAAAAAAATATTTTCTACACAGATATAAATGATACTCTCAATCTGATAAGTCAGAAATCCAATGTTTTCATCCTGCCGGTTGGGTTGGAATCCAAGACAGATATCCGGAATCTTTCGGTTGATTCACTAAATATTGTCAGCAGAATTTTTCAAATTGACAAGCTTGTTGAAGTGGAAGCAGTGATTAAGAATAACTCCGACAAGGATGTGGACGGTGTTGTTCTAAGCATGATCTTCAATGACAAGCGAGTTGCTCAGCGCTCTGTGGATATTCCCGGTCGTGAGACCAGGACAGTATCGATTCCTTCCGAGCCAAAACAAACAGGTGTTTACAGAGCTTCTGTCGAGATTGAAGGCGATGCATTGGACAGAGATAACAAACGATATTTCGGATTTGTTATTCCCGACCAACCAAACATTGCCGTGGTCGCTGATAATGGCAAGAATGAATTCATCAGATTATCTCTTCAAGGTACCGCAAAAGACAATAAGCAGGTAAATGCTTCATTCTTCTCACCGGATCAATTTGCCGGTGTAAGTCTTGAGAATTATGATATTGTCATTTTAGCATCAGGAAAATGTCGGAGCAGTGATTTACGCAGATTCGAACAGTATGTCAAAAACGGGGGATCAGGATTTATTTTCGCAAACGAAAATATTCAAAGTGGAGAATATTCTGAAATGCTTTCGAATCTTGCATTCGGAGTCCCCCAAAGTAAATCATTTGAGAGGTCCGATCCGGCAATATTCACTTCCGTTGAGAAAATGCATCCTCTATTCGAAGGTGTATTCAAAGGTACAACAGATAAAAATAAAATGGTCGAAACTGCGAAGATATACAAAGCTAATCCTGTAAGCGAAGGTTTCGAGATCATATCAATGCCCGGCGGAGCTTTTCTGAGCGAAACCAATCCTGAGGAGGGCAGAACTATATATTGCGCTGTTAAACCGTCGATGGAATGGAGCAGCCTGCCATTGACAGGTTTATTTCCGTCTATAATGTACCGCAGCACAATATATCTTACTTCGAATCAAGACCTTGGCAAAAGCGTTGAAGCTGGCAGCCCATTAGTACTCTCGCTGCCGAAGAAATTTTCATCCGGGGGGAATTTTAAAATCGTAGATCCGCTGGGTACGGAATTTTTTAAGCAGGCTGCCATCTTACCAAGCGGTGCGAACATTTCTTTTGATCCGTTCATGCAACTTGGTGTCTATACTGTACAATCAGCCTCCGGTAAATATGTATCGATCATATCTGTAAATCCGCCTTCTTCGGAATCAATGATTGATAAACCTGAAAAGGATGATTTTAAGAATTCATTAGCTTCGATGACAGGAGATAATGTTAAAGTAACTTACCTTGATGACAATGAGGAAATCGGCAAAGAAATAGTCAGTGCAAGAACGGGCACCGAATTATGGCAGCTATTTTTGTTAGCGGCTTTGCTTTGCGCTGTTGCCGAGATGATAGTCGAGAAAAATACTAAAGCGGAGATGGAAGAATAGTATAGATTCAATCACGCTTTTTATTTACTTTATCCATAAAGCGTTTAACCCGCTCCTGATTTACTTCGTTTGCCCACAAGCCATCAAGTTTGAAGTATGAACCTACGATGAAAGCATCCGCACTTTCAAAATACTTATCTATATTGTCGATAGTAATACCCGAACCAATAATTACAGGTAAGGAAACGGCATTTTTCACAATTTTCAATTCCGCAATATCGGGTTCATCTCCGGTTTTAATACCAGTTATTACGATACCGTCACTTTTGAAAAATTCGGCAGCAACGGAGGTCTCCTCGATAGATATGTCAGAAGTGATTGAATGGGATGCGTGTTTTTTCTTAACATCTGTGAAAACAGCTAAATTCTCAGCATCGATTTGCTTTCTGTAGCGAAGTAATTCCCCTGCGTCAGACTGGAAATAGCCTTCATCGCCAATATGCGAAAAGACGAAGCCTTCCGCTCGGATGAAATCCAGCCCGCCAGCCTGCGCTGATGCCAATGCCTGCCTGTTTGCTCCACTCAGTATCTGCAATCCGCAGGGCAGCCCGGCTTCCTTTTTCACTTCCCTGCCAATAACGCTCATCATAGCCGTAATTTCGGGTCCGGCTCCATTCAGATAGGGCGTGTCATGCATGTTTTCAATCATTATCGAATCTATACCCGCATCTTTATAAATTTTTGCTTCGGAAAGGGCTTTTTCTATAATTTGTTCAGGGGCGGTGTTATAGTCGGGTGCCCCTGGCAGAGCGTCGATGTGTATCATGCCGATGATTGGCTTTGAAATTTGAAAAGTTCTATTGAAGTTTCTCATAAGGATTAATATAGGGATATCTTTTAATAATTAATTTAAAAATATAAAAACGAGGTAGAATGAAAATTCATATAAATTTATATTAATTTCACAACTTAGTTGATGATTTTCATCTTAAAATAAAAATATACCTGAATTGTCTTATAATCTGAAAAAATTGGCAAAATGGTTAACAATAAGGGAAGGTAAAAAATGCCAACCTATTTGTACAAATGTAAGAAATGCGGAAAAGAATTTAACTACGAACAGAAAATCACTGATGACGCTTTGACTACCTGTCCCGAAGAAATTTGCGAACAGGAAATCAAAGGGCAGGGAGAAGTTTTCCGCAAGATTAGCAAGAATGTCGGACTCGTTTTTAATGGCAGCGGTTTCTATCTTACTGATTACGCCCGCAAAAACGGTAATGGTAAAGCCCATTCCCACAACGAATCGAGTACCAGTAAAAGTGAGTCCAAACCAAAAGAAGAGAAGAAAACCTCTTCCACTGAAAGCAATAATAATGAATGATAAAGAAGTTTGATAGCATTTATTTAGCCCTTCGTTTACGGAGGGCTTTTTTTATTAATAATACAGTTTTGAAACAAAAAAATTTCATATCCGTTTTTAATTAATTGATAACTTGTTAAACATAGCGTATATAATTTGTTCGACAGCGATTTACAACAGGAAAAAGCTATTGCGATCTCGGTCGTGAAAAAAGGTTCCGACCGCGAACTGGCAATGGAACACCTCGACGAACTGGCATTCCTCGCGGAAACTGCCGGCGCCTTCGTGGTGGAAAAGATTTACCAGGAATTGCCCAAACCGAAGTCTGCAACTGTAGTTGGCAGCGGCAAGCTGGAAGAGATCAGAGTAATCGTTGATGAGGAGGTTATTACCCTTGTAATCTTCGATGATGACCTGTCGCCTGCGCAGATGCGCAACCTCGAGGAAGCCCTCGAGAGGAAAGTTGTTGACCGCAGCGGGCTTATCCTCGATATTTTCGCCGGCAGAGCAAAAACGCAGGAAGCAAAAACGCAGGTCGAACTCGCGCAGCTGCAGTATATCCTGCCGCGATTGACGAGGATGTGGACTCACCTTTCCCGTCAGTACGGCGGCATCGGCACAAAGGGTCCCGGCGAAACGCAGATCGAAACTGACCGCCGGATAATCCGCACGCGCATCCAAAAGCTCGAAGAGAGAATAAATACTTTTGCCAAGCAAAAAGAGCAGCAGCGCAAGGGCAGGGAAGGACTTCCGCTTTTTGCGCTGGTCGGCTACACCAACGCAGGCAAATCGACATTGATGAATTCCCTTACCGAGGCGCATGTTTACACGGAAGATAAGCTCTTCGCTACTCTGGATACGACTGTTAGAACGCTATTCCTGCCGAATGCTCAGAAGGCTCTGGTTTCCGACACTGTCGGCTTTATCAGGAAGCTGCCGGCACATTTGATTGCGTCGTTCCGCAGCACCCTTGCGGAAGCGGGTCATGCGGATATTCTGCTGCATGTCATCGACGTCTCGCACAAGTATTTCAGAGAACAGATAGAGATCGTAAACGAAACGCTGAAATCGCTTAATATTTACGACAGACCTATAATCCATGTGCTTAACAAGATCGACAAGCTGGAAAGCCTCGACATGATCAGGAATGTCGAGAAAGATTACCCGAACTGCATTAAGATCTCTGCGAAACGCGGCATTAATGTCTCGGGGCTGCTCAACCTGATGCAGCAAAAATACGAAGAGCATTCCAAGACATACCGGTTGCTGCTGCCGTATTCGGATATGAATCTGGTCTCGGACATTTATAATTCCGGCGAGATACTTAAGCGCAAGGATAAGCAGACGGGCGCAGAATTCGAGGTAAAAGTCGTCCCCGACAAGCTGGAATTTTTCCTTAACAAATTTTCTCAGTATATGAATGACAATACCGATCAGTATCAATCTGATTCATCAGGCAATTAAGTTATTGAATTTAAAAGAGAAAACAATGGCTGAAAAAACCGTAAAGAATATAATCCGCGATACCCGCAAAAATGTGAAATACATTATCATGGCGGACAGGAAGCTGTCCCGCGATGAAATGCTGCGCCAGATTAGATATTATAATTTCAACACGCTGAACCTGAAGACTAAACGCGACTCGACAGTGACCATTGAAGCAAGGGAAGATGTGTGAAATCTTTCATATATTCCTAAGCCAAAGTTTTTAGTATTTACCCAACCAGCCTAAATATCAACAACATATAAAAACAATAATTTATTTTTGTTATTTTCATTGTAAATTTTTATGTTTATATAAATGCAAAGCTGTAAATCTTAGATGGTAATCAATGGGTATTTTTGATTATGAATATTACTATGGTATTTTAATAAGGGAGTTTGATACTCTTGATGAGGACATACTTTTGAATTCCATCAGTTATGCTTTCGAAAGCTTTCTTTGGCAATTCCGTAATGATGATAGAAACGAAATTAAAGAACCGCATAAATGGATACTTACCGTAGCCAGGTACTACAGTTACAGGTATCTACAATGGCGTAAAAACTTTACTGAGTTTAATGAGCAGATTGATTATACCAGAAGCGGCATCCAGGGGATAACAAATTTGACAGATAAAGAAAGGGAAGAATATTATGATTATATTTTTGATTTATGCATGGGCAGCCTCAAGGGGAAGGACAGGGATGTATTCTACTTATATTACTATGAATCAGTTGAACTTAAAGAGATAGCAAAAAAGCTGGATATAAGCGAAAGTGCAGCATATTTGAGACATTCGCGCTTGTTGAAGAAATTACAAGAAATTCTGCGTCATTACCCCCCATGGTATGAATAAGCTTAAAATTAATTAGAAATGACAAAATAATTAATTTATGAAAGATTTTTGGGAAAAATGTACCTTATATATAGAGGCAAAGACAAAAATAAAGAAAGTATAAAACATGGATAAGATAGTAATTTGAAATATCGATAAAGAAAAGCCCGACACCATTAAGGATGCCGAGCTTGTATACTCCATCATATTGGGTTAACCAGTTTTCCGAAGATAGCCCAATCGATTGTATCGTACAAAGATAAGCATCCTCAAGATTTTAGGTTATATGATTCTATTAAACTTTAAAGGGATTGTTATGAACCAGCTTGTTTATTAGGGGGCAAAATAAATAGCTTAGCCGGCAAGTTGTCCCCACCGGCTAAACCGATGATTCTCAAATCCCATGAGCTTATTGTATTAGAGATTTGAGAATGCCAATATCATTTTAAACTAACAATTTTGAAGGAGAAAAACAATTAAATATTTGGTTTTTGTTTTTTCATTAATGTTTGCCTGTTATACAGCAAATGCTCAATGGGGCGACCCATATACAGATCCTCCATGTTATCCTGATTGTGAACAATCAATTTGGATGCCTGTACCACCTGCACCAGCTTATTCTACAACAGTAAATATAAATTGCGCTGCAGATGGTGGAACAATGCCTGTGTTTGTCTATTATAGAAATCGGTATGCATGTAACACATGGTATGACATTTATATTGAACGAGTAGAGTTTTTTTCACCAGAAGCATGCTATGAATGCGGACATCGTATGAGTCTTGACGAAATAATGGAAGCAGTAATGATAAAACTGATTATAAATAATCCAATGAATTATCCGCCTTTTGATGAAGGGGATTGTATTTCAAATTGGAGAATTTTAAAAGGTTCATGTTGGGCCTCTGGGGTCCCTATCGAAAAAGAACCAGGCGGTGAGCCCCTTCAATACAAACCTCATGGAGATTGGCCTCAACCAATACATCCTATTTATCCATGCCATTTTACAATTTGTTGTTTGGATTATTATGAGGTATGTATCCAAAATGGTGAAAAAGTAATTACACATACTGATACTATTTCGGGAGAAGATTGCCCGGAAGATCCAACCTATCCAAATGAACCATGTTATCAGGTTTGTGATTAAATAAGGAGGAAAAATGATAAAATTTCCAACGATAATGATATTATTCATTATTTGTTTGACACCTTTGTTATCAAATAATACTACTGTAATCTATGAGGATATTGATGGCTCAAAAAAAATATCATTCAATAATGGTATAACCTGGCATCAATATCCTAATGCAGGAAATTACAAAGTTGTAAAATACCATGACTTGGATGGAACTATTAAAGTTTCAAAAGATTATGGCATAACCTGGTATGGTAAAAAAAAATCTGTAAAAACCAACATCCATTATGAACTTTTCCCAAATCCAAGTGACGGTATTTTAACTCTGAATTTCACTGGTGAAAACAAAAATGAATTGATATCAATTATCATTACTAAGAAAAACGGGGAAATAGTTAGAAAGATAATTCCCGTAAATGATCATCAGATTACAATTGATGTCACCGGCTTACAAACAGGATCATATATATTAACTGTTTGTACGAGAGATAAGAAAGTTAGTAGAAATTTCTTTAAATTGTAGAATCAAATGGGTGGATTTCCATTGCTTATATTAATTAAATTAAGTATAATAATATATTTGGAAATCCATCCAATAATTAATTTAAGAGGTGAGATATGAGAATAACTTTAGTTGGTTTTTTCTTTCTATCTTTTTTAATTAACAATCTCTTAGCACAAAAGAGCATTGTCTGGGAAGTGCTGGAAGATACTACACATGGTTTATATGATACTCAGAGAGGACAAATTATCGATGGGAATAAATTAGGCAAGATTATTAAACTGAAATCTAATGGTTTAGACTCTTTGTTTTTATCTGAAAATTTTGGTGACGACTGGCATAATATATTAGCAGCAAATAAACAAATGAAAATAAAAAACGTTAGATTAACCGAATCGAATGAAATTTTCTTAGTTGCTTACGATTATGAAAGGGATGGAAATAGAGAAAAAGTTGTGTCATCTTATATATTATACTCGAGTGATTTAGGTGAAACGTGGGATAAGCGTAAACTACCTGACAGTGTTAGATTCGGCAGTTTTGATATGTTCAATGAGAATTACGGGGCTGCATTTCTTGTTGATGTAAATGATCCTGGTAAATATTATTTGTTATATACAGTTGACGGTTGGGAAACTTACAAAGAAATTGACAGACCTGAAGATATCTATTACTCAAGATTGTGGACACCAAGTGAATATGTTATTTTAATACAAAATACATCAAATGAAGATTATTTTTTTAAAACCGAAGATTTTGGAGAAAACTGGGAAAAATCAGATAATTCTGTTCCTGATGGAATAAGGAATGCCGTATTTACTGATAAAAATACTATTTGGGCTGTTGGTGGGAAGAATAACGGTATTGGTTGGCAACGCTTCGATCTTATTGCAAAATCAACTAATACAGGAATTTCTTGGGAAATAATAAAAAATGAAGAAGTAATACCCAAAAATGGACTTGAATATATAGGATTTTCTCCAAATAAAAAATATGGTTTGGCAACAGGAGGTCGAGATAAAATATATTTCACTAATGATTCGGGTTATACATGGCAAAGACAAGATTTACCTTCTAGTTTTGATTGGACTCAACACATACCTCAAATATCTTTTACAGCAAATAATTATGCGTTTCTTCTTGGAAACAACTACCTGCTAAGATATAGTGGAGAAACTACACTGAAAGCACCGATTTTCCTGCAACCTCAACTTGACACTACAAAAATTGACAATAATATAATAATAAAATGGAGTAAAATAGATTCAGCAGCTTTTTATGAGATTAATCTTGCATCTGATTATTATTTTAATGATATATTAAGAATATATGACCAAATAACAACTGAAACTCAACAAATAAAGAATTTGGATTACAATAAAAGATATTATCTGAGAGTGAGAGCGTATAATGAGAAAGATACAAGCCAGTGGTCAGAAAAAATATGGATGATTACCAAAGATAAACCGGATGAACTAGAGGTTCCGAAGTTTGTTTATCCTGAAAATTTCTCTGAAAATGTGGAAATTAATCCGGAATTCAAATGGACAAAAGTTGATAGAGCAATACGCTATCATATCCAAATAGCTGAAGAACCTATCAAAAACGGCGTCGAAATAATTTTTGAAAATGAAAACATAACTGATACAACCTATCAATTCACAAATCTAAAGAAAAATCAGTTTTACTTTGCGAAGATAAGAGCTTTAAGCGAAAATGACTCAAGTAAATGGAATACGGAGGTTGGATCCGGTTTAAGATTTACTACAGGAGAGCATACTGGAATTGACTGGCAGCTCATCAACGATATAAATGATTTTAAAATTTATCCAAACCCAATCACAAACACAGGCACTATCGAATTTTCGATAGAAAAGCCTGCAAATGTTAAATTCAGTTTGTTCGATATTACCGGAAGGCTGATAAATACTATTGAAGATCAATATTTTTCTGCAGGCGAACATACGATAAACATCGATGCCGCAAATATCCCGGCAGGCAATTATTATCTTAGAATGGAGAATGGAAAGAAATTAAGATATAAGGCTGTTAAGATATTGAAAGAATAAATTGTTTTTCAATCATATCTTATAAAAAATGATAGAAAGGCAATAATTCTCTATATATCTAAAACTTTTCTATCAATTGAGCCGTTTTGAACTTAGGTAAAGTTTTATTACTTTAATTTTATTTCAAATAAATTTTAGTAATAAAATGCTCAACGCAAAAAAATATAAGTTCGTTATCCGCGATAAGCACAAGAATATCAAGTATATCATATATTCAAACAGGGAACTTACGAAGAAACAGAAAATACAGGAAATAAGAAATTATGTGCTCAGCCGTCAAAATAAAATTCCCGAGCCTTTCGACAAAATTAATATAATTGCGGATGACTAATAATAGATGATGACAAAGTGAGTAAATTAAAAGAATTCAAAAGATTAGCAGATTTAATAAAGAAACGCCGGTTTTTCAAAGATATAAATAATACATTAGGTGAAGAGCGTAGTTTAACTGTGAATCATCTTGCCGGCTCGCTAAAATGCGTGCTGACGGCGGCTCTATGGGGTGAAGCAGCGAAGAATTACGTGGTCTTAGCAGCCGACAGAAAAGAAGCCGAGAAGTGGATAAATGATCTCTCGCTATTCATAGACGAAGACCGGCTGGCGGCGCTTACCGAGCCGGAAAGGTATGTCAGCTTCGGCGGCGGCAGCGAAAGCAGCCATAAGCCTTGGCTTATCGACGGGCTGTCAATCTTTGCGAAAGGGAAAAATGCCGTAGCAGTGGCTACGCCTGATATTTTCGAGATGGACCTGCCCTCGGCGGATTTTGCCGAAGAGTACAATATCCGCCTTGAGAAAAATACGAAAGTGAACTATGAGGAATTTACCAGAATGCTGCCTATGCGCGGCTTCGAGAGGAAAGATTTTGTTGCGAAACAGGGGGATTTTGCCGTGCGGGGGGCGATTGTGGATGTCTTTCCATCGGGGTGGTCGAGCCCGCTGCGAATCGAGTTTTTCGGCGATGAGATAGAATCTATCCGCGAGTTCAGTCCGCAGTCCCAGCGCAGTATAAAGTACCACGACGAAGTCGAATTCGTAGCAAAAATATACAGCGATGATGATTCCGGCTATACCTCAAGCTTTCTCGATTATCTCGATGAAAATACGCTGTTCGTGCTTGATACGCCCGAATCACTCGATATAAGCGATGAAATAAAACCGCAATTGGAAAATTATCAGAGATTGAATCTGAACAGCCTGGCGCAGCCGGATGTAAGGGTGAGATCCTCACCGCAGCCCGGTTTTAACGGCACGGTTAAGGAATTTATCAATGAGTTGCAGGAATTGCTGCCTTTGCAGGCGGGCATTTTCATCAGCGCCGATGGAGAAATACATCTGGACAGGCTGCGGGATATCGTAATTAACACTCTCTATGATAATGACGATTCCGACAGCCGGATCGTAAAGGATAGTTCTCTCGTCTGGGCGGATGAGGCTATAAGCGAGGGATTCACCATTCCCGAAGAGAATATTTACTGCTTCACCGAGCATGAGATATTCGCCCGGCAGAAAATTCGGCACCGCAAGAAAGCGGATGAAGACATCGGCGGCATGACTATCCGCGACCTGAAGAAGCTCGAGATCGGCGATTACGTAGTCCACGATGACAAAGGTATAGGCGTTTTTGCGGGATTTTCGACGGTGAAGCTCGGCGGAAGCAAACAGGATTGCATCAAAATTCGCTATGAGGGCGACGATGTGCTATTTGTGCATTTGAATTATCTGCATAAGGTACAGCAGTATAATTCGCAGGAAGGCGCCGTGCCGAAGATAAATAAGCTCGGTTCGACAGAGTGGCAGCGCAAAAAGTCCCGCACCAAGAAGCGATTGAAAAATATTGCCCGCGACTTGATAAAGCTCTATGCGAAGAGGAAACTACAGGATGGGTTTGCTTATCCGGCGGATACCGTCTGGCAGAAGGAACTCGAGGCTTCCTTTTACTACGAGGACACCGTCGATCAGGCGAAATCCACATACGAAATAAAGAAGGATATGGAAGAGCCCACGCCTATGGACAGGCTCGTTTGTGGAGATGTCGGCTACGGCAAGACGGAAGTGGCTATCCGCGCAGCGTTTAAGGCGGTGCAGGCTGGGAAGCAGGTGGCGGTACTTGTGCCGACGACAATTCTCGCGCAGCAGCACTATATGACTTTCCGCGACAGATTGAGCCGCTATCCCGTAATCGTTGAAGTGCTTTCCCGCTTCCGCAAAAAAGCCGAGCAGAAGGAAATCCTCGAAAGCCTGACCAAAGGCGGCGTGGATATTATTATCGGGACGCATAGAATTTTAAGCAAGGATATAAATTTCAAGGATCTGGGTTTGCTTGTCATCGATGAAGAGCAGCGTTTCGGGGTGGCTGCGAAGGAAAAACTGCGCCAGCTCCGCGAAAATGTTGATACACTGACTCTTACTGCGACGCCAATCCCGCGGACATTGAATTTTTCCCTGATGGGCGCACGCGATCTTAGTGTTATCGAAACGCCGCCAAGGAACCGCATTCCTGTACATACGGAAGTCATTCAATATGATAAAGATACCATAATCAGTGCGGTCGAGCGTGAAGTCGATCGCGGCGGGCAGGTTTTCTATGTAAATGACAAGATCGAAGACCTCGAGAAAATCGCTATGGATCTGCAAATGCTCATGCCGGATATGAGGATCGGCACTGCGCACGGGCAGATGGCGACGTCGAAGCTCGAAACCGTCATGCAGAAGTTCATTCAGAAAAAATTCGATATTCTCGTCACAACGAAGATCATAGAGTCAGGGCTGGACATACCCAATGCAAATACTATGTTTATAAATAGGGCGGATATGTACGGTCTGGCAGAGCTTTACCAGCTTCGCGGACGCGTTGGCAGGACAAACTTGCAGGCTTACTGCTACCTGCTAATCCCGCCCGTGCATAAAATATCGAGCCGCGCATTGAAGCGTCTGCAGGCTGTTGAGGAATTCGTCGATTTGGGCAGCGGCTTCCAGCTTGCCATGCGCGACCTGGAGATTCGCGGGGCGGGGGATCTGCTTGGTCCCGACCAGAGCGGATTCATAAATGAAATAGGATTGGAACTCTACCAGAAAATACTCGATGAAGCCGTTGCAGAGTTGCGCGTCGAGGAATTCAGCGGCGTTTTCGACGAGGATGAGCTTACACGAAAAAAGCTGTTCGAGAATCAGGATATAGCTATTGAAGTGGATTCCGACGCGCTGCTGCCGGGAGATTACATCGAAAGCGATACTGACCGCTTTATGTACTACAAACGCCTGTATAACATTTCAACAGTTGACGAGCTTAACGGAATTATAGATGAATTGCGGGATAAATACGGTAAACTGCCCAAGGAAGCACGGGAATTGATATTTGCAGTTAAGCTTAGAATTGCGGCGCTAAATACGGGCTTGACCAAGATCTCGCTCAAGGGAAACAAGCTCATAGCCGAATTTCCGCCGGATTCTAATGCGGAATTCTACGAAAAAGCTTTCCCTGTCATTGCGGAAATGATACCCGAGATACCCAATTCCAATCTCGAACAGAAGAATAAAAAACTACAGCTAAAAATTAATATTGATTCGCGGGACCGCGCAGTGGAAGTGCTTTTCCGGTTGAAGAAGAATCTTGAGATGGCTGCGTAAGTTTATTAATTAACAAATTTAAAAATTAGTAATCATTTTTCTGAAGAACCTTATTTGTTTATTATTTTGAAAATTCTTAACTGCAAAATGAAATCCCCCTTTCCTCGTCATCAAGAACGCTGCGAAAAAGATTTGCAGATAAGTTAAAAATTTAAGAATTTTGTAGTAGTTCTATGGCACGGAGGATTAGGCTAATTGGTAAGTCAGCGGTCTTGAAAACCGCCGCCCTTACGGGCTTGGGGGTTCGAGTCCCTCATCCTCCGCAAAAAACCGCTTAATTTTTTGAAGCAGCTTTATTTTCGTTCCATCACTCTAACGTTGGAATGTATACCTGACGTTCCAGCGTCATACTCACTTCTCCAACACATACTTTGCGTTCTTAGCGCTCTTTGCGTGAGAATAGAATTAATAAAACCATCAGCCAGTAACCTATCTCACCACCGTCACCGTCCTCCGGAACACCTCCCACCTCGTCTGCAAGAC
>CAZXYS010000034.1:2858-45384 GCA_964645005.1 uncultured Hyphomicrobiales bacterium | reverse complement strand
ACTATCCTTCGATTCCGCTCCGTGCAAATCTAAAAGAACGAAATATATCCCGGATTTTGCATTAGGAATAAATAGCTTAATTCTATAAACTTAACCACCTTCTTTTCCCCTCCTTAGTAAGGAGGGGAGTGAAGCCGAAGGCTTTACGGGGTGGTTCTTTTAAGTTATTGAAATATATCATGTTAGTAATTTTGATTATTCCTAATGAAATACTTAGGTTAAATAGCATCCGGAAGCTATCAAGTTAGCAGCCTAATACTATTTGGAATTAGAGTAACGGAACTGACGAAATAAAAATTTTTATGCTGTGCTTGATTTTCAGAAAATAAATTAATAAATTTTAAAAATTATTGACGAGTTATTAGGGAAAGAAAAACTGCTGCCATTTAAAATAATTGAAAACTTTGATGATTCCGAATAATACGAGGATTACCATTATGAAACGTACCGATTTAATTTTCCCTTTAATTATAGTAATGGTCACTTACTTTTCGATAGCGGCAGTTAATATAAAAGCGCAGGACAGTGTCACTACCCGGGTAAAATTTCATGGATTTGAAAACGAAGAGTTGGAAACTCTTAGTCAATTTTTAAATATTGATTATCATAAAATGGTTTGTAAAGACACTGCGATGCGTGGAAAGCATTTTGTGTTTTCTGTTGCTGAATTTAAGAATGGAAAGCCTGTGGATATTGATACTTTGGTGAAGTCACAAAGTACTCAGGATACGCTGGTCATAAAGGGCGACACTATGATATACATGCATTTTGAAAAGAACAAAATTACTTTTCATGAGAATAAAAAATCAATTTCAGTAGAATTTGTTGGTCAACTCCAGGATAACGAATACAAGCTGCTAGTCAAATATTCCGGTATTTTTTTAACTACAAAATTTAAGGGGAATAAAAAATACTTGCTTACGAAAACCAATGCCTGCGGAAAAGACGGCGCAATAATAACCGTGGACCGGAGAATGCCTGTTTTAGCATATACGCCGCCCCTGGCATTTGATAATAATATGAGTGGATCAATATGTGCATTGAGAGCCGAAACCATCGAAAACTGGTATGAGAAGTGTGAGATTGAGCATTATTATCTGATTTATCTAACAATTCAGGAGCCTGAGTAAAATTTCAAAAGATACGCTGCGCATTCCGGCACAGCGTATCTTTTAATAGATCTATTCTCCCCAATCAATCTTTCAGCATTGATCTTGAGACGACAAGTCTCATGATTTCGCTGGTGCCTTCGTAGATCTCGGTGATCTTGGCATCGCGGAGATATCTCTCTGCGGGGAAGTCTTCGATGTAGCCGTAGCCGCCGTGGATTTGGATGCACTTGTTAGCGCAAAAGCTGGCTACTTCCGATGCCTTCAGCTTGGCTGCGGCAGCTTCAGTCGAGTATTTCATTCCTTTGTCCTTCATCATGGATGCGCGCCATGTGAGCAGCCACGCTGCCTGGTATTCAGTCCACATGTCGGCGATCATCCATTGGATAGCCTGAAAATTGGCGATGGGCTGGTCGAATTGCTTCCTTTCTTTTGCATATTTGACCGAATCCTCGATGCATGCGCGGGCGATCCCGAGAGCCTGCGAGGCTATTCCAAGACGTCCGCCGTCAAGAGTAACCATCGCCACTTTGAAGCCTTTATTCAGCTCGCCGAGTAAATTCTCTTTTGGAACTTCGCAGTTATCGAGGATAATCTCAGCGGTAGATGAGCCGCGTATGCCGAGTTTCTTCTCAAGTTTACCGATACTATAACCCGGTGTTTCTTTCTCTACTATGAAAGCCGATACGCCGTGGGTCTTCTTGCCGGGCTCGGTTGATGCGATAAGAACGAAGACGTCTGCCTGACCACCGTTGGTGGCAAAAAGTTTCGAGCCATTGAGCACCCACCTATCGCCTTTGTCTTCAGCGGTGGTCTTAGTGGCGCCGGAATCCGAGCCGGCTTGATTTTCAGTGAGCGAGAAGCTGCCTATCTTCTGTCCCGAGAGCAATCCCGGCAAATATTTCTGCTTCTGCTCTTCGGTACCGAAGCGGAAAATCGGATCGCACACGAGCGAGGAATGCGCCGAGACGATGACGCCCGTCGATGCGCACCAGCGGGAGATTTCCTCGACTGCCAGCATGTAGGATACGAAATCCATGCCTGCGCCGCCGTATTCATCGGGATAGGCTACGCCCATAATGCCCAATTCGCCTAATTCTTTAACTATTTCTTCGGGATACCTGTGTTGTTTATCGATTTCATCGGCTATAGGCGCAAGCTTTTCCTGCGCGAACTTCGAAACCATGTCCTTTAACATTATCTGTTCTTCTGTTAGCAAGTAATCCATATCGAACCTCCGTGGAATTCTTAAATTTTACTTAAGTTGTTAAAATATCTATCTTTTATGTCAGTGTTTAAAGTAAAAATAAAGTAGTATTGATTGAATACAGAATTTATTTTTAATATAATTTTTAATATCGCGATTATAAATATAGAAAAAATTTCCCTATATTTTATAAATTATAAAAGAAAAGATAAATTTTTTTATTCGTAAATCGACTTTTACACAATTTTAAAAAAAGAATTTAACATATATACGGAGTAAAAATGTCCTTGAATCGTAATTTAAATGAAGAGCAGATAATGCTGCGCGACTCTGTCAGGAAGTTCGCCGAAGAAGTGATACGTCCGGTCGCCAAGGAACTCGACGAGAAGGAAGAATTTTCGGTGGAATTGACCAAGCAGATGGGAGAAATGGGCTTGCTCGGCGCTTTTATACCCGAGGAATACGGCGGCTCGGCGCTGGATTATGTTTCCTACATCATTGCGGTCGAAGAGATCGCCCGCATTGACGGTTCGCAGGCTGCGACGGTGGCGGCGGAGAATTCTCTTGGCATAGGTCCGCTGTACTACTACGGTAATGATGAGCAGCGGAAGAAGTATCTGCCTAAGCTGGCTCAGGGTTATCTGTGGGGATTCGGTCTCACTGAGCCGGAAGCCGGTTCCGACGCCGGAAACACCAAGACTACCGCCGTGGAAGACGGTAATGAATGGGTGATCAACGGCTCGAAGATCTTCATTACAAATGCATCGTCCGATATAACACTCGGCTCTACGGTCATGGCTGTCACCGGCGAAAAACCCGGCGGAAAGAAGGAACTGTCCTGCTTTATCGTCGAGAACGGAACGCCCGGTTTCACCGCGAAGCCGATGAAGAAAAAGATGATGTGGCGAGGTTCCAACACGTCGGAGCTTTACTTCGAGGATGTGCGCGTGCCGAAGGAGAATATGGTCGGCGAGCGCGGCGACGGCTTCCACCAGATGCTCCAGACGCTGGATAACGGCAGACTCTCGATTGCGGCGATGGGGCTTGGTCTGGCTCAGGGCGCCTACGAAGCGGCGATGAAGTATTCCAAAGAACGTAAGCAGTTCGGCAAGCCGATTTCTACTTTCCAAACCACAGCATTCAAGCTGGCGGACATCGACATGCAGATCGAGTTGGCGCGTAAATACCTTTACGATACCTGCCGAATGCTGGACAATAACGAGAAGATCACCAAGGAAGCGGCAATAAGTAAGCTCTACTGCTCGGAGCTGGCGCACATGGCGGCGAATCACTGTGTCCAGATCCACGGCGGCTACGGCTTGATGAAGGAATACGACGCTGAGAAGTTTTACCGCGACCAGAAGCTGCTCGAGATCGGCGAAGGAACGAGCGAGATTCAGCGGCTCGTCATCTCGAGGCAGATCGGCTGCTATGATGTTTAATCATTATAACCGGCGATTGTTTACTGGCATATAAAAGACCATCCCGCGTGCACTTAAATGTATGGCAGCGTCGAAAATCCGCTTCGGCGGGGCAAAAAATTACTTTTCTTAGCAATGGGAAAAACAGGAGGGCTTAACAACTGATACCCCCTTAACAAAGGGGAACACAGGGGAAAGTGTGAATATGTCATTCCTGCTAATGTCTTTAGATTCTGCTTTAGCAGGGCAGGAATCTGATAAATCAGGATATTTTATTAGATTTTAGATTATTCTTTCATTAGCATAAACAATTTAACCTTAAGAAATTAACCACCCCTTCTTTTCCCTCCTTAGTAAGGAGGGAAGTGAAGCCGAAGGCTTTACGGGGTGGTTCTTCTAAAATGATGAATTGTAATTTGTTAGTAGTACTGAAAAGTTCTAATGAAAAATCCTATCTAACTCTTTTGTAAACACAAATCTCCCATAGGGTTATCAAAAACCAGGGGTTAAATAAGAATCCACCCTTTAGCGTTGGTTTTTCCTTCTGAGCGTACTCGAAAAAGTGAGACACGCTATACCACAACTTATGGGAAAGCCCCTATCCGCAAAACATCTATATATTCACCGACTCGCCGTAAGCCTGCGCCGCGGCTTCCATAACAGACTCACTCAGCGTCGGATGCGCATGCATAGTCTTGAAAATAGTCGGCGCCGTAGCTTCGAGTGTTTTCGCTACATTAAGCTCGGCTAACAGTTCCGTTACATCCGGTCCGATCATGTGCGCTCCGAGAATTTCGCCATACTTAGCATCGAATATCAGCTTGACAAAGCCCTTCGCTTCGCCTATGCCGTGCGCCTTGCCATTGGCAGTGTACGGGAACTTGCCGACTTTAATCTCGTATCCCTGTTCTTTGGCTTTCTCTTCGGTAAGTCCAACGCTCGCAACTTGCGGATTGCAGTACGTACACGCAGGGATGTTGTTATAGTCAACGCCAGCATTTTTATCGCCGCTGATAAATTCCGCCGCGGCTATACCTTCCGCAGTAGCCTTATGCGCCAGCCACGGCGGACCGGCAACATCGCCGATAGCGTAAACATTCTCAACGTTCGTGCGCATTTTCTTGTCGATCTTGATCCAGCCTTTTTCCATCTCGACGCCCAGATCCTCGAGACCGATATTCTCGATATTTCCCTGCACGCCCACAGCATTCAGTGCCAGGTCGGCATTCAGTGTCTCTTCCTTACCTTTCTTCTCGACAACGACTTCCACGCCTTTACCTTTTGCCTTGGCGGATTTAACCTTCGTATTCGCCATAATTTTCATGCCGGATTTCTTAAAATGGCGGTTCAGCTCTTTAGAAACGTCTTTATCTTCTATCGGCAGGATGCGGTCCATCATTTCGACCAGCGTAACTTCCGTACCAAACGCATTATAGAAATAAGCGAACTCCGCGCCAATAGCCCCAGCACCTATAACAATCAGTTTCTTCGGCATATTTTGCAAAGTAAGCGCCTCCTTCGAAGTAATGATCTTCTTCCTGTCAACTTCGATTCCGGAAATCATTCTCGTACGCGCGCCCGTAGCGATAATGATATTCTTAGGCTTGATCTTATCAGTAACGTTACCGTCCTTATCTTTCACTTCCACCTGCTTATCTTTTGTAAAAGTGCCAAGCCCCTGAATATGCTGAACCTTATATTTTTTGAAAAGGAACTGCACACCGCCGGACATCTTGTCGGCAACTCCGCGGCTTCTCTTGATCACAGTCTTGAAATCAACGCTCATGTCTTTTATCCGGAAGCCGAAATCGTCGGCATGATCAAGGAAATGCTTATATTCGGCGGCTTTCAGCAGCGCCTTCGAAGGGATACATCCCCAATTAAGGCAAACTCCGCCGAGTCTGTCGTTTTCTACACATATAGTATTAAGTCCGAGTTGAGCAGCCCGGATAGCGGCAACGTAACCGCCCGGTCCCGAACCGACAACCACAACATCGCATTCATGATTATTCATATCTTTAACCCTCTTTATTTAAAAAATCTTAGTTTGCTTACAAAAGAATTGTAAATTAACCTATTTTGAGGAATTTTAAAAAACCAAAGGAAAAAGCATGCTATATCTAAGTTAATTAATTTTATAGTATTTCACCGGTCTATCAATTGCACTTTTACTTTTTTAACAATTTGAAATAGAAGAAAATTTAGTTATATTAAATATTAATTTGATAATTATATAATGAAATTAAATGATAATAACAAAGCTAAACTATAAGGAAAACGTCAATAGCGACAACTACTGGGAACTGAAAGACCTGCGATTGTCCGGCACGGATGTTATAGTCGGCTTGAACGCAACAGGTAAAACCCGTGTCCATAATTTGATTTCAAACCTCGCATCAATCTGGAAACAAAAAAGTAAATATGACGGACAATGGGAAATCGTGTTCAGCAGGGCAAACAACAGTAATAAAACTTATGAATATGAACTATCCATTAACAATTCCAAAATACAAACGGAACTCATCAAAGATGATGGCGAAAAAGTATTAAATCGCAATCTTAGCAAAGGAAAAATCTACTCGAAGAAAGATCTTAAGTGGCATGAATTTTCACCGCCAGATGACGAGTTGACAGCAAATACACGAAGAGATCTTGAACACTATCCTTTTATAGAAGATTTTATTAATTGGGCAAAACAATTAAAAGGGTATTCTTTTTCAGGTTTGCAGGCAAGCTTTGTAAAGATTCCGGATAAATCCGAAAGACTATTAGATGATTTGGAAGCTGTGCCTTACATACTTGCTGACTGCCTGCAGGATTCAAAGATTAAGGAAAATATAATTCTGAACATGGACTACATTGGCTATCCTATAGAGGATATAAAAGTTTCCAAAGAACATCTAAGCGCAAGCCCTCAAAATGTTTACGTTGTTAATCTAAAAGAAAAAGACCTGAATAGTTATACCCAACAAAAAAATATATCCCAGGGAATGTATCGCGCATTGAGCCTGATCGTAATCATAGAATACATTTTGAAATACGACAAATACAAAACTATACTTATTGATGATCTCGGTGAGGGCTTGGATTTCGACAGATCGTCAAAGCTGACAAATCTATTACTCAAAAAAACCGAAAATTCCGATATCCAATTGATAATATCTTCAAATGACAGATTTCTGATAAATTCCGTAGATATGAAGAATATTAATTTTCTAATCAGAGAAGGACCAGTGGTCACTGCCTATAACTATAAAAATAACAAGGAATTATTCGATAGATTTATGATCAGCGGTTTAAACAATTTTGATTTTTTCAATACTGATTTACGATTAAAAAATAATTAGTTATGCTGAAGTTAGCTTTCTTCGTCGAGGGGCAGACAGAACTCATTTTTGTGGAATATCTAATTGATGAATATTTCACGCATCCGTTTTTCACAATAGAATCTTATCAATTAATCGGAAATCGAGCAAAAACAATAACCAAACGAAAACACGACAGACCTGATCTTGAATATTATTTCCTTATTTTTGATGTTAGCGGCGATTCAAGAGTGTTAAGCGCCATAAACGAAAGAGCGGAATATCTAATTACAAGGAATGGCTACAACGGCGTAATTGGCTTAAGAGATATTTACCCTAACAAAAAAAAAGATATGAAACAAATTCGAAGTACTTTTAAAATGCTATTTGAAGGCAAATCATATTCGAATAAAGTGAAGCTGTCATTTGCGATAATGGAGACCGAAGCATGGCTCTTAGCTGATTACAAGCTGTTTGAAAGAATTGACAATAGATTGACCGCTGATTTTATCAACAAAAAGCTTAATATTAATATTGATTCCGACAATTTGGAAAACTATCCCAAACCATCAGCAACCATGCAGAATATTTTCAAATTAATAGACAGAAACTACAAAAAAAAGAAACGAAAGGTAGAAGAAATCTGTTCAAATATTAATTTTGAAAATTTATGTTTGAATGAATCAAATTTAAGCAGGATTAAAAGCTTTAAAACATTTTTAAAATATATCGATAAATTTACCGAGTAAAAACCACAGATTAAAAGTGAATCATTTATAAATAAATTATCATGAACAAACTTAAAAAAACATATAGAAAAATTTTCCCCGACTATCTGAAAGAATTGGCATCTGTCTTAGGCGGTTGTGAAAGCCTGCTGGATGTGGGCTGTGGCAACGATTCGCCGATAAGATACCTGCGCGGAAACTTCCGCTCCGCCGGGGTCGATGTTTTCGAGCCAAGCATTCGTGAAAGCAAAGAGAAAGGCATTCATGACGAGTATCATCAGATGGATCTATTGAATATCACTGAAAAATTTGGCAAAGATTCTTTTGATTGTGTGCTTTCATCGGATTCTATAGAGCATTTAACTAAGGACGACGGCTTTAGACTGCTCGATGCCATGGAATTTGTGGCGCGAAAAAAAGTCATAGTCTTCACTCCGAACGGTTTTTTGCCGCAGGGTGAATACGGCAATAATCCCTGGCAGGTACATAAATCCGGCTGGACCCCCGAAGAAATGAGACCCCGGGGTTATCATGTCATTGGAATTAACGGCTGGAAGCCGCTGCGGGGAGAATATGCAGCCATACGATTACATCCCAGATCTTTTTGGACTGTCATTTCAGATTTAAGTCAAATTCTTGTACGAAATAATCCTGAAACCGCATTCCAAATATTATGCATCAAAGATATTTCAGCTAATAAAAATAACACTAATAAAACAGAAAGTTAGTATATTATGTACCAAATTTTAATAAGTTTATTAATTAGTTATGAAACAGAGAACAAACTTAGAACAAAAGAACGCCAAACTGATCGATTATTTGTTCGATTTGATCGAAAAGGCTGATATTCCAGGCTCAGTAAATTTATTTTCCGAGAATGTATACTTCCACTCACCGGTGACCAATACCGATCATAAAGAACTCACCTGGTCAAATCCAAGACAGGAAAAGCCTGATATAGCTCAATTCTTTAAGGAATTGAACGAGAAAATCAAGATCGAGGAAATGAGTCCGCTGGAGATTACCGCCAAACAAAACAGGGTGTTCGTAGAAGGTAAAACCAGCGGTACAGTCAGATCGACAGGAAAATATTTCGAACATAATTGGGCTATGGCTTTTACCATCAAAGAAGATAAAATTACAAAATGTATGCACTATTACGACACAGTTGATATTATCAAAGCTTTTAGAGAATAGTCGTAAGCTTTCGAAAAGATTCTTCCACCGCGTTTGGAAAGAGTTCGACGATGCTGGCGTACCCTATACTTTTCACTGGGGGCAGGTGAACAATCCGAATGCAAGGCGTGTTCGCAGCATATACGAGAATCTGTCATCGACAAATGAATTAGTAGTCGGAAAACCCTGCTAAATCCGGATATGCGCAAAGTGTTTTCCAATCCATTTCTCAGGCGCTGCAAGCTGGCGGATTGAGTTGGATTTCCATTATAAATGTATTAAATTTAAAAAGGGACGCCGCAGCGCCCCTTATTAGATCAAGTATTTGTATCATTAACCCAAAAAATTCTTTAGAAATTTGAATTTACTGTAAACTTATGTAACAAAGTGCTTTAGCACTTTGCAAATGGTCTGAAAAACTAAGAATTAGCAGCAAGCTGAAGTTTGCTGCTGCAATTGTTTTCAAAAATTTATATTGTATAATGCAATATTTGGGATTAAAACAGGTTCAAGCTCTCATATATCAGCTTAGAGCCTTTTTCGAAGCCTTGATTGAATTCATCCTCATTAGCGGAACTGGCTGCTAATTTAGCACCAAAATCAATGTGCTCCTCTTCATTTTCGTGCTCATCAAAGTAAGTGACATCTTCCTCAGTAAATCCGTAGTACTCAAGCAAACCTTTCTTTTTAGCTGCTGCAACCTCCGGCTGTTGAATTTCAAAAGCGTGTACTGCACCCAGCAATTCCGAAGCTGACATATTGTCCAATCCGCTTATTAATTCAATCATTCGCGGATAATTGCCGGTCGCAGGAAGTTTCTCACACCACTTATGCCAGAGCGCGATATGCTCCGTTTCTTCTTCGATAATAATTTGACCGACATGCTTATCTGCCCCCAGATCATTTATTATTCTCGTCCAATAATCCGGAATTCTATCTATGAATTCATTATAAGAAAGCGCATAATTAGCCAGCCTCTCTTCTGAGATCTCCCCGCAATTCCATGACTGGTAGAACGGATGCTCCAATAATCTATATTTCAATTCCATTATATCACCTTTAAGTTATATTATTAATATGTTTTACGTTAATTCAAATTTCAATATCAAAACTTAAAAAGTTAAGTATTAGTCAATTACAAAAAACTAATATAAGAAAAATCAGCTCTTATTAAAATATATTTTTAGGTTATACTATAATTATGCTATAATAAAATTAAAACTCATTAGTCTCATCGTGAAGTTTTTAAACTATAAGCTTAAATTCGAATGTCAAAAAAAGAGAAAACTGAAAAAAAGCAAAAGAACAAGGGTTTTTTAGAATTCGTAGAAAAAGTTGGAAACACTCTGCCGCATCCTGCTACACTTTTTGCATTATTTGCGGTGATCGTGATCATTGCCTCATGGCTGGCATCGGTAATACAATTACAGGTGGAACATCCGGGAACAGGTGATATAATTAAACCGGTAAATCTTCTATCAGAACAGGGGCTGCATCTGATGCTTGAGAAAATGGTAGTGAATTTCACTTCATTCGCTCCCTTGGGCACTGTTCTTGTAGCAATGCTGGGCATTGGCATAGCTGAAGGCAGTGGATTAATTGGAACAACACTTCGTTTAATGGTTTTGTCCTCCCCTAAAAGACTCCTGACTTTTGTCATAGTTTTCTCCGGCATTTTATCAAATCTTGCCAGCGAAGTTGGTTACGTATTGATGGTACCTCTCGGAGGAATGATATTTCTTGCAGTCGGAAGGCACCCTATTGCGGGACTCGCTGCAGCATTTGCCGGTGTTTCCGGCGGTTACAGCGCTAACCTGCTTCTGGGAACAATTGATCCATTATTAGCAGGGCTTTCGCAAGAAGCCGCACGTATTATTGATCCGGGTTATGTCGTTAATCCGGCGGCTAATTATTATTTCATGCTTGCCTCCACACTCTTTATTGCATTAGCAGGAACATGGGCTACCGAGAAAATTGTCATACCGCGCCTTGGTGTTTACGAAGGGGATGAGAAGCCCGAAGAAATCCGAAAACTAGACAAATCCGAAAAGAAAGGCTTGGCATATGCAGGTGTAGCTGCTGTGATAATCACTGCTGCAATCTTAGCCGGTACAGTATTCGATGACGGGTTCCTCCGTGATCCTGAGACCGGCAGCCTGCTCAGATCACCATTTATGGAAGGGATCGTAGCTATTATCTTCCTTGGAGCCGGCTTCCTTGGCACAGCTTATGGCATCGGTGCAGGCACCTTCAAAAATGACAGCGACCTGATAAAAGGCATGGGTAAATCTATGGAAACACTCGCTATATACATAGTCCTGGTGTTTTTCGCAGCACAATTTGTAGCTTATTTCAAATGGACAAATTTAGGACTGATCTTTGCAATCAAAGGAGCACAGGTTCTGGAAGCCTCCGGCTTAGGTCCCATCCCTCTAATAATTACTTTCACTATATTAGCAGGTATCTCTAATATGTTCATGGGCAGCGCCTCAGCAAAATGGGCTATAATGGCACCTGTATTTATTCCAATGTTCATGCTGCTCGGTTTCACTCCTGAACTTATTCAGGCAGCATACAGAGTCGGTGACAGCGTAACAAATATAATATCTCCGATGATGTCATATTTCGCACTGATAGTGGCATTTGTGGGCAAATATGATAAAAATGCCGGCATCGGAACAGTCATTGCTACAATGCTTCCATACACCATAGCTTTCTGGGTAACCTGGGTATTGATCCTGACAATCTGGTTTATACTCGGATTGCCGGTAGGACCTGAAGCAGGTTTATTCCTGAATGGAGGTTAATTTATTCAATAGATAAAAAAGATCTTTATAAAAGATTTATACCAGTATCGGATCGCGGATTAATTTCCTTATCTCAGGCGGTAAGCCGAAATGCTCGTCGATAAATCCGTCCATTTCATCCCGGGTTTTCTTTGAGAGCAGTTCCTGCATATCTTCAATAGCTGATTCACTGATCATGAATGGGAAAAAAGAATAGATCATCTGATTCCCAACACATTGCGCATATACCTGATATTGTTCAAGCTCATCTCTTTTTGAGCCTGTGATAAGACAATTGTCCAGCCAGTCATCAATATTGAAATCATCTTTCTGAGAAAAGTCTAACCATCGATTAAAAAGATCAGTATGTTCATCAAAATATGCTGTTATTCGCTGCTGCGACTCTTGGGACATGGTCTTGCGCATTTCTTCGGCGCATTCCAGACAAATAGCATACTCGAAAATAACATCGACAGTATTATAACCAGGATACTTTTTTATAGCTTTTTCTATCATATAATGAGTATTCTCATCCATGAGGTTTTTCTCGCAAATGATACATTTATCCAGATATTTACCGGAATCAAATGACCGGAATATTCTGGGGATCTCATCATAATTGAAATTCAATTTGTTAAAATTTTCTTCCATAAAAGTATCAATTATTGTTTTACAATTGAACGATCAAGACTTTCTTTTTACCGTCGCGCATTACATCGACAGTAATAGTCATGCCTTTTTCAAGTTTTTTCAGCCTGTGCATATATTCGTATATATTTTTTACAGGTTCACCGTTTAGAGCCACTATTACGTCGCCTTTTTTCATGCCTCCCATATCAGCAGGACCGTTCTTTCTTACACCGTCAACACGAAGACCATTATCATTTGAGCCGGTTATATCCGGCATAATTCCTAATGTAACCTTGAATCTTCTGCCATATTTACCACGTGATTTTGGTCCCGCCTGCTGAAATGTAAGCTTATCATCCCTGTCAGCCAACTCGAAAACGAGATCGGCAGTTAAATCCGAAAGCTGTTTTAATCCGGGATAGTCAATTTTATCATAGTCGTCTTGCGGCGTATGATAATCCTGATGAGGTCCACTAGAAATGAAGAACACAGGTATGTCCTCAGCATAAAACGCAGCATGATCAGAGGGACCAAAGCCCGCTTCCGAAGATGAATATTTTATACCTGTGGGATCTATTAGCATTCCCAATAATGAATCCGCTTCTTTCGATGTACCTGTGCCGCCAAGCATGATCTCATTATCTTCATTAAGCCTGCCCAGCATATCCATATTAACCATTGCTTCAACTTTTTTAAGATCTATCAGCGGATTTTTCGTAAAATACTTGGAACCCAGGATCCCCATTTCTTCCGCTCCAAACGCTATGAATACAATGCTGCGACCGAATCCTTCATTCATCGAAGATAGTTTCTCTGCTATTTCTATTAGCGCTGTCGTACCTGAAGCGTTGTCATCAGCGCCGTTGTGCACTGCAACAGTGTCAGGAGCCCTCGAGCCTGAACCCTCTCCACCCATTCCAAGATGATCGTAATGCGCGCCAAGTACGACATATTTGTCTTTCAGTGTCGGTTCACTTCCCTCAAGCAGCCCTACAACGTTCTGTGTCCTGGCTTTCTCGCGGACTACATCAGTTGTAACGGTCAATTTTGTACTAATCTTAAAAGAATGGGGTTTTCTTGACTCATTCAACGCCTTCTCAAGTTCTTCAACTCTTTTATTAGCTGATGATAGAAGCTTATTCGCAACGCTTCGCTTTACATTTATAACGGGAAGCCCCGAACTGGCACTGCTTTTATCGTAGTACATCGAGACAAGATTGTCCTCTTTCTCCATTTCGACACCGGTAACGAAGATAACCCCTGCAGCGCCTTTATCCTTCGCCGTAAGAACTTTCGTCCGTTCACCGCTATGAGGAATGAAAGGGCTGTTTTGCTCGTGCATGTCGGGATCGCCCCGCAGCAGCATAACCCACTTACCGGAAACATCAATATTTTTATAATCATGCCAATTTATCGAATCATTTTCAATGTCAAATCCATAACCTGCAAATACTATCTCCGCAGAAAGTGTAGTATTATTTGAAAATGAATATGGCACAAAATCCTGATCGACTATCCCCTGAAAATCATCGAACTCAAGGCGGTTGTTCGCACCGGCTTTTACATTGGTGACTACATCAAAATACTGAAAATAATTCTCACCCAGCGGCTTCAGTCCAGCTTCTCGAAAGCTGTTGCGTATATGATCTGCTGCCATTTTACAGCCTTCCGTACCGGGATAACGCCCTTTAAGCTCATCGGAAGCAAGGTATTCGAGATGATCTTTTAATCCTTCAATCTCAATTTCATTCAATCCGCCTTTATCAGCCTGAACGGCAGCCGCTGTCTGAAATATAAAAAATAAACCAAATGTGAAAGAAATTAATTTATTCAATGAATTCATTTTACATCCATTTTATTAATTCACGAGAACAATAAGTTAAGTTTATTTTAACAAACAAAACCTGAACTAAGCAATTTATCGCTCAGTTCAGATTAAAAATATCAATAATTTCTAAACAAACAATATTACTTCTTGCTCACCTTAGCAGAGATAATGTCATTCACCACATTTACAGCCTCATAAAGGTACAGGTCTTTGACAATTTCGCCGTGCCATTTTTCCAGACTTGCCTGTCTTGTGGAGTCCAGACGAGTTTCCGGTTCCTTCTGCTCTAATTTTATTAATTCAATATTAAGGCTGTCTTTGCCAATATCACTGAATTTTTCGGAAATTTTTTCCTGCTCATCTTTAAAATCTTTATATTCATCAAAATTAAGGCTATAAGTGGATCTATCACTATTTTCCTTCAACCTCTGCGCATTTTTATCTATCAATGTGAAAGTAGTATCTTTTTTGATCCTGTCGTAACTTTTTGAAACTATAGGATTTTTCTCATCCTGACTTAAGGAATACATTGATGTTGAATAATCCGCCTGTTTTATCTTATCCCATTCGATCGCATAGTCCAGCTCTTTCTCACCAAGATCGATATATTTGTATTTATCAGGCATTATAATATCGGGGGTTACACCTTTCAACTGTGTAGAACCACCGTTTATCCTGTAAAATTTCTGAATAGTCAGTTTAAGGGCGCCGAGAGGTTTCATCCTATCAAGATCGGAACTTACAGCCCGATCCAGATCGATAAAGCGCTGAACTGTTCCCTTTCCATAAGTTGAAGCACTTCCCATGACAATTGCACGGTTGTAATCCTGCATCGCAGCAGATACAATCTCAGAAGCCGAGGCACTGAAGGAATTCACGAGTATCACCAGCGGATCCTCGTAATATACTTTACCGTCGCGATCGGCTCGAATTTTTAACATGCCGTTACTGGAATAAACCTGCACAATGGGTCCCTTATCTATGAAAAGTCCTGCAATTTTGACTGCATCAACAAGCGAGCCGCCGCCATTATCACGCAGATCCAGGATTAGCCCATCCATACCTTTTTTCTTTAATTTTTCAACTTCTTGCAGCACATCATCGGAACTCCTGCGGCTCTGATTATCCTTGAAATCAGCATAAAACGAAGGTAATCTGATATAACCTACTCTCCTGTCTACTTCATTTTTCAGGATAACCGATTTTGCAAAAGCTTCTTCGCGATAGACAACATCTCGTATAATACTTATTTCTGTGATTGTGCCGTCGGGCTTTTTGACTGTCAGCACTACTTCAGTTCCTTTTTTGCCGCGAATAAGTTGAACAGCTTTATCCAGACGCATATCCACTACGTCGACCGGATCTTCACCTTCCTGGGCAACTTTCAGAATTATATCACCTTTCTTGAGATCACCCTGCTTCCATGCCGGTCCGCCGGCAACTATATCCTCAACGCGGATATATTCGTCGCGCTGTGATAGCAAAGCTCCTATGCCTTCCAACTTTCCTGACATTTTTATATCGAAATCTTCCTTGTCTTTCGGGGGAAAGAATCCTGTATGCGGATCAAAAATATTAGCAATAGCATTCATAAAATCAGCCCTGCGATCGCTTTTCTCATATTGATGAAAGCGATGAAAAAGGTCATCGTATTTTTCCTTTAGATCCTCCCGGGCTTCTTTCTCAAGTTGTTCAAAAGTCTTTATCGTTACCGATGTATCTTTATCTTCTTTTGCCTGCTCCTGAGTTTCCAGCTTGTTGACAACATCTCTTAAAGTTTCATATTTAAGAGTTTTGCGCCATCTGTCCTTCAATTCAGTCATATTTGCAGCGTATTCACGCTTCCCGGGATCAGTTTCGTAATCTTCCTTTTTATCAAAATCAAAGGGCTCATCGAGTATTTCCTCATAATACTCTTCGACTTCCTTTATCCTCTTTGTTATAAATTTAACGGAAACCTCAAAAAACTGAATGTTACTATTTTTAATCTCATTATCAATCTGATATTTGTATTTATTTAAAGTATCGAGGTCTTTTTGAGTGATAAATCTTTTACCGTAATCCACCCTTTTCAGGTATTCATCGAATACTTTTGCAGAAAGCGAATCATTAATATTCTGCGGCGCAAAATGAAATGTCTTCAGAGCATCAACCATTGCCTTTGCAAGCACATCTTCTTTCTTTATTTCCTGATTTGGCGTATTGGAACAGAAAAATAATATCGATACGAGAATCGGTGCCAATATTAAAAGAGATCTGAATTTACTTAATTTCATGTATATTTTACCTCCGTAAAATTTATTGTCATTGCTATTTCCGTAAATCTTAAGAATCAGACGTTTAACTACTAATAATAAGTTTCAATCACTAAAAAAATACGAATTAATTGTATTATAGCTGCACCGAATCATTAGGGTCTCCCTTTAGTTTTAAGTTCGTCCTTCTACCCTCTCATCCTTCGACTTCGCTCAAGCCTGATTTCGCTTTTAAAAAAAGCAGAGGCAGACCTCTGGTCTGTCTAATGGGAGTAGAGAGTGTGACTCAAAAATCATTTTGTCTATCCTTCGCTCAAGATAACAAAAACGAGTGTCTATGCGGAAGTCATACCTGGCGGAGTCGAATTGTGAACAATTCCATCACTATGGCTTTCCCTAAACTCAGCCAAATTTCATATCTATAGCTCCCTTAGCGCATAAACCAAACTTTTTGTATTCTTCCGTCAGCAATCTCATACACCGCTATAGCATGAATCTCCTCCCTGCCGGGTATTTCTGTTGTAACCTTCTCTCTATCAATCACTTTGTTATTTAAGACTATTCTATCAACCAGTTCACAATGCAATTCACCAGCCTTTTTGAAATATTCCGTATATGTCTCTCTCATTTTCTCTTTGCCGGTGTAAAGCAAATTCGACGGGAACTCATAGATTTCTACATCATCAGCATAAACGGAAAGAAAGCTTTCTATATCCTTCTCATTATATGCATTTAACTGTATCTGGGCGAGGTCTTTAGGCGAAGGCTGAATTATGTTACCGGGCTTAAAAAATTTCCCCGATTTCATCACCAGATGTATATCTGAGACATTTTTTATATCCTCGAGAGGATTGGAATTTAAAACAACCAGGTCGGCATGTTTATTCTTCTCAATTGTACCGAAGCGCTCTTCGTTTTCAAGCATTTTCGCCGCATTGATCGTCGCGCTTTTCAATATTTCCATAGCCGATAATCCGGCATCGCTCATATAATCAAATTCATGGAATAACCCAGGTCCGTGAAGCACGCCGACATTTCCGGCATCTGTCCCGGCAGCCACAGTAATTCCGTAATCATAAACCTTTTTCAAATTCTTTAGCAATGTCTTATTTGTCTCGACAGGTCCTTTTTTAGCCAGAAGTCTTTTCTGTCTCTCGCCCAGTTCATCTTCCGATAATTCATACATATCAAAAAATGTGCCTATAACATACGGGTTTCCAAGCAGATGCTCCTTTTTGGACAGAGCGAGCTTCTTCGAATATACTGAAGTATAAGAATGAAACACCCATAATGTCGGCATTATAACTACTTCATTTTCCTTAGCCATCCTCAGGAATTCTTCATCTACATCCTGATCGCGAACCATGTGAACGAGTACATCGCATCCGGCTTCAATCGCCTTTTTTGCAGTTTCAAGTTCGGTTGCGTGCACATAAACAGGTTTTCCTGCTTTATGACTCTCTTCAACAATAGTCTTTGCTGTTGGTAAATATTCCTCAGCAGTCACTCCTCTTCCAACAATATACCATATCTTTATGAAATCGGGGTCATATTTCAATTGTTTTTGTACTTCTCTGCGGGCATCTTCTTTGGTCAGAACAAGAGTGAAAGCTGATCCCCCGATCTTGAACGCGTCAGGCACATAAGGTGTAAGCAATGGTCCGGTCACATAAACTTCCGGTGCAAGCACTTGTTTCTCAGCCTGGCTGCGGACATCGAAGTTCCAGAATGGACCGCCGACATCAACTATTCCTGTTATCCCGCACGCCAGGTTTCTTTTGAACACATCATCAATATTTTCTCGTATCCACTTGATTTCTTCATCGTAGGGAACTCTATGTCTTAGATCAAGAGCATCAGGGCGCGTATAAAGTCCTCCTGACTGAAAGAAATGGATATGCCCGTCAACAAGCCCGGGGATTACATACTTACCCGATACATCAACAACATCAGCATTTTCCGGTATATCTTTCATAATGCTCAATTTGCCTGCCTTCAGGATTTTATCTCCTTTCACAAGCACTCCGGCATTTTCTACACTCACTTCATTAGCCGGATCGATCAGGACAGCATTCTTGATATAGGTTATACCCTGGCTTGTGCTTATATAATGAAAAAATAATAAAGAAATCACTACTAAATAAAAAATTTCCCTACGCATTATTGTCTCCGAAAAGTTAACCAATAGTACAAATCAAAGTTACGAATTCATACAATTAACTCAAATTTTATTTGAAAAATTTGATATAAAAAAAGCCGGGTTTTACCCCGGCCCCTTAAAGTTATTAAATAAAAGCCAATTACAACGAGAATCTTATATCCACACCCATTTGAATGGCATGGACAAACCAGTTGTCACCCTCGGGTGTCAGCTTAGTGATACCGTAATTATAGTATGCAGCAGGAACAATATACATTCTTCCCATGAGAAATTCATATTGCACGCCTGCTTTTATTCCGAGTCTATAGCTTTGCGAATCGGGTATATCCTCGTCGCGAACAATCATTTTCCTATTGTTGTCGGTATATCTAATGCCTCTATCGTCTGCGTCTTCAGGTATCTTGAATTTTACGTTATTAGGTTTGATTATCTCATATGTTTGTTCAATATGACTATTTAACGTAAAGTCAAAAGTAGGCCCAACTGTCACACCAAATTCCGAGCCGAATAAATTTAATTTGTAACAGGCTTCGACGGTCAGCATTGAATAGCTGACTGTAAGACTATGCTTTGTCTTTGACAAGATCGTATTGTATTCCTGACCATCCCTTACAAGCGAGGGATATTCATCACCTACCTGTTCAAAAGATGATGGCAGAGTGTTATACAAAACACGTCCGATAATGGATGATTTGGAATCCTTTACGTTTCCTAAAAGGTATTCAAAGGACAATCCACCGTAAAATCCATTGTCAACACCGTTAGAAAAGCTCGGACATAACGGATCGTTAAAAGATGCAATCTGCACACTGTGCAATGCTCTGTTGTAACCAAGAACTGGACCTAAATAGATCGGTTTTTTTGTTGTTCCTGGTGTTAGAGGCGTTGCATCTGCTCCTTGACCGCCCTGTGCTAATGTACTAATGTGAGGCACCATTAACAGAGCGATTATTGCAATTAGTAGAGTACGAATTTTCATTTTATAACCCTATTACTTTGTTATAATAACCATTGAATTTCTTATTTTATTCTTTGTTCTCATCGAAATGATGTATATGCCGTTTTGCAACGACCTAACATCGAATATAAGAGAATGTGCGCCTTTTTCCAAATTTAAATTGTCAATCTGTGTAATTTTTTTTCCTAATGTATTGTTAATGGTAAATTTTACGTCTCCTTTTTCCGGTAAAAACAAATCAACAGTAAGTTCATCTCTTACCGGATTGGGAGAAACTGACATTAATACTTCATTGTCTATAAGCTGCACATTCCTAAAGCCCGAAAAACACACTCCTGTTATTTCAGCTTCGATATTTATCGAATCCGATAAATAACAATCGCTGGCTGACATTGCATATTTGAGTAACGGCGTATGTTCTTCACTTAGAAGAGTCATGAATGGAATTTCCAGACCCCAGGTGCTCTTTTCTTGTATGTCAATTTCATTTGACTCACTTTTTATAATAACCCTGGCTTTCTCCTGTATTAGTTCCACATTCACTTTTTGAGAATTTGTATTACCTTCAATGAAGAGAATCGCCTGCGTTTTAAGAAGATCGAAATTTTCCCTGTCAAGATATAAATTCATACTAAATCCAACAGGTTTATCTATTCCATGGGGTATATCTCCGGTCAAATTAACACTTGTAGTATCTCCGGGGGTCGCTGTTATTTTTTCGACCTGATCAATGGTCAAAGGTGTTGATATTGTTTCAACTAATGTTTCTGCCGACCGGATTATCGTATCCGGTTTGGCATCCATCCTTGAAAAGAACGCTTCTGCAATGAAACTTCCACTCTCTCCCCTGCAGCCAAAAACTTCAATATCGTAAGAATGCCCCGAATCTACCGGCAACTCTACAGGATAATTCGGAATAACTTTTAGATCTGCCTCAATTATATCAGGTATTATTTGTATATCATCCAGATATAGGTCAACATTGCCTGTATTTTGAATATTGACCTTATAATCAGTTGTTAAGCAGGCTGTCAACTCGGACGGAGCCTCGATTTCGACTTCCGCATCAAGAGTATCAGCCGGAACGCAAATACCTGTAATCGTTATCGTATCAACCCTTCTTTCATAATCAGGCATTGCGTCATTTCTTACGCCAAGTTTCAGTTCGTGATCTCCGACCATATCAGGAGCATAGGTTATATCCATTGTGACAAGAGAATCACTCGTATAATAAGGTACATTTATATTTTTGTAAGCCAATAGATCAATGTTAAATTGTTCGGTGTCCCCTCCAATAACAAATACCGAATCTATATGAAGTGTTTCGTTTCCAAATGATCTGATAACAGTATCCGTCTTTTGTTTTTGGGTAAAGATCACAGTGGAATCGAATGCTGCATCATAAGTTTCTAGAACCGGAATAGTGCCTTTTCCGATCAATTCTATCGAAAAAGGTCCGTGAGGTCTCCAGTCAACGCTATATTCTGCTTTGATATTGTAATCCGATGTATCCGCGGGTTTGAATAAGAGATCTAACCTGACGCTGTCGTCTTTGGCGAGATAAATACTAAGATTTTGAAGTGTTTTGAAATTCCTGCTGGTAGAATCTTTCGCAGGAACCGTGAACTTCAATAATGAAATACTTGCCGAAGCATCTCCGGTATTGGCAACAAATACTATTGAATCATTAGCCGTACCAACCCGCCTTCGCTCCCAGTCAATGACCAAATTCTCAAATTGTGGAGCTATACCCTTTCCTTTTACTTTTGCTTCAGCTTCTATCCCGAAATTATCAGAGGTTCTAACGGTAACCTCCAAATCCCCTCTTGTTATAGGTGTAAAGCATACCTCTATCACAAGGCTGTCTCCGGGATATAGTTTATACGGAAAGATCCCGGTAGTATCAAAATCAAATGAAGAATTTTCCTCGATGATCAAGCTGTCTACCCATATCGGAGCATTGCCGTCATTGGCAAAAACAATATCATCGCACAATGTATCATGAACAACAACTTCTCCAAAATCATGTCCTTTGGCGAGCAAAGATGGATTCTGAGGATAAGCAGTAACTGGTATTCTAATGGTATCGCATTCCGTAAATATCTCGAGTGAATCGTTTACAGTTGTAGTATCTGTTCCGCAATCGAAGCATAACTGGCAGTCCATAGTATCTGCCGGTGCCATCATATAAGATAATGGCGGTGTAGTTGTCAGTGTAATCCGGGTATCCGAAGGGAAATCATATCCACTGATCAACAGGGAATCTTTACCTTCGTTAATAATCTGAAAATCAATACATTTTGTTGTATTATACGTAACTTTACCAAAATCAAATCTGTCAGGTATCTCCAAATTCAATGCATTATAGAAAAATTCATATCGTTTACCGTTTCCGTTGCGGTCTCGGATCTCCAGAACTAATTTACCATCAGAGAAAATATCTATAGGATGGGCATAAAACTTTACTGCAGTTGAAGTATCAGTTATTTCTCCGATATTTACTTCATAATTAAAAGTGCTGTCTTTTACAACATGGATAAAGTCTATTCCTGTGCTGTTTTCATTGATAACCTCTTGGACAAGCCCGTGAATTTTCCCACATTGCTCTACAATAACCACTTCAGGGGGAATTGTATCTTCACTGAATGGATTATTTAGCGAGGAACCAAGCACCATTGCATAAGAATCTCTTTTGGCAAGTCCGAATAATATGCCTGAAAACTTTCCTGAATCCGCTTTTAGCTCATGTTTGCCATGCTCAAGTATAATTTGATCCCAATAGTAATCCGTTCCTTGTATTTTCCGGTTCTGTATGTCTGAAATAGCTATGAGATCCTTTCCGTCAAGTTGTAAAGTTGACAGCGCATCTTTATGAGCAATAACAGAAACGGCATGCTCATTAAATCTTGTGTTATCCTCCCCCGGCGTTTGAAATAGTATACGCTGAACAAACTGCTCAAGAGGCGGCACAATAACCAGTGACGGATCGAACAGAGGGGAATCAAAAGCGGGATTTCCATTGTGAGCCATAAATTGAGCCAACTGTACCGGTTTATTAGAATGCCATATTACCGGTTCATTTATATATTTGATCTCTTCGAAATCTCCCGGCTCGTTCAATATGATATCTCTATTATAAGAAAATGAAGACATGCTTATAACAGTGCTGTCCTTTATTCCGGTTACTCTGAAAAGATCCCCGTCATAGTAATCCAAAAAGTCATAATCATAAGGAACAGAAATAAACAATCTCCCCCATGCACTGGCAGGCATAAGCATCTCCGCCAGATGATCCTTGCTGTCCCAGAGATCAGACATATCATAGGGTACAGCGGTGCGTACATGCCCGGATATGAATCCTATTGGTTTATTGCTTCTAACGATCGTACCCGTAAGATCTCCCGTCCCGTGCGAGGATTGTAAAGACTGAACCAGATAGCATTCACCTTTGTTCAAGACTACTGAATATTCCCTGAATATTTGTTTGGCTTTCCGCGTAACAGCCCTCGGTGTAAATCTGATAACCGTAGAATCATGCGCAGCCATGACCATAAATTCGCTCGACCTGGGCTTATTCATGCGTGCTGAATCCTCAGGAGACAATTGCGTGTTAATTTGATAAACATCATTCGGCTGACTCACAACAACATATTCCGTCCCCCAATAAGCAACAGGTATCGCAGCATAAGCATCACTTGTCATACTCTGACTTGAAAAAGCATAGACAGTGATAGGTTTTTCTGAGGTTACTTCCACTGCCTTTTTTAGCGGCTCTTCCGAGGTGCGGACTTCGGCAGCGTCCGCAATATCTATCATTCGGACTTCATCTTTATCTACATTGTATATACCAAGGGATTTACCCGGCACATTAACTTCAACTCTTGTCTGATAATTTGATGTTATGAACAGCTTAAGATCAATACCTAAGTTAGGATTCAAAATATCTATTTCATTTTGCATGAATCCAACGTAAAAATGCCTTCCCTCGTAGGAAGAAAATTTCTGGGACTGAAGCCTGTTTACAGTGGCTGCAATCAGCATCAATCCTATTAAAAGAAGTATGTATTTTCTTCTCATAATAAAGTCCGCTTAAAATTCTGTAAGTATATAATATAACAAAAATATTGTAATAACAAGAAAAATCTTTAGTAAAACTTATTTATTATAGTATTTATTCGAAAAGTAATTTGATCCTAATATTATCTTATGTGTAATCATGCTGACATTGCGTAATTTCAAAAAAAAATTTATTATTAAATTTAAATTAGAATTTTTTAATATTCATCAACCTTTCTAATTTCCAATTTTCTTTTCTTTGGGCGGTCATCCGTCCAAAGAAATCCGGGAAGGTAAAACTCCCCGGGCGAAGGAGCCACCATATTTTCCGGGTATAGCTTGGCGTCAACTCCGCCCTTCCATACAATATTATCCGGATCGCCCCTTTCAAAATTTATCAAAATCGTATCTGCTGCTTTCTGGTCAACGCCGTCAGCGCTTTTTTCATCCGACAAAAAGTACAAACTCTTCACTTCTCCGAATCCTGCTATCCTATCAAGGGAATCCTGTTTGAATTCTATCATTATCTTCTTACCAGTTATTTGATTGATCCTTCTGGTATCAATCGTATCGTCCCTTGTTGCCGCCAATGCGCTGCCGAAAGCAACAATCTTATTTAAGCGATTCTCTTTAATATATATAACAGTTGAATCGGCATAAAGTTGCGTAGAATCGTACCAAACTATTGGATTTTTTTGTAAGCTTATATAATTCAATCTCTTATCATACAAACTTTTTTTTGCTTTCGCTGATACATCCGACCTCACTATCTCAACATTTTCCGTAAAATGATATTCTTCCATATCAACTCCGCGATTTGCTTCAATAGTGTCGGCAGCTACACTAAGCGTATCAAATTCATATTCAACCTCTTCCGGGGGCATCATCAGAGAATCTAAAATGTAAGCATTTATACTGTCTTTTATTGAATCTTCCTTTTTTGTTGTATCAACCTTGAATAGTAAAGGCTCACCAATTGCCAGAGTGTAATTCTTCGATGGATAATATCTCACTGTATCCGCCGTAAGCAAAGCATTAGTATGTTTGCCTCTTATAAAAACATTACCATAAGCATAGCTGTTTTCTGACTCCCGATGATGTATCAGCCTGTCGGAAATAATCCTCGCAGAATCATCTTCAATAACTACCTCTTCCTCAAAATCCGCAATCTTCGAATCCAGCGAATAAGTCCCCCGCTTAGCAGTTAGCACCGAGCGTTCATCAATTATCTGAACACCTTTGGATGCGCGGGCAAATTTAGTATTTCCATTATAGTATATTCGCGGAGCAGTCAGAAGCATATCCTGCTGATAAATATGTACATTACCGAATAAATCAGCCCTGTTTTCATCCATATAATGGGTGGCAAAATCACAGGTGACAAATATATCTCCCTGCTCAAATTCTACATTACCCATATACTTTCGAACATGTCCGGTTTCGGAAGTTTTCATGCCAACAAGGCTGTCTGCATTATTCAAAATAATCGGCTCACCTATGGATCCCTTTTTATCTTGTGCAATTGCAGTATAAAATAATACAAATAAAAGAAATATCAACGGGCTTACATATTTGGGCATATATACTATTATTTGCATAATTTTATTAATTAATGTACAAAATTTTTTAAATTTTACGAGAATTTTCCGTAAAAATAACAAATATAATAGTATTTTTACAGCAGAAATAAAAACCGGGTTCGGACTTTTCTGGAATGGAGGGAGCACATTATCATTTCCGGTGACCGAAGAGCATCCGAACCCGCTTTCAATTTATTTAAATTGTCAAATTACAATGTTCTAATAAGAATTAACACATGAACCCCTAAAAGGTTTCAAAATTTTATCACTTTTTTAATATTTTTTTCGCTGTTCTTCTTTATCCCCCTATTATAATTGAACTTAACAAAACTTTTAGAATGTTAAATTTTTAAACTCATTTATTTTAATACTACGAATTTGCCTGTAACATTGACTTCACCGTACGACAGCCGAACATAGTACATGCCAGCAGATAATTCTGCTATAGAAACTTTAATATTATACCTTCCCGGATTTCTATCGTTAATTACTATAGATTTTATCCTGATGCCAATATCATTATATATTTCAATTCCGGCATCTGAATATTTGTCAATTTTATAATTAATGTTGATCATATCCCCAAAGATAGGATTTGGTTCAATGCTTAAAAGCTCAGGATTCTCATTTGCTGTATAATAATTAACATTCGTCGTATCCTCCTCTTCAAATGCATGACCGGATAATTCGAGGGTGACATTTCCTTCCTCCGCATCGCTTATAACAGCGATCGTCTGATTATAACTGCCGCTGTCTTCGGGGAAAAAACACACGGACTTAAAAGCAGTATCCTTACCGGGCGGTATCTTAAAAGGAAACTGAGGTGTAGGATTAGTAATTATAAAAGGTGGTTCAATATCAGTAATATTGACAACATTCAAAGTATCAGTGCCTGGATTACTTATCTTCAATCCCTTTCCATTAATCTCTTCCAGGCATTTTTGCTCATAAACTTCCAAATCACCGAAATTATAGTCCTGAACCTCTATATGAGGTATAATACCTTTTCCTCTTAACATGATTGAGTATTTTATGCATTTACTATGGATCAGCAATGTATCGTAATTAAAATATTCGATCATTTCCTTATTTGGAGTATAACCTACCTCAATCTCACGGCTGCTGCCTGCATCAATAGAAAAGCCATTGGTTAGTTCATTATCAATAAATCTGAATTTATCACCGTAATAAAGGCTGAGCGAAAGTATTTCAAGCTCTTCTTCACCATCATTCTCAATGTTGACTTTCATTACCTTTTCTGTCCCAACTCTTGTGAGCCCGAAGTCGATCAATTCCTGTTCTATATTTATCTTATCCGGATAGTACATCACACTATCCACAACATAATTACCGGCTCTGTCCAAAATAGCAAACATCGCTTTACCTTCGGACAATTCATCCTTAAGTTTCAAATAAAATTTTACCCACTTAATATGATTTGCCGGAATAAATCTATCCGGATCATCAATTTCCAGAGTATAGTTATAAGAATTCTCATTAATGAGGAAAATTCTACTCAATCCCGTATCATCAGCTTCATTTTCCGTAACATCAACTGTATATTCACCGCATTCACCGGAAACCTCATATTGAGGATGATTATTGTCTTCAGTAGTAAGCACATCCATACCGGAGGTAATCGGCCAGCCATAAGCGCAATGCCTCTTATTCCCTGTAACATACCCACAAATTTTTGTATCAGAGGTTATTACATGCGCCCCCGGGCTAACAAATCTCTTTATCCAATGAATATTCGTTCCGGGAATTTTGTTTGCCATTATAGTACCATCTAAAGAAACTACGGATTTACCGTCTAACTTAACTGATTTAAGGGTTTCAAAATTCTTGTCGGCAGGATCAGCAACAGCAAATAATGTTAATTCGTTAGTTCCAAATTCAAGCTCCGAAGAAGGTGCCATAAATACTGTGTTAGATACAAACTGCTCGATCGGCGGTACCATCATTTGCATGGCATCCCAGTTTTCATCGCCATCCCACTGGGAAGAATAAGCATACTGCATAAGTTGTATTGGCTTTTCGGATTCCCAAAAAGATAAGCCATAGATAGACTTCTGGGAATTTGTATCGGGATCGATCTGCGTAATATCCCTGTGCTCTGAGAATTTACCCGGTTGATTAAGCACACTCGGTGACTGCCCTATTATTGAGCCGCTATTTCTGTCGTAATATTTGCATTCAAGGGAATTATTCGGTTCAGAAGTTACAGCCCTGAACATATCCCCTTTACCTGAACGATTACCGCTTGCTTCTCTTGTAAGTTCACAAGATACAAAAGTTTTACCCCATTTATCCGTTGAAGCAAGCATTTCCATCAAATTATCCCCCCACCAATCATAATAATAATACTGTACCGGTATTGAAGATGGAACAGTGGTTTTTAAATGGCATGAAATAACTCCTACGGGTTTACTGGAAGTTATCTGTGTTCCGGTCAAGTCAAATACGGCGGAAACTTCCGCATTACCCTCGACATAATAAGTTTCCCCTCTACCAAGGTTGACATTGATTTTTTCACCGATCTCATTCCCCTGAACAGTTGTTGCATATCCCTTACCCTTACCTTTAAGCTCGATCTTTACATTAGTTGAATTATATCCTGCAACAATAATGAAGCCGCTGGCGTTTTGTATACCATTGCCCCACCAGTCTTCACGGTAGTGATCATAATACGAACAGTTATAATACTCTTTCCCCCATGCTGAGGTCGGTATTGCCATATATCCTTCCGATGAATACCTCTTTGCGTTGGAAACAAACACAGCAATAGGTTCATCGGAATAAATATGAATACCTTTTCCGCTGATCTTCTCACTTTCCGTGCAAACCCATCCTGATATCAAACCACCATTATCTTCATTGAAAATAACTGTTTGATATGGTTCAATATCGGAAACAGTTTTCATAAAACCAAACGATGGATTTTCGATAGTTATATCTGTTTTTGCAATTGGAGTTACTACTATCTCAATGCCTATCGTACCTCCCCAGCCCCATGTAGTGTTTGGGGAATTATCAGGTATAGCCACCCAGAAATCTGTTCCCAGATTGGAATTTTCCAGATAAAAAGGAACCGATGTATTTTCTGCGGATTTGATTTTATCATACTTACCGGCATTCAATGCGCTGCATACTAACATCATTGCCAGTAAAACCGTCATAAAGTATTTAATTTTCATTCTATCTCCGTTAACTTATTTAATCAATTAAATTCAATAAAAAAGGCAACTTACATCCGATTATCCTACCAAATGAAGTTACCCATAATTAATTGTCTCCGATACAAAATATAACTTATTTTTCAATTAAAATCAATACAATTTTAATTTTTATTAATTTTTTTTACTCCTATTTAGAATTACACATAACTATACAAAAAGTTTCACCAAAAAATTAATTCAACAATATAAATTTTTTAACTATATTGATTTCAGGTGACTTAATGAACAATAAATACATACCCGTAGATGCATTTTGAAGTTCAATTCTAAAGGAATTTTCCCCTTCTCGAATATACTCTTCATCAAATCTTAACAGTTCATTTCCCATCAAATCAACAACTGATATATCTATCTTCCTGCTTTCCTGCGATGTAAACCTGATAATAAAATCTTTTTTATTAACAGGATTCGGAATTATCTTTAGCCCTGTAACCAATTTTTCCTTCTCGAATATATCTGTCGTATCCTGTTCCTTATAACCTCTGCCAGCCAGTAAAGATAAAGAATCACCGCCCATTGCATCGCTCTTAATGGTAACTGTTGTCGAGAAATCCCCCGTATCCAAAGGCATAAAACATATTGACTTTAGATAAACTAATTCACCGGGCTGCAATTCTATCGGTAAGCCCGGTGTCGTATTACTTATTTCAAAAGGTTCTTCAAAACCTGCAATAGCTTTGACAGTTAAATCATCAGAACCGCGATTCTCAATTCTAAAGCCGTTGCCGTTTATCTCCTCAAGACAGAGCCTTTCTTCAACTTTTGCCTCTCCGAAATCATAATCCGTAACTGCAATACGAGGCATAATACCGCTGCCCTGCAAATTAACTTTGAAAAGATTACATTCGGTTTCAAAGATCAAAGTATCATAATCCGGGTCATCCGGATTTTCTCTGTAAGGCAGATAATTTACGTGGATAACTTCCCCGCCAATCGTATCCAATACGAAACCGTCAATTAAATCTTCCTCGACTATTTCAAAATGATCTCCAATAGCCAACCTTACTCTTAGAACCTCCAATACAGCCTTAGAATTATTGAACATCGCCATTACTCGTGGTATAGTATCTGATACCCTGCTTTTGCCGAAATCGATCTCTTTATATTCAGTTAAAAGACTGTCCGGGAAATATTCCACACTGTCAATGACAACATTATTAGCTCTGTCGAGCACAGCGAATTTTGCTTTCCCATATAAATTATTATCAACGGGTTCCAATTTGAATTTCACCTGTTTAATTTTATTTGCCGGATCAAATTTATCAGGTGATATCCACTCGAATACATAATTGCTTGATTCCTCTTCTATCAAAAAAGCCCGTCTGATACCGGAGTCATCATTATAGTCATCAGATGCTTCTATATTATATTCGCCGCATTCGCCGGAAACATTTATCTCCGGATAATTATAATCTTCATTCTCCAGATCAATCGTACCTGTACTTATAGGCCAACCGTAAGAATAGTAAACTTTAAAACCTGTTAAATAACCGCCGAATTTTGTTTTCGATCTTATTATGTGCACTCCGGGTTGAACAGTTATTTTCACCCAGTGAATATTAGTTCCGGGTATCTTATTTGTAATAAATACACCATGCTTTTTATGGATTTCTTCCCCGTCCAATGTAACCGTTTTCAATGTTTCGAAGTTATCATCCGAAGGATCGGCAATCGCAAATAAGTTCAACTCATTCGTATTGAATCCCAAATGATCACTCGGTGTAACGAAAACAGCGTTGGAAACAAATTGTTCCACCGGAGGAATGTTTATTTGCATCGGATCCCAGTTCAAATCCCCATCCCACTGCATTGAAAAAGCATACTGCATAACCTGTGCCGGCTCGCTGCATTGAATCGAAGTTACTCCGTATACACAGGTGTTACTATTCCGATAATAGGGTACATGATTAACTTCAAGTGGACTATAGTATGAACCTTCCTTGTTTAATGTTGGCGAGGGTTGACTATAAAGCTTGCCGGTAGATCTGTCATAAAAACCGCACTGGATTTTGTTTGAGGCTCTACTTGTCATTATTCTCAATAAGTCTCCTTTTCCTGTTCGTCCCCCGGATTGCTGCCGGCTAAATTCCACCGTCACAAAGTTTTGCCCCCACAATCTTAAGGGCATCAGAGTCTCGGCAAGATTATCCCTGAAAAGACTATTATGTGATGAAGGGATATTTGTTCTAACATGACATGAAATCACCCCGAAAGGCTTTTCGGATGTCAACTTAGTTCCGGACAAGTCAAAAGCACCGTCCACAGTTCCGTCCCCCCTGACAAAATAAGTTTGTCCCTTATTCAAAGTAACATTGAACGTTTCTCCAATATCCCTGCCTCCCAGAGTTTGAGCAAGTCCCTGCCCCTTTCCCCTGAGTTCCACTTTAACATTTGTACCGTTATGCCCGGATACTATGATAAATCCACTGCCGCGATCACGATTATTCTCATGATCATCATAATATGAGCAATGCAAATATTCGGTCCCCCATGCTTCTGTTGGAATCGCAAGAAAACCTTCTGATGACCATTTTCTTACATTTATGCTTGACACAGCAACGAGTTCATCACTGTAGATGTGAATCCCCTTATTTTCAACTTTCTCACCTTCCTTAACTATCCATGATTCCCCGATTATATTATTATTAAAAGAAAATTCAACCGGTTGGAATGGTTCGGCATCCTTGATAGTTTTTACGAATCCTGACCCATAATATTCCAATGTAACATCAGTTTTTTTCACAGGAACAACTATTATCTCAATACCTTCAAGTTGAATCCCTTCCTGATCTAAAGCGTTCTGCGGCAATGCTATCCAAAAATTCTTTCCAAGATTACTATTTTCCATATAAAATTCCGACGAATTATTCTGGCAAAATGTATTACCGCTGGGAAATAACATGTACAGCAATGATAAAATCACTGCAAGTACCAAATGGATAAATCTCTTAATCATTGTATGTCCCATCAATATTTAAAATGTAGTTATTTTCTCTTGTTTGAGAAATATTAATTATTAATAGAAAAGTCTACTCCCAATATAAACCTTTTAAAAATTATAAACAATAGTAAGAATATCTAAAATAGGACATAATGAATGACACCTATAAATCTTATATCCAAGATATATCTAATCAAAGATGCAATCCCATTTAATTTTTGTTAAACAATAAAATCACTGCAAGTGCGATGAATAAAAGAAAATTTTATATTTAACAAACTTTGGTAAAAAATTGAAGCCGGCAATTCCAATATTATTACTGATACTTTTAATCTCGCCAGTGGCAGGATTAAAAGCTGACGATCGGGATTCCACCAAATCCGGTTTCGACCGTTTCCTCGAGAGGCTTTACTCCAACAGAAAATTCATCAAAAATCACCCTACACTCGAATTCACATATCAGCCTGGTTCGCCCAGTTTCCCCGAAGGAAAATTAAATTCAGGACTTGCCAATACATACACAGGCGACCTTGTATACGGCTTCACAAGATTTGACGACCGTTTGCCTATGCGTGACATATTCACCTACGCCTCCGAGTACGTTTTCCTGCGAAATGTAAACGCCCAGTTTAAACCCGATTTTTGGGAACTTAAAGGCATCAGCACAGACGCATGGAAATTCGGCGGCGGTCTTTCCACAGGCTATGGATATCAATTAGGAAACCACAAGCTTATCCTTTACCATGCGGGAGCATTCATTTGGTCAAGAATAGACGTGGATCTTCTGACCGTTCACAACCACCAAGACATAAAAATAATGGAGCGGTATGACGAAGATTACCGTTTCGGCACATATTGGAGCGGCGGCGTAAAATTCCAGGTATCCGGTCCTTTTTACATTCGCACGGGATACGAGCACACAATTGTATTCCCCCGACACATGTTTTGGAAATTTACCGGTTCCTGGCTTTTGGAAAATGTCAGTCAGCGCTGGATAGATTTCTTCGAGGACGATTTCATGGAAGTCCACGGCAGGAACTTCCCCTGGGTAATATTCCTCATCAAGAACGGAATCTCTTACGCCTGGTACGAACTCCGCCGCCACAACATGAACTGGCCATTCGATACAGCCAAACCACTGAGCTATAACTCATTCCAAATCGGCGCAACTTTCATTTTTTAAGAAATATCTCTTATGAAAGCCAACGGCATAAGCGGATTAGCGCAGACTCATAATTAAAAAACCTGGAACTCTTAAAGCCTATTTCCCCTGCGTAATCTCCTCAATCTTCACTTCCGGCTGTTTTTCTTCCTTCTTCTCGTCAGTTTCCTTTTTCACTTCCGGTTGTGTAGATTTTTCATTTTTCTTTTTCGGATAGCTTATTGGCTTGCTGAGAATTTCTTCTTGTTTATGCAGCGGGAATGCTGTGGCGAGCTTCGAGCGTATCACCGACGGCGACTCACCCAACTGCACGCTATAAACGCCGTCAAGCATTACCTGCAAAATCTGCATTTCCTCGTCATGCATTTTTTTAAGCTTATCGCCAACCGGCAGCCAGACAATGTTCGCCATGAAAATACCCCACATCGTAGCTATGAATGCAGTAGCAATGTGGTGTATAAGGACATTCGGATCTTCACCCGCCGCAGCGAGAGTCGAAATCAGCGCCATCACCGTACCGATAATACCCATCGTTGGCGAGTAGCCGCCCATCTTCGTGAACAGGCTGATATTCTCTTCGTGGCGGTGCGAAATATGAGAAACTTCCGTATCTACAATCTGCTGCAGCGTTTCCGGGTCGGCGCCGTCTATACACACCTGGAAAAGCTTTTTCATGAAAGGATGTTCCACTTTGTCGAGCTTGTTTTCCAGAGCGAGGATACCCTCTTTGCGGGCGATAATCGAGAACTGCACGATCTGGTTGACAATCGCTTCCATATTATATTTCGGCGGGTTGAACGACAGAGCGAAAAGCTTCGGCAGCTTTTTCATCTGTTCCCATGAGCTTCCGGCGAGTCCAGCAGCCAGAGTTCCGCCGAACACGATCACCATTGCAGGCGCTATTATCAGTGCACCGGGCGTACCTCCCTCCCAGATAAAAGCGCCAAAAATCGCCGCTATACCGAGTATAATCGCTATAAGAGTACTAAATCTCACTAATTATCCGTTACTGAGTGATTCGAATTCATTATTTTAATCGGCAGATTTCTCATATTCTTGAACCTTTTGAATTCTCTATTAATTTTTATTAATTAACTTATTAATAAAAATTATATTGTACAAAGGAAATTTTTGAAATGTGTGATCTTTTATAAGGCGAGAAAGTCAAAAAGTGTATAGGGAATCATATTCGAACCCGCCTGCAGGGCATATTGAAGGGCTGTATCGCTTTTCTTCAGATTTATAATAGATTCTGTGACATCTGTATCTTCTTTCTGCGAAAGGATTTGTTTCAATGTTGTATTTTCCGTCTGCATCTGGCTGCGAACCGCTTTCACTCGATTTAATTTCGCTCCGTTGTTCGAGGAAACAATATTAGTCTGGTCATAAATATCCGTAATTTGTTTTTGCAGATCATTGAGTTTGGTTATCTCGTCATCAGTCAAAACAGTGTCCGAGCCTCTCTTGCTGCCATCGCCTTTATACGCCAGCACATTATATACATCAATAACCGTCTCAAAAAGCTCTTCACCGCCGGCGCCAAAAATCTCTTCAGCTTTTGTATTGATAATCTCGGTTGTATTCGTATCTTTATTAATCACACGATCTTTATTATTTCCCTTGAAAACCACTCTCAAACCCGACGGATTATCAGCAGTTTTTGTCCCCTCGACAAGTTCGAATGGCAGATCATTATCCGCCTCGGCTGTTTTATTGAGAGATTTAGCCGTAGTCTTCGTTCCCGAGAATATATAATGTCCGTTATAATCCATATTCGCATAGTGGACAATATCCTCCAGCAGTCCCTTTACATTTTCACCGAGAGTCGGGGTGATAGCTCTGCTGCCTACATTCAGGGCAGTGATTATCTGCTCACGTATAGTAGTGAACTGATCGCTGATATTTTCCAACTGATCGCTGACAATCATCAGTTCGCCGGTCACCTCATCGAGATTATGCATATACTTTTCATTCCGCTCGATGATCGTATTAAGCGATTTGATCCCCTCCAATGCGGATGGATCATCGGCAAGATTATTAATACGCTTTCCGCTGGTAAGCTTAATATTTTCATCGAAGCGTCTGTTTTGGATCTCTTCCAAATTTCGCTTGTAAGGAATATACAGTGAATTTGTCGATATTCTCATGTTTACACCGGTTAATTAATATCATTAAGTTTAATAAAAATTAATAGTCTAATATTTTTCTCCTTGCTAAGGATTCTTAATTTCCCCTCCTTATTAATGAGGGGAGTAGGGGTGGTTAAAATTACCTTCCAAGATTTACAATAGTAGTCAAAATCTGATTAGTCACACTTACCACCCGCGACGCCGCCTCGAACGACTTCTGGAACTTCACAAGATTGATCGCTTCCTCGTCGATATTTACACCAATAACTGATTCCCGCTGCTGCTGAAGCTGTTCGGTCACAAGTTCCGATGACTTCCTGCCACTCCTAGCTTCGCTTGCGGCATTCCCGAGATTAGTAAGGAAAGTCGAGTAAAATTCCGACGGCATAGAATTATCGAGAAAATTCCTGTCTGTTGCCAGCCCAGCGATTTTAAGAGCAATAGCATTATTCCCCGGCTCGCCCGCAGCAGCCGCCAGCGGCAGAGCCCGCGGCTTATCTTTAACATCCGATGAGATCTCGATATTCTTTGCATTAACTTCGCCAACCACCGGCGCAAAGAAATTTCTCCCCGGCGGCACGGCGTCCGTATCATCAAGTCCAAAGCCGGTTTGCGTCAGTCCATTGATTTTTTTTGCAAAAGCATTCGCCAGTTGATTCACTTTCTTAAACACGGAAAAACCGCCGCTGCTATCCTTATCATCCAGCGTCACGTTGAAATGCTTGAACAGGCTTCCCATTTCCGCTTCCTTCGGCGTAAACGAAGCTATAGCGTTCCCGTTGGAATCAATTTTCGTCAGAGCTGTTCTTCTTTCGCCGGCAGCGGAATTGATATTTTCCGTCAATTCCAGGGTATTCGCCACAGGACCTGTCACAAGATTAATCCCGCTCGTAAACACATTCAGCGAGCCGTCCTCATTCGAGGTCACGGTAATTTTAAGCATCTCCGACAGGTCTTCAAGCTTTTTCTCGCGCTGATCAACGTAAGTCTGGGCGCTAGTCCCGGCTTTCCCTTTCGATTTAAGCACCGCTCCATTAAGTTTCGAAATATCGCGCAGCAGTCCGTTAATTTCTTTCACATTTTGCTGCGCGGAATTCTTCACTTCCTCGCGCGCATCGGTAAGCTGTCCTGCGACGGAATGAAACCGATCGACGATAGTCTGTCCTTGTGCCAGAACGCTTTCGCGGATACCGATACTTTCCGGTTTCAGCGAAAGTTCTTCCATCATATTGAAGAACTCGCCGAGCATCTCCCCGATACCGTTTTCCGACGGCTCTGACAGCACAGCCTGAATCCGCTGCAGTATCTGTTCATCGGATTCGTAAGTAGATTTTGTTGAGACGCTGGTACGCACTTCACGATCGAAGAACTCTTCGCGGAAGGTACGCATTTTCTCGACCATAGCGCCCGTCCCGACGAAATTCCCCGTATCGAGGTGCGGACCCGACTCCGACATCACCGCATCCCGCCTGGAAAAGCCCGGCGTATTGACATTCGCAATATTATTGCTTGTCACATCCAGCCCCAGCCGTTGCGCAATCAGAGCCTTTTTCCCTATTTCAAGCGAATTATATCCCATATTTATCTCCTTTAACTCTCATTCCAACGCTCCAGCGTCAGCCCCATAACCCTAAGATACACCTGCCAAAACTCCAACGCCGCCTCCCGTCTCCGTCAGATGCTGCATCTGACGAAACCTCCAATCAAAAAACTTCACTCCACATTCACCGTAAATCCATCTGCGCTTTCTCTTATTCTCCCTTAAAAAAGGGGGATTAAGGGGGTTGTATAAATTACAACCACTTCTGCTTCCCAAATTCCGATTTGGGAAGCACAATTTCCCGCAAAGTTACACTTTGCAAATCACACCTAACAATCACACCCAAAAGATTACAATGCTTATGCCACGACTGCAAGCAAATCACAAACTTGCATACAATTATCTCTATAACTGCATGATAACAATAGAGATAAAAAGTTATCCACAAAATACGGCTTTCCAAATCCAACAGGACAAGAGCATAAAATAGTGGCTAAAATGGTTCGGCGGTCGAGCGGGTGGTTAATATTGTGCATAAGAAAAGTTTTAAAGTATACTTGTAATTATCAAATGATAATTACTAAATTCCTTTTATAAAATCTGGATTTTATGAAGGAATCATGTTATGAAAATTAAAAATTTCACATTAATGCTATTTATTCTCTCTGCCATTTTATCATCATTTGCTTTAAGCAAAGACAATTACCAGGTTATCGAAAAGAAAAGAGTTTATGATTATGGTTTTAAAATCGATCCCCCCAGACATATTTGTTATAACTACGATACAAATAATAGGCTTAAAATTTCCTATTATCGTGTTTTTAGGGATGATGCCTGGGATACGACCGCTTTTTGTCATTTCGAATATGATAAAAATGACAGTTTAATTCTCGAATGGTTTGAAGGAGAAACTTTCCGCCGGGGATGGGGAAAAATTGGTCAGTATATTTACGAATATAATAAGGACGGATGGTCAAAAATAAAAAAACAGCAAAAATATATAACAAACTATGAAACATTGAATGAAAGAAAGGACTATGAAAAATATAATAGCAAAGGATATTTAATTGAACATATGAAAAAAATATGGGATAATGAAGAAGATATATGGCAAAATATATTCCGAAAATACTATGAATATGATAAATTTGACAGAGTAAAACAAACAAGTTATGAAAGTTGGAATAGTAATGAAAATAATTGGGTAAACACTTCAATAAATATTTATCATTATAATTCAAATGATCTAATTGATACTATAATAGACATAGACCTGAACAGAAAAAGTAAGAGTTGGGATACGACTTATATTAAAAATTTCTATAAATTTGACAATAAAGGAAGGGTAATTGAACACTCAAGTGGTGAAATACAGGGGGATTCTGTTATTATATTTGGTATAACAACTACTGAATATAACGACGAAGAAAATTATGTAATAACTATTAATAGAGGTACATTTAAAAACGAATGGATAAATTATTCAAAATGGGAAGACTACTACGATGAAAACGACAACTTATTAAAAGAAACCCATAGTGAATGGTCTTTGAAAGATTCCGTCTGGGAATATGAGTATTGGTATGAATATAAATACAGGAAATACACTGACATAAAAGAAATTTCAGCTAATGAAAAATCCGGTAAAGTATTTCCCAATCCGAACTCCGGAACTTTTCAAATAGATTTGAATACACCTGCAATCGGAACATTTAGCATCAAGATTTATGACATCATGGGCAACATCGTTTACGATCAGATGAAAATCAAGAGAAGTCCAAAGTGTACTTGGAATATAGAATTGATTAATCTGCCAAACGGTTTATATAATTATAGAATATCAAATAATGGAAAACACAAATTCGGAGGTCTAATCATCATAAATAAATAGTATTGTTTTATCAGTTCAGTCAGATGCTGCATCTGACGAAACCTCCAATCAAAAAACTTCACTCCACATTCACCGTAAATCCATCTGCGCTTTCTCTTATTCCCCCTTAAAAAAGGGGGATTAAGGGGGTTGTATTAATTACCACCACTCCTGCTTCCCAAATTCCGAGAATGTGTGAAAACGCAGGAAATTATAATAAAACTCAAAACCGTGTCTTTCAAATGCCCAATTGATACTTGATATAGATGGCTTTGCCCTGCTAAAGCGGAATTTCGCTTAGCTGAACTTATCTCGCAATGTTACTTTTTATGTATTCTCCAAAGCAAGGGATTTGGGAATCAGGATTGAATTGCATCATTACAATTTTTTCCCTCACTTTTATTCTTTTTTTCGATAATATTCGACAAATTTGTCGAATAAATTATCATTCAATTTTCAATTAATTTTTATAAATGTTGTAATTATAACAACTTACATCTTTGGCACAAAGTTTGTAAATTAAATTAAAGATAGATAAATTGTTAATTGGTGATATGGATAATTTTAAGATCATATTGATTGATGACGAGGAATCCCAGAGAGAATCGATCGGGGGATTCCTTAAAAATAAGGGATATAACGTTACGACGGCGGCGTCCGGCACGGAAGGTATCGAGTATATCAGGAATAATCAGGTGGATATGGTCATTACTGATTTTAAGATGCCTGATAAGAACGGCAAGGATGTGCTCGATGAAACGAAGAAGATAAATCCGATGATCCCGGTGCTTATCATGACTGCTTACGGCAGTATCGAAGGCGCTGTAAACCTGATGCAAAAGGGCGCTTATGATTATATTCAAAAGCCTATTGAACTGATGGAACTGGTGCACCTTATCGACAGAGCTAAGGAAAGGCACATGCTCATGTCGGAGAATGAAATGCTGAAACAGCAGCTTTCCGAGAAGTTCTCATTCGATTCGATTATTTATCAGAGCGCGGAAATGCAGGAGGTGCTGAATACCGCCGGACGAGTCGCAAAATCGAAGGCGAGTGTGCTGATCCGGGGTGAAAGCGGTACCGGTAAGGAACTTATCGCTAAAGCTATCCATTATGCAAGCGATAGGAGCGATAAACCGTTCGTCGTAGTGAATTGTGCCGCTATGCCGGAGACGCTTTTCGAAAGCGAGTTGTTCGGACACGAGAAAGGCGCTTATACAGGCGCTGCGAAGCAGAGGATAGGAAAGTTCGAGCAGGCGGATACGGGGACTCTCTTCATTGATGAAGTCGGCGATATTCCGCTGCAGATACAGGTGAAAATGCTTAGGGCACTGCAGTTCGGGCAAATCGAACGGCTCGGCGGCTCTGGCACGATCGATCCGGATGTAAGGATTATATCAGCGACTAACCGCAACCTGGAGAAAATGATCAAAGACGGTGATTTCAGGGAAGACCTCTATTACAGGTTGAATGTCGTTAATATTGATATTCCGCCGCTGAGGAAGCGCAGAGAGGATATTCCAAAACTTATCGATCATTTTATCAAGAAATATGCGGAGTTCAATGGGAAGAACGTGAAGTCAGCGTCGAAGGAAGCGCTCGACGACCTGATGAGATATGACTATCCGGGGAATGTGCGCGAGTTGGAAAATCTTATTCAGCGCTCGGTCGTCTTGACAAGAGATAAGTATATTAAAAAGGAAGATTTACCGGATATTTCGGATACGGATAAGGATTATAATGAACAGATTGATTTTGATGAAGTTGAAGTGGGCGACCTGAATGATAAGATTAAAAAAATGGAGTCGGCACTGATTACAAAGGCGCTGGAAAAGGCTAACGGTAACCAGGTAAAAGCCGCCGACATGCTTAATATCTCGGAAAGAACTCTGAGATATAAGATTTCGAAGTATAAGATCAGATAAATGGTTGCAGGCTATCAACCACAGGGTTAACCCTGTGGTTGAAAGAAAGGTTAACCCTGTGGTTGATAAATAGATTGACAATTGCAGCAATCGACAGATTGGAGAAGTAATTATGACAAAATTAATAGTAAATATTGTACTAATGCTGCTGATACCTCTAATTATGCTTGCGCAGGAAAGTAAGCAGGAACCTGCCGAGAAACAGGAGAAGCAAGAACAAGCTGAACAGCAGTCTAAAAAACAGGAAAACAAGCAAGAACAGCAAGAAAGCGATGACCAGCAAACCAATGACCTACAAACCGAAAATAAAGAGAATAACCTCGAAGGTTTCGTCGATAAGGATGGTGACGGCATTGATGATAGATTAACCCAGCAAGGGAATCAGCAGGGGCAAAAAGGACGGAAGAAGCGCCAACGCATGAGAAAACGCGACCACTTCATCGATAAGGATGGTGACGGCGTCAACGATAAAAGATGTTCTGGTATGGGGCTGCATAACTTCAAGCGGAAAGGTAAACGAGGCGGTCATCATGGTAAGGGGAAATGAGCCCTGTCATTCCTATGATGGCTTGATTGGTATTGCGAAATTTATGTGTTATGGATAGAGGTTAACGGCTAACGGAGAACGGCTAATGGAAGAATTGCAAAGAATTAGATTAAAATGAGTAGAGTGAAAATATATATAATTATTTTTTTGACGGCTTTTTTCTGTCTTAGTATGCCGTTGAGGGCGGAATGGGCGGGGAATCTGTCCATAGAAAATGGGTATGATGAGAATGCCTTCCGCTCTGATATTTCCAAGCCGACTTATGTTAACAGAAATTCGCTGGCAATCGGCTACTTCCCTAAAAATGATCCATGGGCGGCGAGCTATAATCTGGGATTGACACATTTCGGCAGCTATCCTGATAGATTGTACTCAAATCATAATCTTGCTTTCTCGTATGATTTTTATTTCCATAAGGATGGGGATGCGAAAAAAGAGGTTAATTCGGTGCTGGGGCTGTTTTCGTCCATGTCAGGCAGGATTGATAAAGAAGCTCTGGAATTTTATGATTATTATCAAGGGGCGGTGTCGGCTTCGCTGGAGCATTATATTGGCGAGGCGGGTTCTGTCGAGGCTGGCTATAAGTTCCGTTATAGGACGTATCCAAATTTCAATGATATGACATATTTCGAGAATTATCTTTCCGCTGGCTATCAAACTTCTTTTCCGACGAATACAAGTCTGTTCTTAGGCGCCGATATGGGATTGAAAAATTATATTTCTTTATCTCAATTTGATACGCAGCCTGTAGATACAGATATGACAGCTGCCTCCGGTTCTTCTGTTGAAGTACGACCCGGACATGGCGGCGACAACGGCAAACAGATGAAGCAAAGGCAAAGCATGGGCGGAACGGGCAGTGATATTATCTATACGCCGGGGATTGTGTATAAGGATCCGTTTTCGGGGAGGCTCACGCTGAATGCAAACATTGGGCAGTCGCTCGGGAAAAAGACGGGGCTGTCGCTGTATCTCGGAAAGAGTTTTATTATGAGCAGGGACGGCACTTCGCTGGTAAGCGGGACAGCGGATTATTACGGCGAGGATGAACTGTTCGACGATCCCTACAGCTATGAAAGTTCTGACGTATCGCTGAAGTTGACAAAAATTTTATTTGATAAATATACGGTAAAGTTGACCGGTTTCTATTCTTATAAACATTATTTGTACGAAATTGATCTATTGACAGATGATACTGATGTCACGGGTTCCGCTGATGACCGGCGGGATGATTATTCGGGTATTCTGGCGAATGTAAGCAGGTCGTTTGACACCTCTATTCTTGTTTTCAACGGAATTGAACTCACACTGTCATATTATTATATAAATAATAATTCGAATTCGCCATTTTTCAATTATTATGGTAATTCGGTGAATTTTTCTGTTGAAGCGGGATTTTAACTTTCCAACCCTCGACAATTCTTGTAAAAATTCGACAATTTCGACGAAAAAACTCACCCTTAAAAAATCGAAAATTCTTCGAAAACAGCCTCCAGAGCTAATCCACACAGTTTGGCATAGATGTTGAAATGTAATCCGCAGTGATCATCTCAAAGCAAAATTATTAGATCAAAAACAAAATTTTTCAATAATCCGGAGGTAAAAATGAAACATATAATATCGATATCAACAATAGCTTTGATCCTGGCGGCATTTCTCGTAATGACAATGGAAGTCGACGCCGGCGGTGATAAAAACCGTAACAGGCATGATTACGAATACAAAGAAGAGCATAAAGGCGATAAGCATGATGATATTCTTGGCGGTAAGGGAAAAGGCGGCAACGGCAATTTTGTCGATGAAGACGGCGACGGTGTCTGCGATAACTTCGTAGATGAGGATGGCGACGGTAAATGTGACCATGGCACTGGTAATTGTGACGGTGACGGCAATCAGAATCGTAAAGGCAATAACGGCGAGGGAAAAGGCGGCAACGGCAATTTTGTCGATGAAGACGGCGACGGTGTCTGCGA
>CAZXYS010000034.1:0-2758 GCA_964645005.1 uncultured Hyphomicrobiales bacterium | reverse complement strand
TAACTTCGTAGATGAGGATGGCGACGGTAAATGTGACCATGGCACTGGCGAATGTGATGGTGAAAAACAGAGGAAGAGAAACCATAAGAGGCAGTGCTGGAGAGAAGAAGAGCAGAAGTTAAATCTCTTCGGGAATGCGCCAAATCCGTTTGATCAGAGAACAAGGATCAGACTTAATATGGAAGAGAAAAACCGGGTGCATATAGAACTGTTTGACCTGATGGGTAATAAAGTCAAGGATATTTATCAGGGAGAATTGAACGAGGGCGACCATGACATCTTTGTTAATCCCGACGATATCAAGAGAGGAATGTATTATTACAGAATTACCACTGATAAGGAAGTAAAAACCGGTACAATGATGTACCAGAAATAGATCTCCCTTCACTTTGAACAAAAAGGCTGTCTGTAATAGGGCAGCTTTTTTTTTATACTATAAAAATTAAAGTTATTTTTCCTTCAATGATTTGATGGCTTCCTGTTTTTCTGAGATTAACTCTTCGAGTTGTTCTTCCAGTGTAGTCCATTCCCCCATTTTTGCAGATAAATTCTCTTTAAGACGGCTGTATTCTTTTTGTTTATCCTTTGATTTTTCAATATCTGAGAAAAATTCGGGATCGGAAAATATCTCCTCTAATTCAGTTATTTTGTGTTCCAACTCGTGAATCTCATTTTCAGTTTGTGCTATCTGTCGTTTGAGCCGGCTTTCTTCGCGCTGGTATTCTTTTTGTTTTTCGCGGGTGCGTTTTGCTTCGCCCGGGTTGTCTTCCTTTTTGTTTTTGGATTTGCTGACTTTGGAGACTTCGAGCTGCTTTAAAGTGTCTAATTGCTGTTTTTCCAGGAATTCGTTGATGCCGCCGGTATACTCTTTTATATTGTGATTTTTAAATTGGATAGTCTTATCAGTGAGATCCTGGAGGAAATCCCTGTCGTGTGAGACGAGTATCAGAGTACCTTTGAAATTCAGCAGAGCATCTTTGAGAACATTTTTTGAGAGCATGTCCAGGTGGTTTGTAGGCTCGTCGAGAATCAGTAGATTTGAGGGCTTCAGCAGTAAGCGAGCTATAGCCAATCTTGATTTTTCGCCGCCGGAAAGTACTCTTACCTTTTTGTAAATCGAATCGCCGCTGAAGAGAAATGCACCAAGCAGATTCCGCACCTGGGTTCGCATTTCGCCGGTGGCAGCATTATCGATGATCTCGAAAACTGTGGAATCTCCATCAAGCATTTCCGCCTGATGCTGTGCATAGCAGCCTATCTCGACGTTGTAGCCAAGCTTAAATTCGCCTTCGAAATCTTCTTCTCCGGCTATGATTTTTGAGAGGGTAGTTTTTCCTTCGCCGTTTCTGCCTACGAAAGCGATTTTTTCACCGCGCTCAAGAGTAAGATCAATATCTTTTAGAACTAAATTATCGTCGTAGCGTTTTGTCAGCTTGTGCATATCAACTACAACTCGTCCGGAGCGAGGCGGTTCGGGGAAATTTAGGGCTATTGAGGAAGTATCTTCATCTTCGACTTCAATCTTTTCCATTTTATCGAGTTGTTTTATTTTGGACTGGACGCGGGATGCAAGAGTCGCTTTGTAGCGGAAACGCTCTATGAATCTTTCCTGCTGTGCGATTTTCTTCTGTTGGTTTTTATATGCCGCCCACTGCTGCTCGCGTAGGATTTCCCGCTGCTCGACAAATTGTGAGAATGGCAGGTTCATATCGTAGATTTTACCGTTGGAAAGTTCTATAGTGCGATTCGTTATCGAATCCAAAAAGCGGCTGTCGTGGGATACAATGATTATTGAGCCGGGGTAGTTTTTCAGGAACTCCTCCAGCCAGCGGATGGATTCGATGTCCAGATGGTTTGTCGGCTCGTCGAGCAGGATGCAATCGGGACGGCTGAGGAGTATTTTCGCCAGTTCCAGGCGCATCTGCCAGCCGCCACTGAACTCATTAACCGGGCGGTTGAAATCTTCGCGAAGAAATCCAAGACCCAGCAATATTTTCTCTATTTCAGCTTCGGACGAGCCCGCTCCTAATATTGAATAGCGCTCATTAGCATCAGTTAGCTGCTGGACTTTGTTGTGGTATTCAGCGGATTCATAGTCTGTTCGTTCGGAAATTTCCGCCGAGAGTTGTTTTATCTTCTTCTCGAGCTGCTTGAGTTCGACAAGGGCGGTTTCGGCTTCAGCAAAGACATTTTTTTCGGATTCGACAATGCCTTCCTGGGGAAGATATCCTACTTTGTAATTGTTAGGTTTGGCGACAATTCCTACTTCAGGCTGATCTAATCCTTTGATGAGCCTGAGAAGTGTCGTTTTGCCGGAACCATTCCTGCCTATCAGTCCAATCCTGTCATTTTCCTTAACTGAGAAGGAGACATCGTTGAACAGATAGCTGCCCGCAAAATGCATCGATATTTTCGATATATTTAGCATAAAATTCGTAGACGATTTTAAACTGTATTGATGATATTACTTCTTTAGTTTTTAAATTTTAAGTTAGTTTTCAAAGATCGGGGGTCGGTAAGAGGGGGGTATCCCGCAGGGATTGAACGTTAGTAGAGGGGATGCTGCCGGAATGGGGCACTATTCCGTAGGAATTATACGGCGGATGGGATGGCGATGTTTAAATCCTACGGATTAATCTGGGTGTGCGGAGGATGTGGTTTCTACTAACATTGAAATCCTGACGGATCAATTTTTGAACTGCTGATTTGCGCTGATTTGATTGATTTCGCTGAGTTTTTTAACTGTGATCTTGGATTT
>CAZXYS010000033.1:0-45633 GCA_964645005.1 uncultured Hyphomicrobiales bacterium | reverse complement strand
GCACTTTTAATTTATGGATAATAAAACTTCCCTCCTTACCCGTGTAAGAAGGGAATAATTTTATAGAATCAAAATTAACTTTATTTTCTTCTCCGGCAGCCGTTGTTAATCAATAGCAAGCAACATTTCAAACAAATAATAAATGTTGCTTTTATCTTATAATTGACCTGCCCTGAAATACGTTTGCTAAGAGCAATAATTTATATTATCATAATTAGTTTTCAAATGTAAAATCATGGAATTCTCATATTGCAGACTTCCCCACAGTCCTCCTCCAGAAGCTCGACGAGAACTTCGGATCGATATATTGGGAAAACTCCTTCCAACGCGGATAAAAGCGCTTAAAATCACCGCCCTTCATTCGTGCGTCCTTTGCCGGGTAGAGCGCCCCTCCGGCATCTCTGACCACATCATCGAGTTCATCGAGCACTTTTAGAGTTCTCTCGCCGGTCATGCGGAAATCTATAGCCATTGTCACACCCGGTCGAGGAAATGAAAGCATCCCCGGAGAATTAGCATCTCCGAAATTTTTAAGCACAGTCAAAAATGATGAAAGCCCGGATGCAGCCACTTTTTTGAGTATTTTATTGATGTTATTATTAGCATTATCAAATGGAACTACAAACTGATACTGCAAAAAGCCGCTCTTGCCGTAGGCTTTATTCCAATGGTGGACAGCATCCAGCGGATAGAAGAACGGATCGTAGTGCACAACGCTTTTTTGCTTCCTGTCAAACTGCTTATTGTAAAAAAGAATATTGAACATATTCACCGTAAAAGGATTTATAAATGGCGCATCGAAGGGAAAACTCTTTGCGCCGTCCTTAGGGGTATCCGGCAGAGAATGCTCCGCGGGGTCCGCATGATTGCCGCGGGAGAAAATCCCCCGTCCAAGATTGCTTCCCGAAGCCGTGCAATCCACCCACGACACGGTGTATTCATAATCCTTATCCGAATCCGCGGCAATTTCGAAATACTCCTCCAGCCCGTCGAATTTAATACTCTCCATCGCAATAAACTCGCTTGGGCAGGGCTTCACTTTGAATTCCACCCATGTCACGAGTCCCGTCAATCCAAGCCCGCCGATAGTCGCCTCAAATAGCTCAGAATTCTCTTCAGGCGAACATATAAGCCTTTCGCCGGTAGATCTGACCAGTTCAAATTTTGTCACATTACTGCCGAAAGTGCCGCCTTTGTGATGATTCTTTCCGTGCACATCATTAGCCAGCGCTCCGCCTACAGAGCATAGCTTCGTTCCCGGCGTCGCAGCCAGAAACCACCCGCGGGGTAGAGCCAGTTCAAGCACATCGGCGAGAGTGACACCCGCCTCGCAGCGCACAATCCCATTCCTATCATCAAAACTAATGAATTTGTCCAACCCCTTCGTATCGAGTAAAACTCCATTATGATTCTGACAGCTATCGCCGTAACTTTTCCCATAGCCGTAGGGCAGGACTTTTTTCCTGAAAGAATTCAAGTCCGGCAGTTCATCTCTCCATTGCAGTCGCACCACCTCCGAGGGCGTTAGTTTCGGATACCGCCCCCAGGAACCGTAAAGCTCATTCGTCATATAGCCGCTCCGATTAAAAGCAAAGTAATTATCAAACCTATAATATAACTCGCCGGATCCTTTACCGCAAAAATGATCGGATCGTCGTGCATCTTCCCGCGAAATGCCATAAACCATATCCTCGTAATCCAGTAAAGCAGGAACGGAACAATTGCCCATAATATTTCCGGCGTGTCGTACAGCGCCGCATTTTCCCCGCTGTGAATGTATAAACCGAAGACCAGTACAGCCAGATAGCCGCTCGCTGGGCCTATGCTAATCAAAATTTTCATATCATCAATAATGTAGCCGCGCCCCTTGGCTTTCTTCTTGTTCTGATTTGAGACAACAAGCAATTCGGTGTATCTCTTTACAATTGCCAGACTCATGAACAGAAACATCGAAAATTCAAGAAACCACGGCGTCAGCGGCACTTCCACTGCGAAAGCGCCGGAAATAAGCCTCAGCGTATAAAGCCCTGCCAGCACAATGATATCAGCAATATAAATTCTCTTCAGGATAAATGAATACGCCGTGGTCAGAACAATATATGCCGTTAAAGCAATAATAAATTTTACAGGCAAAGTAAATATAGCTATTGCTAACCCGCCTAAAAATAATACAGTGGAAACTACAATCCCGTTAATAATTGACAGATCGCCCGAAGCCAGCGGTCTTTTCTTCTTGCGGGGATGAAGCCTGTCAGCTTCCATATCCAGCAGATCGTTTGTTACATATACCGATGAAGCTACAAAGCTGAATGCCAGAAACGCCCTGAGTGCATCAAAAAGCAATGGCAGTTCCATAAATCTATGCGCCATTATAAGCGGCACGAAAACAAGAGCGTTCTTCGCCCATTGATAAACGCGAATTTCTTTGATTAGCAATTTCAAAGAATTTAGTTTTGCTTCGAAAATTTCCCCTGCGTTTCCATTTGAATTTACTTTCCTCTTGATTTTGGAACTGGGATTCACCATCAGAGCTTTTTCAGCGCCTTCCCATACTGGAATATCCGCTTCGCTGTCACCAATGTAGTCAAAGCCATTTATACAGTCTTTGTGAGCGCGTATAGCCTTTAATTTTTCATCGCCTTTTAAATTTTTGCCGGTAGTAGTAGCGATTATGTCGTCAAATAATCCGAGATGCTCCGCTACATCCTGCGCTATTTCGAGCGGCGTGGCGGTGGCGAGAATAATTTTTCTTCCGCCGGCTTTCTCTTTGGCGACATAGTCTATAACATCCTGCCGGTAGGGGAGAAGCTCAGGATCCGGCATACCTATATTTATCACTTTCTTTTTGAACTTCGGCAGCCCCTGCATCAGCCAGAATGGCAGCAATAACACGGCAAGCGGCTGCTTCTTGAACAATATAAGCAATGATTCAATAAGCGTATCTGTTTTGATGAGGGTACCGTCCAGATCAACGCATAGCGGCTTTATATTGATATTTTTCGCGTTTGTTTCTTCCAACTTGCCTGTTATAAAATTGAAAAAATAATAAACTCAAAAATATTCAAAATTATACTATTATCAAATAATTAGATTATTAACTGTAAATAGTTCTGTATTATTTTAATCATAAAAAAAAGCGGCAAACAATGTGCCGCTCCAATAAATTTTTATTTAATTGGCGTTTATTTCTTAGCCAATTTCTTAAGCTCTTTCATAAGTCCGCCATGACCTTGCTTGTCCAGAGTGCGGAGAGCTTTCGTGGTTAAACGTACTTTAACAAAACGTTTTTCTTCAGGTATCCAGATTTTCTTTGTCTGCAAATTCGGTTGAAAACGCCTTTTCGTCTTATTATGCGAGTGGGATACGTTGTTCCCTACCAACGCACGCTTACCTGTTACTTGACACTTTCTACTCATATTTATTATCCTTAATTTTTACAAGACTTCAAATATAATACTCTCAGGATTAAAAACAAAATTTGTTATAAGATTTTTATTGTGACGAATCATTTAGCAATTTTTTGTATTCACCCATCATAATTCCTACATTTTTTTCCCATGAATAATTATTTATGATGAATACACGGGCTTTTTTCCCTGCTTCTCGGGCATAATCATAATTTTTAAGCAATTTAATAATTGCATTGGCAAAATCATCGGCAGTATCTTCAACAAATAAGCCGTTGAAAAAATCTTCTCCTGCATCAATAATACCTTCGGCAGATACGGTAGTTGCTACAACCGGAAGTTCCATTGCCATTGCCTCAAGTATTTTTATCCTCAATCCTGCACCCACAAAAAGCGGCGCTACATAGACATTGGCTCTGTTCAACCAGGGCTGCACCTCATCCACATAACCTATGGGATTTATCGCCGGATTATTCATATTCTTTATCCAATCCGGCAAAGCCTTGCCAATCAAAGTCAATTTCGCCTCGGGCATCTCACTTACTACTTTTGGAAGCACCTTGTCAATAAACCACTTGACAGCATTTACATTTTGTATCCACTTATAAGTTGTAGCAAGTATCATTTCATGTGGATTCCTGTGAATATGTTCCGCCGGAGCAAAAGCTTCATAGTCTGCACCCGCAGTTGCAACTATGATATTCGCATTGGGCGAAATTTCCAGTCCCCGTTCCTTTTCTTTTTCTGTTATTGCAAAGCAAACATCGACGTCCTCATAGATTTTAGCTTCTGCTTTTTTTATCCCTTGTGCCTGCCTTTCCAAATAAATACGTTTCGGATGGTATTTCGGAAATGTCTCGGCATATCTCTGCCAGATCAGCCATTCAATGTTATGTATCCTGAGTCCTACCGGTGCTCCGGTAAATGATTTAACAAATAATCCAAGCGGTGCCATCCCTGAATGATCAGTATGTATTACATCAAAGTCCTTCTCTGAGACTATCTTTTCCAATTCTTTTAATACTTTTTTATTATAGTATCTCTTCATATACAGCGGTTTCCCGGATACAAAAGATTTGAATATTCTCCAGGGGGTATTGTTTGGCAAATGTTCCGAAATAAAATACTCTCCGTATTTCCTTGTTTCTGCGTCTGCTTCCGATGAAATAGGCTCATAGTAAAATCCAAACAAAGTCAACTCGGCACCATTAAGAGAAAACTGCCTGAAGATATTAGCAATACTGATCTTCCCGCCGTCATCAAGGGGATAGGGTATTCTCGGTACTATTTGTAATATTCTCATTTTCTACTTTTTAATACCAATATTTCTTTTAATAACTTCCTTAAAATAATTCCACTGTGTTTTAGTAAAACTTACTCCAAGAGTAATATCTTCGATCTTTTCTTTAGGTACTAATTGCCTCTCATTCCGTCTCGCAGCTATTATCACCGCCGGAATTCTGAACAATGTTTCCAAAATACCGCCCAGCGGGACTCTTCTTCCAAGAGCAATAAACACCTGAAGATTAGTATAAATAAACGTTCGCCAAACCGCACTGAAGAATGGGAAATACTTCCACGTATAGCGGACAAATTGCGTTGTCAATTTGACAAATCTGTCAGCTTTTTGCTCATTTGCAGATGTACTAAAGTGGAGAGTTCTTATGTTAGGGAAATACCTGATATTATAGTCTTCAAGAATAGCTCTCGTACAAAAATCTATTTCCTCATAACCGAATTCCCAGAAACCGCCTATTTTCTCAAATACCTCTTTCCTGATAGCTGCGCCCGTACCATGGAAATAATGAGATCTGTATCCGTCATCAGGCACATTTTGCTTATCGACGGTGTAAGGATACCAGTGCCAGACCGTATTATTCTTCCTAGCCTCAACATCCTCAGTCGCGATAATATGAATATCAGGATACTTTTTAAAAATTTCAACTGCCATACCGAATGCTTTTTCACTCTCGGGATAAGAATCATCGTCGCAACGCCAGATAATATCACCCTCCGCCATATCCACAGCAATATTTATTGACCTTATATCAAAATTATCCGGCAGCCAGAGATAACGCACATCAGGGAATTCCGCAGGCATCATTTCCTTTGTTCCGTCGTTTGAGGCATTATCTACAACAATGACCTCTTTATTCGGATATTCCTGTCCCAAATAACTATTTATAGTCTCTTTAAGTTGTTCCTTTCGATTCCTGGTAATTATTACAACGCTTATCTTCATTTACATCTGATAATTGCTTACTAAATAAATGCAATATACAACAAGAACATATAAACTCAATGATTTTGCTAATAAATATATATTTGAAAAAATTTCTTGATAATTTTTGAAAATGTTATATTACGTATGTTCATAACTCAATGGAGAATTAACTTTTTAAGGTGTTTAGAAAATATAAAGAACTGAAGGCGTTTGCTATACCTATAATGCTGAGCCCCAAATATATATTGCAGCTCAGACGGATGAAGAAAGCGCCGTTGAAAAACTCAAAAAAGCAGGCGCAGACAGAATAGTCAACCCATATTCAATTGGCGGTATAAAACTGGCGAATCAAATGATCCACCTAAATGTAGTTGAATTTATGGAAACCAGCTTCAGGGGTGACGGAAAAAATTCACTGAATATAGAAAATATTATGACCGCTTAAGACAGCCCCTGGATTGGCAAAACCTTGTTTGAACTTGACATAAGAAAGAAAACAGGAGTCACTATTGTTGCAATAGTCAGAGAAGGCAATCCAATTTCCAATCCTTCCGCAGATTTCAAGATTAAGAAAGGTGATGAATTGATCGCAATGGGTACTAAAACCCAACTCGAGAACCTTGAAAACATAGCTATCGAGAAGAATTATTAATAATATAATATATTTTTCTCAACTAAATAGTATATTAAATTGCTGCCAATAATATACCTGGAAAATTAATATTCTCTTTGAGTAACATAATAATTAAGTCAAAATTTGCTTTTATACTTCCCATTCTGATACCACCTATGATTTGCGGTGACAAATCCTACATTTCTCTTCGGATTAACCACCTCCAGTTTATCGAATAATCCTCTATAGACAAACTCCATACCATCCACCAATGAGAACACAGCAGTATACTCCCCCGCATTAAAACATAATTCTTCAAAATTCAGAATAAGTTCGTACTCATTATTCTCATTCCCAATTAATTCATAATCATCCATATCAGTAGCAATACCTGAAACAAGATCACTATTACTATTCCAGATTGGAAAGCCCGCAACTAAATCCTTACTTGCCTTCCGGTGCATCTTGAATTTTACTACCATGTTAACTTCCTCACCCGTCCGGCATTTTATTATTTTATTCAAATCCTTATTCGCCCAAAAATGCTCTACGTCGTAGATTTTATCCTCATTTATGAAAAGATCACCATAATATGGTCTATCATCTTTTAGTTTCTTCTTGACGGAATGCTGATTATTGAATTCCTCGATTTCCTCTTTATAAAATTTAATAGCTTCCGTCGGTTCACCGTCAAATACTTTTTCACCATGATCGAGGACGAGCACCCTGTCACAAAAAAGCCTGACATTGTTCAAAGCATGTGAGACAAATACTATTGACATATTTTCGCGTTTATCGTTCATCCTCGATTGACATTTCTGTCTGAAACGAAAATCACCCACGGCAAACACCTCATCCATCAAGAGAATATCCGGATCGATAGTTATCGCTATCGAAAAAGCAAGCCGCATCTGCATACCCGTGCTGTAATTTTTCACAGGAGTATTAATAAAATCACCTAACTCGGAAAACTCAACAATTTCTTCGTACAGATAAAGCATCTCTTCCCGACTCTTCCCCAAAATAGCTCCTTTAATAAAAATATTCTCCCTGCCGGTTTGCTTCGTATCGAATCCTGCGGACAAATCCACAAAAGAACCGATTTCCCCCATTGTTTTTATTGCTCCCTTGTCTGGTAGATACAATCCTTCGAGACATTTAAGCAGTGTGCTTTTCCCCGATCCATTAACACCAATTACTCCAAGAACTTCACCCTTCCTCAACTCAAATGAAAGGTCTTTCAGTGCCCAGAATTCTCCACTGCGCAAATTTCCATTCCGGTTCTTTTTATTGCAAAAAGCACTGACAAACTCATTTTTAAGTTGTTCTCTGCCGACTTTATGATTCCTGGCAAACTTCTTAGACAGATTCTCAACATCTATCGAATTCCCCGGTTTTATCAGCATAATATTTTAATTTATTGAATAAATAATTATTTTATATTCGTTTTATAAAATTATAAACTACACAATAATAAAACAAATTCGAAAAATTTGAAAATATTTACATTACTGCAATTAATTAAATTTTTAAAAGAGTATTAAATTTAGCAAGTATTTATTAACTTCCAATAAAAATTAACTAAAAGCGTAAATCGTGTAAAAATATAGATTGTGTTCAATTTATTTTAATATATGAAAATAAAAGGATTAAATACCAATATATTAAAAATTGGCGAGGAAATATATTCACAGGAGAAAATTCGGATTTCCAATAAGATAGTTGAGGTAGTCTCCTCGCTGAATTTAGACGAGGAATCGCTTAAGACCGCCTTTCTTATCTCTGCCGATCTCAGTAATGAGAATGTTAGAAAAAAACTATATGATAAATTCGGCTCGGATTTCGTCGAAAAGCTCGAGTTATTCGACCGAATAAGTAAAGTATCAGTGCCGGATCGAAAGAAAAAAATTTCTTCACTGCGTAAATTATTTATAGAATTAACCAATGACCTGTCGATAATTTTCATTAAGCTTGCAGAGCGGCTCGTAGTACTGAAAGAAGCCGAATCGCTTTCAGAGCAAAACATATCTAATATAAAGCAAGAACCGGTTTATCTTCGCCGCTTGATCTTCGGAGAAAATTCAAAAAGAAAAGAAAACATCGCCATTCCGGCTTTAAAAGAGCAAATTGCCGAGGAATGCCTGTATCTTTACTCTCCGATAGCTCACAGACTGGGGATAAGACGCATTTATACGGAAATGGACGATACGGCATTCAAAATGCTCTATCCAAAAGAATTCAAGCGATTGGAAAAAGTTGTCGAGAAAAAGCGCCCCGTCTACGAAAAGAAACTCTACGACATGAAAATGACCCTGCATAATCTCTTCAAAAAGCAGGGACTGAACGCAACTATCCAACAGCGGGTCAAAAGATTATACAGCATTTACCTGAAAATTCGTAATAAAGGGGTATCCCTCGATGATATTTACGATCTCATGGCATTGCGCATAATTACCAACAAAGTGGAAAACTGCTATCAGGCGCTCGGTATCGTCCACAGCCAGTGGATCCCCATCGAGGGCAGATTTCGCGACTGGATAACATTTCCAAAGCCAAATGGCTACAGATCGATTCAGACTACAATTATTTCAAGAACAGGCGACAAATTCGAGATACAGATCCGAACCGAAGAGATGCACCGCGAAGCCGAATACGGCTCCGCTGCACACTGGGCTTACAAAGAAGGTTTTTCTACTGCGGATTCATGGATTTCACGACTCAAGGAATTCCTTGAAAACGACGAATACTTTGACAATCCCTATGAGCTAAATGAACTGCTACGCTCTGACCAGCAGCGAGATCATATTCATGTTTTAACACCTAAGGGCGATATTAAAACACTCCCCGAGGGCTCCACAGCTATAGATTTCGCCTTCGCAATCCATACGGAAGTAGGATATGGAACCACTGGCTCCCGCATTAACGGCAAATTCGCAAAATTGAAAACACCGCTTAAATCCGGCGATGTAGTGGAAGTCATCACATCCAAGAATCCCAATCCTTCCCGTGACTGGCTGGATATTGTAAAAACATCCAAAGCCCGATCAAAGATACTTATTTGGCTCAAAAAAAATGAACAGGATCAGATCATTGAAGAGGGCAAACGCCTCTGGGAAAAATTCAAAAAACGCTACAAAGACAAACTCGATGAGATTGACGAAGAAAAGAGCTTTAAAAATCATTTACCCGACATTGGCTTCAAATCGCCGGAAGACTTTTACTCAGCAGCAGCCATAAAATCTCTTAAGTTAAAGCCATCGGTCATTAAAAAGCTGTATCCGTCTGCATTTAAAAAAGAAATAGAACATAAACCAACCCCGCAGGGCAAAAAGAAAGAAGAGCAGAAGGCGCCCGGTATCGAAGTCGAAGGTATGAAATTTTTGAAAACGAAGCTTGCCAAATGCTGTCATCCGGTCAAGGGCGAACCTATTATAGGCTACGTTACAAAAAATAACGAGATAAAAGTTCACTCGAAGAACTGCCGTTACTATCAAAGCGGTTCCCTCGATGATGAAAAGGTACGCGAAGCTAAATGGCTGCTTAGCGACTCCCTACAGCGCACCCGAGTAAAAGTCTTCGGCTGCGAATACGATGACATCGTCGACAAAATCGAAAATATCTCAAAAGAACAAAAGCTCAACATCGTCAGCCTCGAACGCATTCCTACCAACAACCGCTCTAACGGTGTCCTGGTCGATATCGAAGTGAAAGACATCAACCAGCTAAATCTATTCACTGATAAACTCCGCAAAATGAAAGATATAGATTCGGCAAAAGCCGTTTGAATCAAACTTTAGCTCAATCAAACTGAGGCTGTCCTAAAAGTACATGAATGTCATTCCTGCGAATGTCTTTAGATACTGCTTTAGCAGGGCAGGAATCTTATGAATGCTGATTTCTTCGCAACGTTAAAAAGGATTTTATTCGGAGTTTCGATCTTATAGAGCAGCCCCTTAATAATATTTTTTCAGACCATTTGCAAAGCGCTAAAGCGATTTGCTGCTAACTATTAAGGGTAAATCAACTAATTCTAATGCAGTATCCCATCTAACACTTTTGTAAGCACAAGTCTCCCATAGGTTTATCAAAAACCAGGGGTTAAATAAGAATCCACCCCGCCCTCGCCACGCTCGGGCACCCCTCAAAGATGGGAATTTAAATGAGTTAGCTGTTTTTTGCCACAAATGCAAGTTTGTATTGTGAATTTGGGGTTAAATAAATATCCTGTAAACCAGGCGTAAATTAATTCCCGGTTCCGGCATAATAGATTTAATGCGTGAGAGATGATTCCTGTAGGTAGTGTTGAAGATATTTTCGACCATTAGAGATATATTATTTGCCGAGCCCATCCATTCAAACATATACTGTCCGTATGCATTGAAAATGATGTATCCGTCTGTTGGTTTCTCGAATTTATCCGTTCGCTTTTGTGCAGCGGCAATTTCGGATAATATCCCTGCGACAAATCCTTTTCGGGAATATTTAAGTTCGAGAGTTGACTTAAACGGCGGGATTATTGGCAGGGGAGAGGCGGTCCCGGAAAATTCGCCGTAGGTGTAGCTCAGAGTGCCGATAAACTTGATATTTTCGAAAAATTCCTGTTGAATATGGCTTTCCACCCCCATCAGTCTTGCGCCGACACCGGTTTGCTCGTAAATTGGCAGCTTGCGGGACCAGTTTGTATCGCCGGTATTTCGCGGCGTTATGAAATAAGCCATTTCATTCCGGAAGCCTGTGATCATGATGAAACGCTCATCGGTCTTGTGGTAGATAAATGCCTCGAGACCGATGCCGTGCTCTTCTTCCAGATCGGGATTACCTCTGTCATAGGAATAAGCGGCGAGGTGGGGACCTTTGTTATAGAGTTCCTCGACAGTTGGGGGACGGGATGTGCGGGAAATATTCACGCCGGCGTAAAAATCTCCTGAGAAGTTTAGCATTGCCGAGACTGATGCCGACACGGAATGAAATTCTCTTTCTTGTTGTTTGGTTTTGTTTGAGTTTGCGTATGGTTTTGGCATATATCTATCGTAACTGTAGCGGAAGCCGAACTGGAAATAATATTTGCCGATATTGAAATCCTCGAAGATGTAGGGCGCCAGCGTGAAAGATTCGGTCTCGGGTAAAAGCACCAAACCACCCAGTTTCTGCTGCTTCTGATCGAAGTGCAAACCGAATTCGCCCGTTTTGAAGAAGTCATTCTTGCTTTGGACAAATCGCAGGTCTGCCAGATAATTCCTCATGACGAATTCCTGCCCCACTATATCGCCGGATTCCAGTTCGGCATGTCGGTAATAAGTACGGCTGAAATTCAGTTCCATTCTATCGATGAAATCTTTGTGAAGGTGATAAATACCTTTGCCGGTGTAGGCGCGCTTGAGCATTTCAATATCCACGCCGTTTGAATGACCGCCTATGAAACCGCCCGGAATGCCGTATTCCGAACTGAATTGCCTTACGGAGCCGCCGAAAACAAAATCCTCATCAACGTAGCTGCCGCCTAAGTTATAGCTTCGCGTAATAAGCGCTGTATTATCGAGAACTTTTTCGGGGCTGTGAACATCCGAGGCATCTCTGTAGCTCAGACCGCCCTTCAGCATAAAGGGGGAAAGCGGAACTTCAGCTTCCAGCGCCCCAAGATAGCCGCTGTTTGCTGATTCGTAAAACATCGATCCGCCAAAAGCCGGTTTTGACTGTCTCTGTTCGGGTATTTCATTTCGCTCTGCATTTACGACGCCGCCGATGGTGGAAGTTGTATTCAGCAATACTCTCGGACCTCTTATGATCTCTATCTTTTCCACTGAGAAGGGCTCAATTGTAACAGCGTGGTCGGGCGAAGTTGCCGACAGATCGTTTGTTTCAATTCCATCCTCGGCAATCATTACGCGATTGCCGCTCAAGCCGCGTATTACCGGTCGAGCGGGCGCCGGTCCCATAGAGCGGACTTCGACGCCGGTTTCATGCTTTAGTGTGGCTGCGAGCGTGTGCCCTAATTCCCGCTGCAGGTCGCTTCCTTCAAGTTCGGATGTTTCATGAGCAAGTTCTGAGAATTTGGATTCGCCGCGTTCGCCGGTGATGACGACAGCCGGCGAAGTTATGCCCACCGGTGTCATCTTGAAAATTATGCGTACTGAAGTGTCGTGCGAGACATTCAGCTTCCTTTTTTCCCGGCGGTAGCCAAGCCTGCTGAAGTTCACTTCATATTTGCCGGGCGCTATTCCCGAAAAATAGAATTCGCCGTTTTCATCGGTCAGTTTTATTTTTTTCAGTTCGTGAATTTGGACTACGACGTCAGGAATTGATTCATTTGTTTCGGCGTCGATGACTATACCGCTGAATTCGGCATTATCCGGCGAGGCATATAAGTCCATACTTGCTGTAATGCATAAAATAAGTAATATCAAGTATTTAATATATTTCATAATTGTAATTGTCCGTTCGATATTTTGCGTCATTTTGAATAAACCAAAGTTTTCATTTGAAATCTTCAATAATACTAACATATTACAATTCGACAACTTAAAAGAATCATCCCGTAAAGCCTACGGCTCCACTCCCCTCCTTAACAAGGAGGGGAAATGAAGGAGGCTTAATAAGTTTACTCTGAATATTCCGATGTAATTCTATTCATTTGTAAAATCTGAGTTAAAAAATATTACTCATAACTATTCCACCACAACCGGAATAAATTTGCTCTCGAAGCCAAAGTGATCGACATGCTTAACTTTAAAGCTGATTTCCGTTTCTCCGGCAGCCAATCCTTTGAGCTTGAATTGCCATTTCTCACCGCTATCCCTGGTAATTTCAATTATATCCGGATCTGTGATTTCCCAGGCGAGATCGAATTCTTCATCATGCGGCGGGTCGGTTTCATCGCCATCTTCGTTAATGAATTTGACGGTATAGACATCTGTCTCGCCATCAACGGGTACTGGAAAATGATCGTAGTATTCGGGATTGAATACGCCTTGATTAATTTTAATGAATATTTCGCTTCCCTGGTAGATGACAATGCCTACCGGTTCGAAATGGTCTTTGTGCGGGGTTGTCGGATCGGATTCATCCGAGCAGCCAAATGTGATAGCAAGCGCCAAAATCACAAAAATATATATAATTTTCATTTTTCACCTCTTATATTTAAAATAAAATAAAATACTGATAAACTTCAGTGTCTCAGTTAGTTAGCGGCTGTGTTGATGATTTTACTTAAATATGTGAGGCGGCGCTCTTGATGGATGGAAAATTGAAAAAATATGCGCAAAAGGTATGCTTTTTATTTGAATATGGAATATAATGAATGAACTGCAAAATGCTGAAAATTCGGTTTTGAAGTGGTTTTTCTCAGCATGAGAGATAAATTTGCATAGCTGGCAATCGATGGCATTGTAGTCGGGATTTTCTTTGTCGATAGTCGGATGGAAGTCATTATTTTCAGCTTCAATACTGCATTTTTCCTCACTGCAGCATGGCTTTTCAGTATGGAAATGCCAGTATTCTACGGAAAGTGCGTTGAGAAAAACTGCCAGCAGAAATATGGCTGCAGTTTTCAAATATTTTCGTTCGATATTTTGTAAAATCCTGATTCGCATTTTTCCAATTTAATTTAATTTCATCTCAATAACGTTTTTGGATAATATTTTATTTTGCGAAACTAAATTAATTTTTTAAGAACTAGAAATAAAATTAACTATATATAGTTATATATATAATTAATTTTTAAAATTATCTACGGTCAAATGAAGTTATATAAACTTAAACAAACACAGCAAATAAAGATAAATATTGATGAAGCATGGCAGTTCTTTTCCAATCCCTGGAATTTGCGAAATATTACGCCGAAGTCTTTAAATTTTACTATCAAATCTGACCTGCCGGAAAAGATGTACCCTGGGATGATAATTGAATACACTGTGAGTCCATTATTCGGAATACCCATGCGCTGGATAACCGAGATCACTCAGGTGAGGGAACCGCATTTTTTCATAGATGAGCAAAGATTTGGACCGTACAAATTCTGGCATCACCAACATATTTTCAAAGAAACGTCGCGGGGAGTTGAAATGATTGATCTTGTGCATTACGGGCTGCCATTTGGAATTTTCGGAAGAATTGCCAACTCTATGATTGTCAAAGCACAGTTGGAGAAGATTTTTTCATACAGAAAGCAGTTTCCGGATGAATATTTTAATGGGGGCGAGATTTCTCAAACTTAGTGTTACTAATGAATCTTCTTCATTAATTAAGCTGCAATTGTTATATTTGAAATATTTTTAAATTGTAAACTGAAACTATTTAGGATTTGAGTAATTCACTTATAAATATAATTAAAAAGCCTGCAAGATTAGCCTTATTTCTTATGTTTGATCTTAATGGCTTGAAATATAAGAAATTAGCAAGGAACTACTATATAAACGGCTACAGTAGAATTTATCAGATACATATACGTAAGACCGGTGGGACTTCACTGACTCACATGATCTGGGCTGCGGAAAAAGAAGATACAAGGGAAATCACACGTAAAATCAATCGGAAATGGGATCGAAGGATAAAGGTGAATGATAAGGTATTCGCGGGTTGGAATCTGCGGGTGATCAACAGAGGGCATTATTATTATGCTTTTTCACATGCGCCGCTGCACAAGCTGGATTTGCCGGATAATACGTTTACCTTTACATGTTTGCGCGATCCGGTGAAAAGAGTAATTTCTCATTATAAAATGCTTAAAAATTTCGAGATAAATAATATTAACCATCCATGTATGAAAGTAGAAGGACACTGGCTAGGTAATTCGCCGGTAGATTTTTTAGAAAGAATACCTAAAGAACATCTATTGAATCAACTATATATGTTTTCTAAGAATTTTGATATTGAAGAAGCATTTGATAATATTTGTAATTGTTCGCATGTTCTACTGACGAGAAAGTTACCTGAGCATTCCAGGAACCTTGGAAGGAAATTGAATCTTGAACTGAAACCACGCCACGTTAGAAAGGGTAGTTTTGATATTCAATTCGATGATAAATTTATTGACAGGCTTACTGATATGCTTGAAAAAGAATACAGGCTTATCGAAAAACTGCAAAAAGCGGATATTATTTAATTTTGAATGGGCAAGTAAACCAAATAATTCACTATTTTTGTTTCTTTTAAACAAAATCGTAAATTTGTATAAAAAATACATACCATTAATATTTGGGATTAAAATGGATAAACTAAGAAATATCGATGCAGTGCTGGTTTCCCAAAGCAGGGAACCATTCGAAGTATTTACCGGTTTTGAGCAAAAGAATAAGTATAAGATCTTTGATCAGAAAGGTAATGATCTTTACTTTGCAGCGGAATTCGGCGGCTCATTCATCGGGCGGATTTTCCTTAAGGCGATGCGTCCCTTCAAGTTAAAAGTTGTCGATGAAGCAGGCACAGACATGCTCAGCATAAACCGACCGTTCAAATTCATGTTTCACGAATGCGAAGTTTACGACGCTAACGAGAAGCTGCTCGGCAGAGTCAAGTGGAATTTTCATTTGGTAAAGAGAAAATATACCGTGCTTGGTCCGCTGGGGGAAGAGAAATTTAGTTTGCTAGGACCGTTTTTCAGGCCGTGGACTTTCCGGATTATCGAGAATGGGCAGGAAACCGGCATGATCTCAAAAAAATGGAGCGGAATGCTTACGGAATTCTTTACCGATGCTGATAATTTCGGGATAAAATTTCCCGAGCGCTGGGATTCGCAAACCAGGGCGCTGTCGCTCGGCGCGGTATTTCTGATCGATTTTGTGCATTTCGAAAATAAGGATTGAAAGTAAATGGTGCTATGATATAGATTTGAATGAATATCCGGTCATTAAATTGAGGATTGCTTATGGCAGTGAATAAAAGTTCCGAAGATGAAGTATATGAACTCGATTTTCAAGCATGGCGAAGCAGAATAATATGGAATCTGGCTTTCCTTACTCCCAACATTGTTGGGATAATAATAATCATTTTTGGCTTGATATTTTACTTGCGTGATGATGGCGAAACTTTATTCTTCATCATTGCTCTTGCATTATTTGTATTATCTTTCCTGCTGCGTATTCCCGGAAAGATAAAATATTCCATGGAATTTAATCCCAAATCGAAAAATCTCAATATTTACCGTGGTAGAGAATTAGCAACAAAGATTGTGGACACCACTAAAATCACGTATTTTGGTTATAGACGTAAGTTTGCCAAAAGAAAACCTTACTGGCTTGTTCAGTACCGTAAAAGCGGCGAAAGTCAGCCTTTGTTTATCGAAAATTTTCATTTGTATACTAAAAGCGATGCCGCTAAGGCTCTTAGCCTTATAAGAAGCCTTATAGGTAAAAAATAAAGTAACTTTCGTACAATCAAATATTATGATCATTCAATAACATCATTGAGGATCTTTTCCTCTTCGTTAGCAACTTTTTTCATGGTTTTTCCCACATCGCCGCCAAACATAGAGCCCATTAGACCTATATTCATACTCGTTGTATATACACTGCCGTTTTCCGTTTCATAAACACTTATCCGGCAGGGCATCATTGCAGCTACTTTTTTATTATCATCTTTACGTAAAACTTCGTATGCATGCTCCGGTTTGCAAAGTGAAAAAACATGAATACGTTTAATATTATATCCGGCTTTTTTTAGACTGGCATCAAGTCTATAGGTGTTCGGTATCTTCCAGCCTGATTTTTTCGCTTTTTCTTCAATAGCATCAACTGTCACATCAAAACCAAATTTACTTTTCTTAACGTCCAGCATCAATCCGGGCATTACATTCCATATTAAAAAAGTCGCCAGGATAATACCTACTACTAAACCAACCAGAAAAATTATAAATTTGTTCATAATATACTCCTGTTTTAAAGATTGCTTATAAGTAATATAAATATATGTATTTTTTGTTTAAATGCAATGGAAATTATCAGGAATATTTTGTAAAATTAATTAATGGAAGTAATATAATAAAATTAATAATCCTGAAAAATAATTGAGAGTCTGTCTATTTACATGATTATCACTTGGTTTCTTCGGATTTTGTAATTTCTCTTTTCAATGCTTCCCTTTCTATCTCAAGCTGTCTTATTCTGCGCTGAATTGAGTCCAACTCTTCCGGCATTGATCCTATTTCTATACGCAGTTTGCTGGCGGCTTCATCAATTAGATCAATCGCTTTATCCGGAAGAAATCTATCAGTGATATATCTGTCGGATAGCTCCGCCGCAGCTACAATTGCCGGATCAGTAATGCGTACTCCGTGATGTACTTCATATCTCTCCTTCAGACCCCGAAGGATAGATATAGTATCCTCAACGCTCGGTTCGGAAATGTAAACTTTCTGGAAACGTCGCTCCAGAGCTGGGTCTTTCTCAATATGCTTTTGGTATTCATCAAGAGTGGTAGCGCCTATACATCTAAGCTCACCCTTTGCCAGAGCTGGCTTCAGGATATTTGCCGCGTCAACGCTCCCCTGAGCGGAACCCGCCCCTACGAGCGTATGCAATTCATCTATGAAAAGGATTATTTCGCCTTCGGATTCCGCGACTTCCTTCACCACAGCTTTGATTCTCTCTTCAAACTGCCCGCGGAAACTGGTGCCGGCAACAAGTGTTCCCATATCAAGTGTGACAATCTGCTTAGTCGCCAGCGAATCCGGCACATCACCGGAAACTATCCTGTGGGCTATTCCTTCGGCAATAGCAGTCTTGCCGACTCCCGGCTCGCCTATTAAAACGGGATTATTCTTTGTCCTGCGCGATAGCACTTGCATCACGCGCCTTATCTCATCCTCACGTCCAATGATAGGATCAAGCTTACCTGCCCGAGCTTCATCATTCAATAATCTTCCATAGCGTTTCAATGCCTGATATTTATCTTCCGGATTCTGATCGGTTACTCTTGATGAACCACGAATATCTTTAAGTGCTGATAGAATCTTATCCCTTTCTATTCCCTGATCCTGTAGTATCTTACGCACACTCGATTTATGCTCGGCAAGCGCCATCAATAAATGTTCGACAGATACATAATCATCCTTTAACGACTGCGCTTCTTTAAGAGCTTTGTCAAGTACAGCCTTCATATCCTGCGAAAGATAATTGTCATAGGCATTCTCGACTTTCGGCATATTTTCAAGTTCCTCGAATGCTTTTATCTTAAGATTGTCAACATTAGCCCCCATTTTTTTTAACATATCTGGCACCAAACCGGTAGAGTCTTGTAACAAAGCTGCAAACAAATGTGCCGGTTCAATAATCTGGTTACTATAGCTCTGCGCTATTTCCTGCGCTTCCTGGATAGCTTCCTGCGACTTTATCGTAAATTTTTGAAAGTTCATTTTTATCCATCCCAATGTTAAACAACAATGTTGAAATATAATTTAATAACTCAAACACCGCTTAAAATCCATTTATTTATAATTTTCGTATATGTAAAGAATTTATTTTAGTCATATCAACGTACGAAATAAAGAGTATTTTTATAATTTTTCAGAAGTAAGAATTTAAAACAAGTTAAAAATGATTTACTCTGATTATTAATTATTAAACAATAATCTTTTATCTTTGTATATTATTAAAGATAATATTCTGATAGAATGAAAATTATCCGAGATCATAGATGAATAAAGATTTCAAAATATTAATTTTAATACCTTTTTATTTCGTAATAATTAACCTTCATCCGGCAGGAATTTCAGCAGCGGGACCCGTCTGGGAAACTCCCGTAAATTGCGAAGAACTGAATACAAAAGAAGATGATTTCGCCCCTGCATGGGATCCCTACGAAAACCAACTCTATTTCAATTCCATTCGCAGCGGTTATTCATATTATTTCAAAACAGAATTTTCGGACAGTCTGGAATTTGAAGAACCTGTGAAACTAAAAGGAGCCATAAACCGAAAGAATAACAATCAGTCATATTTCACTTTTCTTAACAGCGAAGAAGCTCTTATCTCCACTTTCAGGCTAACGCCGGCACGCTCTTACCTTAACATTTTCAAAGCTGTAAAGGAAAAGCAGGCTTGGAGCGAGCCATTTGTATTGGACAGTTTAAAGTGTGATTGTTTTACATCCCATCCCACAGTTTCCCCGAGTGGGAACGTCATGATATTTTCTACTAATCGTGGAGGAAAATACTCTGACACAGATTTATGGATCGCTCGCCGGCTGGAAAATGATGCCTGGGGTGCATTGACACCACTAAATGAAATTAATTCTCTGGGCAATGAGATAACTCCGTTTCTTATCTCTGATGATTCATTGCTCTTTGCGACTGATGGACAAGAGGGACCTGGTGGTTACGACATTTTTATCTCAGAATATTCCGAAGGCTTGTGGCAGCGACCCACTTTGATGGAAAATATTAATACCGAGTTCAATGAATCCGATCCCGCATTTCTGCCCGGCAACAGATTAATTTTCTCATCTGACCGCCCCGGTGGTATGGGCAAACTAGATCTTTATATCACTCAGAGATCAATCCTTCACGAGAAGCAAAAAGAACAGATTGATATTCATATAAGTCTTGAAGCCTTGGTCACTTCAATAGAAATAGTCAAAAATTTCAAATATGAAATCTATCCTTTGATTTCCTGCATTTTCTTTGACAAAGAATACAACTTTCCGCCTTTAAGAGCTATAGATCAGGAAACTGCTATATCAAAAATAAATCGATCAATTGACTCTTTATATTCTTTCTCTCCGGCGGTACTGGCTTCAAGATTGCGAAATGCCAATGCAGAACTAATTATCACCACTAAAGATACTGATAATAGCGATATTAAAAATTCCTCTTTTAACATCGATGTTAATGGTTTATTTTTTCCCAAAAATAGTTCTGACATCTTGAAATTTTTCAAAGAAAAACTCAATTATAAGAATGTTGAATTAAAAGAAGATCAAGACTTTATGAATAATTCTGCTGATTATGCCAGATTAGTAACATCATCCGAAGAGGCTTTCTCTTCAATCGAAGCCGGTAAAATGCAGTTTGAGATCACCCCGAGCCTCATAGAACTTGAGTTAAAAGCCCGTCCCGCAGACAAAATCAGGAATTACAGGTTATATTTAGTTACCGATGGAGAGAAAAACCGCATAAGCGTGGATGGGGGAGAGGTCCCTGCAAAATTCCGTATTGATCCGAAACCTTTCGCCGGTAAAATTTGGGACGCTGATTCAGTTAGTATTCAGGCAGAGTTGACAGATGTCAATGGGAACAAACATTTCAAGAACAGGACGTTTTCTTTGATCCACAATGAAGTATCAGAGATTAAGAATATCAGGAGTGGTTCTAAAATCTACAATCAGTATTTCATTTTCGCACCAAATATTCGATTAATTACGGAACATCCCGGCAATAAGGGAATCATTGACCACATAGCGGAAAACTCATTTGTAGCAGACAGGATTATAATACAGTATTTCAATGATACCAATAACTTAAGCAGAAACTTGGCTGAAAAAGTTAGAAATGATTTGGGAAAAGCAGTCCAAAAAAATTCTCCGGATATTATTACTGAATATAACACCGGGAGTGAATTTTTCTCCTGTTCAAATTCTTTAAAACCTTATCTTATAAGAATATTAGTGCAAAAGAGAGCTGCTGATTAATTGCTCTTTTTCAATTAACACAGAATGCTTTTAATAAATTAAATATATTAATGGCATAACAATCACCGGATCAATTTATCCCGGCGGTGCATGTTTCTTGCACTTTACAAGCTGTAGCTGCGAAAATCTATTCTCATTTCCTTTAAGTAATCTAAGTATATTCTTCCTATGCTGAAAAACAAGAAGTACTGCCAAGCCTAACGCAAAATATATCAATGTTTCATAGCCCGGTATATAGGCGTGCAGTAAATTATATCTGATAAATATTGATGAGGGAAAAGCTATAGCTGCTGATAGTGAGCCCAATGAAATATAACCTGAAAAGATCACTGCAACCGCAAAAAAGCCTACAGCAATACCCACATCAATAGGAGCTATCCCGGCAAGCATACCGGCGGCTGTGTTAATCCCTTTGCCGCCGCGGAATCCAACGAAAACCGACCACATATGACCCATAACTGCACTTATGCCCGCTATAAGCCGAACAACAGTCATATCTTCAAACAAAGTTATGCCTGGAAATTTGATCCCGCCACCTAATAAACTTGCTATTACCACAACTGCCAAAACACCTTTAGCAATGTCAATAAGTTGTACGATTATACCCCATTTCACTCCGAGAACACGAAAAGCATTTGTGCTTCCCATATTCCCACTGCCTTTATCGCGGATATCGAAACCGAAAAACTTCCTGCTTATAAGGATAGCCGTAGGAAATGAACCAAGCAAATAACTTGCGACTGCTATTATGATCAGGTTGAAAAAAGCTTCCATAATTACTTAACTTTTTATTAAACAAAAAGTACTTTTTTGTACTCTCTTAAAATAGAATTAACAAAAATCTAACTGAAAATTGATATTTCCAAATAATATTTGAACAATTTTAAGATGTGTTAATTGGATAAACGTACTTTTAGAGGTAATAGTTTAATCTAATTCATTAATATATTTTAGCATTAGCTTGAAAAATGATATAGGGATATCCCAACAGCTACAGCCACATTCAATGATTCCGAATTACCGGGTCCTTCGATCTTAAAGCGATCAGTTAGTACCTTTTGAACCTCTTTGGAGATGCCATGTGCTTCACTTCCAAAAACCAATCCGAAATTTTCATTATGTTTTAGTTTGGTCAATACTTTTTTAGCGTCAAGGGAAGCACCATATATCTTGTATCCCTTAAAATTGTCCTTAATAAAACCCGCAAGATCGAGGCTGCTTATTATTGAACTCTTGAATATCGCTCCCATTGAAGACCGTACGGCTTTGGTGTTGTATTTGTCAGCACAATCTCTGCCCAAAATAATCTGAGGTATTCCAAACCACTCGGCAGTACGTACAATTGTTCCTATATTTCCCGGATCGGATACAGCATCAAGAGCTATAAATGGTTTTCCTTCAATGACTTTGTTTTCTTTCTTACATACCACGGCTATTATGCCCTGAGGTGTTTTTGTATTGGTTATCTGGTCGAATTGCGTCTTTGGCGCAGAGTATACCGGAACCATATTCTCTGAAAAAGCCTCCGCCAGCTTGACTATATCTGCCGATGGATAATCCCGTATAACTATCAACTCTGTTTCATAATCACTATGCAGCAATTCCTGACATAGTTTTACTCCTTCAGCTAAGAACATATTGTTTTGATCTCGGAACTTTCTTTGTTGCAGGGACCTGACTAATTTGTTCAATCTTTGCGAGATAGGTACAGTAAAATGCATTTCACCTTTATTCAATTTGTTTGGCGAACTATTAAACTATGCATATTAGCGTTTTTTATTGAAAATTCAAAATTTTAATCAAAATTTTTTGCTGTTTTTTGGGTTGATTTTTTTGCTTAGACTTTTTTGATTAAATTTATTCCAGGTCAATAAAATTCTTGATAATTCTTATAGCTAATTCATAGGAAAATTATATCTTTGTAAAAACAATTGTTGCATAATAGTAAAGAAAAAGAATGGCAGATCTTAGAACAAAATATCTCGGAATGGAACTGAAAAATCCGATAATCATCGCAAGTTCAGGTTTGACAGATTCGGTAGAAGGTGTTAAAAAGCTTGCTGATAACGGTGCTGCTGCTGTCGTGCTGAAATCTATTTTCGAAGAGGAGATTCTCATCGAAGCCGAACGCGCCCGAAAAGAAAAAATGAAATCTCATGAAATGCGCGAAACGTTTGACTATATTGACAATCATTTGAAAGGAATAAATCTAAGTAACTATGTCAATCTTATCAGAGATTCCAAAAAAGAAGTAAATATACCCGTGATCGCCAGTATTAACTGCGTCAGTGATCATGAATGGACTTATTTTGCAAAACAAATGGAAGAAGCCGGGGCTGATGCTCTTGAACTAAACATGTTCATTCTTCCGACCGATCTTGAAAAATCAGCCCAGGAAAGAGAAAAGTTATATTTTCAAATAATTGAAAAAATCACCAGGGAAGTCAATATCCCCGTAGCTTTAAAAGTTAGCTATTATTTCACCAATCTGGCTCAAATGCTCCAAAAAATGTCAAATACCGATATAGCTGGGCTGGTTCTGTTCAATCGCTATTTCAGCCCGGATTTTGATATCGACAATTTCGAGGTCATCGCATCAAATGTCTTGAGTTCACCCACTGAATTTGCCAGATCACTACGCTGGATTTCTATTTGCTGCGGCAGAGTGAACTGCGATCTTGCAGCAACAACAGGCATCCACGACTACCGTTCCGTCATAAAGCAAATTTTAGCCGGTGCAAATGCTGTCCAGATTGCAACGATCATCTACAAAAAAGGTCCCGAGTACATACGGACAATCCTTGACAACATGAATGAGTGGATGGACGAGCACAGATTTAGTAATCCGGATCAACTGCGCGGAAAACTTGCCCAACAAAAAGCAAAAAATCCCGCAGAATTCGACCGAATGCAGTTCATGAAATACTTCAGCGGGAAATTTTAATTTCGATCATCAAATTAAAAAAATAAAAGTCCCTCTCCGTTTTGGAACAGGGACTTTTTAAATATAGACCTAAATTATAGATGAAATTTTAATAATTGCGGCGATAAGATCAATAGCCTTCGGGCAGATCCAAATCTCCTTTCGGTCCGCCGGGCGGCGTGTTCTCATTCATAGGAGCGCCCTTTTTGTTCCTGAACTTATGCAATCTTTTCCTTACCTCTTCAATAAATACGTGCTCAAATAGTACAAATTTTGAATATTGTTCATTACTAAGCACACTTTTCATTGCCTTGAGCTTCTCCGAACGTATCTGATGCAATTCATCCTGATATTTAATAACCTTTTCAGTTAATTTAGTCAGTTCTTCTTCCGAAGAATCATATCGGAGTGCAGTTTTCAGATTCTCAAGGGTTTTCTGTAATTCCTTTCTTTTTTCTTCATGTCTGTTATCATACTCATTATATTTGGCAAAGAATTTCTCTGATGTTTTTTCATCCATGTCGAGAATGTCAATCAATTTCATCTTTTTGAATTGTTCCAGCCTTTCAAGAGCCTTCCTGGGCGGCTGAGCATTTATTGCAGATGCAGCGAATAAACCGACTATGACAGCCAGCACTGAGCATTTACGAAGTAAAATCTTCATTTTCAAGTCCTTCTATTAATTTCTGGAATTCCTCTTCATTTATATTTTCGAAATCATCTTCTGATAAATAATCAGGTAATATCCCGGAACTGACAAGTCTTTCTATATCTGTCTTAGCAAAATCAAAGAATTTTTCATACAAAAATTCATCATACAATGAATTGATCTCCTCTTGTACATACTCGTTAAGCTCTGATGCGCCAATAATTTCCATTTCAGATTCCCGGCTATAGGCAAGCTCGTTTGAAGCCAAATTCAGAGCGTTTAAATCAACTGAATCATCCATCAACGCTATAGTTTCCCCCGGTCTGAATTTTATCAGTTGATATTCAACTGTACCGGCGGTTTTCTTTTCTCCGGATAAGAATCTACCAACCTCATCTCCGGTGTCAGTTGTTATCATAAGGAACATAAAAGCTGCCACAGCCACTACGGGGATTAATAATCTGGGATTAAACGACGTTGTTCTGCGGTTCACCTGCTTTTTATTCAACCTGTTCTGCACATTTACCGAAAGGTTCCTGGTTTTTTTCTGCAAAATTGTGTCAAAATCCATTTTCTCCACTTTACTGAACACAGAGTTAACTTGCTGCAATTCCTGCTGAATATCTTCAAAATCAGGCAGAGTCCTTTCGAAGATCTGCTTATCTTTTTCAGTTATTCGCCCGAAAGCGTAATCAGGTAAGTGCCGCTGCATTTCCTTGTGGGTAAATTTCTTTGGTTGTTGCTCTTCCATTTTAATACTGTGTATAATTTTACATTTCTTTTTTAAGATATTCAGCCAATTTTTTTACTGCCTGATAATAATTAGCTTTTAAGCCGCCGACACTGGTTCCTAACATATCCGATATCTCTTCGTAACTCATTTCCTCAAAGTAGCGTAGAGCAAATGTCTCTCTTTGTTTGTCAGGAAGTCCGGAAAGTATCCTCATGAAGTTCTCTTCGAATTCAGAATCCTCCATTTTTTCATCGGGCATAGGATCCTCCGCTGTTATATTGAGGTAATCTTCCTGATCGTCGCCAAATCTGAATAAGTGCTTTACTTTCTTCTTGCGCTCAATATTCGAGCAGACATTTATAGTTATCCTGTAAAGCCATGTTTTCAAAGTGCTATTGCCGCGAAAGTTCTTAAGATTTTTCAATGCTTTAATAAATACTTCCTGTGCAGCGTCATCAGCATCATCTCCATTTTTCAAATAACGCAGTGCTGTTGAGTATACAAATGTTCTGTACTTACGTACAAAAGCCGTAGCAGCTCTGTCGCTTTTAGTTGTCGTGTATTCCTCGATTATATCGCTGTCTGTTTCTAACACCAGAGTTTGACTGCCCAATTTATTACTCCCGGAATTATTTCTTTTTAAATAATAGACACATTTTACATGCTCCGGGTTTAATTATTCTTTTAAAAATAATAAATTTATTGCAGAAAAATGAATACTCGGGGAAATCCATGTCACTCAAGGGATCAAAACAGCAGGAGCATATAAAAGTAAAACTGTCCGCAAATCTTAATTAACAATAAAAACTTTTAATAATGGTCAATAATTCACAAAATAAATCAATCCAATAGACTTAGACATGCAAGACTTACAATCCATCGATGATGTACTTAAAGAGCTAGACCTGATAATAAATCGTTCTGTCGAAGAGAATGATTTCATGGGATTATTCGCTTACGTTTATCGCAGAACCACCGCTGAGATCCGGCAGGGGATAATTGATGAACAGTTTAATAACAAAGCACGCATGGAGCTTTTTGACGTCATCTTTGCAAAATTATATATCGATGCTTACAAGGGGGGAGGGCAGCCTAGTTTTTCCTGGCTCGTTTGTTTCGAATTGAGAAATGAGCGTATTTCGATCACCCAACACATCCTCATGGGAATGAATGCCCACATAAATCTTGATCTCGGAATAGCTGCTGCAAGCGTTGCCAATGGAGCTGATTTTGAAGAATTAAAGAAAGATTTTGATAAAGTAAACAACATAATAAACAATTTGATCGACGAGATTCAGGGACGTATCAGCAGAGCTTCAAAATTACTATATTTACTTGACTGGCTTGGTGGTCGTTTCGACGAAAAATACATTGACAGAAGGATTCGAAAATATCGTTCGAACGCATGGGATAATGCGTGCAAATTAGTGGAGTTAGATTCAGATGAGGAAAGAAAGAAATTGATAAAGCGGCTTGATGATCAGACTGCCCAGTGGAGCAAGGATATTTTACGTCCACGTAATATCCTGCTCAGAACTTTCCTGAAATTTATAAGCATATTCGAAATAAAAGATATGGGAAAGATTATTAATTATTTACGCAGTGATAACAAGAGATTACTTAAAATATAGATACATTATTTCTCTTCAACGAACCACGTAATGGTCACTTTATGCCTGCCCCATTTTCTGGCTTCCTCAATATCATTCCCCATATAAATGTCAATAGTTTCCCGGAATCTTCTATTCATTTTATCCATGACTATATATTCTCCTGACAGCCCTTCAATTTTCACACGTATTCCATGTGTCAAACCTTCTCTTATCAGGTCACGGGAAACGGCAATTGCCTGCAATCCTGGTATCAATTTATCACCCCACGCAGTGACTGTCGGATCTCCCTGAGTCTGATATCTATGCGAATTGTAAGCCGAAGCTGTGACAACCATCGAACGTTGATCTTTTTCACTACAACATCCGGTAATTACTAGTAATGACAGGAAAATTAGAATGGAATATTTTATTAATTTCATGATAGATCAATTTATATGTTATCAGTCACTTAATGTTAAACACGTTTATAACACCAGCATAATTTAAAATTTAAAACTTAAAATTTTGAACTCTAAAGGAAACTGTGGGCTCTATGTGATTCGAACACATGACCTCTTCCGCGTCAAGGAAGCGCTCTAGACCAACTGAGCTAAGAGCCCAAAAAGGATTTCAAAAATAAGAAAAATTTTCAAATTTAACCAATCCAAATACAAATTTTCTAACAATAATCCGTTAGCCGTCTACCGTTAGCCATTATCCAACCGGTATTAACATCGACTAAGAGATTTTTTTCAAAAAAGTTATTCTTCCATCAACTGTTTCTCTTTTTTCTCGACCAGTTCATCGACCTTATTAACATAATCATCAGTAATCTTCTGTACTTCTTCTTCGCCGCGTTTTTTTTCATCTTCGGAAAAGTCCTTATCTTTTTCGCCCTGCTTGAGCATATCCATCATATCGCGGCGAATATTTCTGATACCGATTTTGCTGTCTTCGCCGTATTTTTTGCATAATTTAGCGTATTCCTTACGGCGTTCTTCAGTCAATGGCGGCACAGGAATGCGGATAACATTGCCGTCGTTCTGCGGATTGAATCCGAGATCAGCCTGGCGGATGGCTTTTTCGATGTTCTGAAGCTGGTTCCTGTCCCATGGTTGTATCATTATTGTACGGGCGTCGGGTGTAGAAATGCTTGCCGTTTGTTCCAGCGGCGTCATCTGACCGTAGTAGTCAATTTTAATGCCGTCTACAATAGAAGCGGAAGCCCTGCCCGTTCTAATCTTGCTAAGCTGGTTCTTACAGAATTCGATCGACTTGTCCATCGATGCTTGCGTTTCATTCAAAATCTCATCAAGTGTCATATCTACACCTTAAATTTATGGATTCTTAACAATTGAACCTATATCTTCGCCAAAACACAGACGTTTCAGATTGCCTTTCGTGTTTACGTCAAACACTCTTATAGGCAGATTATTTTCCTTGCAAAGAGTAATAGCCGTATGATCCATTACCCTCAGATTTTTCTCTATAACCTGCTGATAAGAAACTTCGTCGTAGAAAACAGCTTTATCATTTTTCTCGGGATCACTGTCGAATATACCTTCGACGCGAGTCCCTTTGATAATGACTTCCGCCTCGATTTCTATAGCGCGAAGTACAGCGGCAGTGTCAGTTGTAAAGTAAGGGCTGCCTGTTCCTCCGCCAAAGATGACGACGCGATTCTTTTCCAAGTGGCGGATAGCGCGGCGCCGGATAAAAGGCTCGGCGATTTCCTGCATTTGAATAGCCGATTGCAGCCGCGTGTGTACGCCAAGCTCCTCGAGGGCATTCTGGAAGGCTATGCTGTTGATCATTGTCGCCAGCATGCCCATACTGTCGCCTGCCACCTTGTGTATGCCATGCGCTACGGATTGAATCCCCCTGAAAATATTGCCGCCGCCTATAACTATACCAATCTGAATGCCTGTATTATAAACCTCAGCTATCTCGGAAGCAAATGACCTTAACACAGGGGGATTTATTCCGAATTGTTGATCCCCCATCAGCGCTTCACCGCTGAGTTTTAGCATAATCCGTTTATATGCGGGTTCCATTTACCGTATATCCTCGTATTTATATTTCTTCGCCGAGATAGAATCTGAGAAACTTCTTAACTTTAATATCACTTCCGATTTCCTTGGAGATTTCTTTCAGAACATCGTTAACGGTCTTCTTGGAATCCTTAACGAATATCTGATCCACCAGGCAGTTTTCCTGGTAATATTTATTCAATCTGCCTTCTGCGATTTTTTGAGCTATCTCTTCGTTTTTGCCTTCGTCTTTGGCATTTTGAATGTAAATTTCTTTTTCTTTTTCCTTTACATCATCGGGAACATTATCACTGTCTATGTAAAGCGGATTCATAGCGGCGACCTGCATTGCTATGTCGTGTACGAGTTCTTTTGCGTTATCGGTTAATTCGTTAGCCGAAACTTCCAGAAGTACCGCAAGCCTGCTGCCGGTATGAATATACTCGGAAACATAGCCGTCAGTCTTGATTCTATCGAATCTTCGGACTTCAACCTTCTCGCTGAATTTAGCAAGAATCTCGTTGTGCAATTGTTCAATGGTGTCTTTGCCGACCTGGACTTTCATCAGGTCATCTATTTTGTCGACATCGCTTTCCAGCAATGCCTGCGCTGCCGTATGCACGTACTTTTCAAATCCCTCGTTACGCGCGACGAAGTCGGTTTCGCAGTTCACTTCAACTATGACGCCTTTTTTGCCATCATCAGTAGTTTTTGCTACGATAAGCCCGTCGTTGGCTGATCGATCAGCTCTCTTGGCAGCCGAAGCAGCGCCCTTCTTGCGAAGGATCTCGATAGCTTCTTCCATATTGCCGTCGGCTTCGACAAGCGCTTTCTTACAGTCGCCCATGCCGGCGCCTGTCTTATCCCGAAGTTCTTTTACATTCTGCGGGGTTATCTGTGCCATAACGCTTTTCTTTCTCTAATTCTTTTAAAATCAATTATTTGTCTTCTTTTTGTGATTCTTCGGATTCCGAACTCTCAGAAGATGCTTCCTGTTTTTCTTCAGTTTCAGCAGTCTGGTCGCTCGATTCAGTTTCATTTGTCTCTTCTGACTTAGCTTCTTCCGCTGTTTCCGTTTGGTGTTCTTCCTTCTGATCTTCCTCAGTTTCTTCTGAGTGTTCATCAGCTTCCTCAGCCTTTTCTTTCTTTCCTTTAGCGGATTTCTTAGTCTTACGTCCTCTCATCTTGCGCTGTACTTTTGTGACATCTTCAGGTTCGGGCGCTTCGGTTTCCTTGGCTTGGCGCTCATCATCAGCTTCAAGCTCGGCTTTTCTTGCTTTCGAGAGTTCCATGCCTTCATTGATAGCTTCCTTAATCACATTTGCTACCAATTCGATAGTTTTATTGGAATCATCATTTGCTGGTATCGGATAATCCGCTTCTTCCGGATCGCAATTTGTATCAACCAGCCCTATCACCGGAATTCTAAGGATTTTAGCTTCTTTAATAGCTATATGCTCTTTCTTGATATCCACTACAAACAGTGCCCCGGGAAGCCTAGTCATATCTTCTATTCCGCCGAAGAATTTCCTCAGCCTTTCACGCTCGCGGTAGAGCATCAGCCTTTCTTTCTTCGTAATTTTCTCGAAAGTGCCGTCCACTTCCATCTTGTCAATTTGTTCAAGCCGCTTGATACTTTTTCTGATAGTCTGGAAATTGGTGAGCATACCACCCAGCCAGCGTTCCGTAACGTAGTTCATGCCGCATTCTTTGGCATGTTCTTCCATTAAATCTTTTGCCTGGGACTTTGTGCCGACAAAGAGAATATTTCTTCCCTGAGCAGCCATGTCATAAATGACATCTCTTGCAATGTCAAGCAGAACCTGGGTTTTCCTAAGATCAATAATATGGATCCCATTTCTTTCGGTGAAAATGAATTGTTCCATTTTGGGATTCCAACGGCGTGTCAGGTGTCCGAAATGCGCTCCCGACGCCAGCAATTGTTCAATCGAGACATAGTGTTCCATAATTTAACTCCATTTGTGTTTAACTTCTGTTCCTTTCTTCCTTGCCGCTCAACTGCACTGCAGTCACACACGATCAGTCCGGGAACATGATTGTTTGTTGATTAAAGTTTCAAGATGAAGGCGTCTCTTAGTTGTTTAAAGTTGTCGCAATTCGACTCCGCTCAATGTGACATGTTTTTGTCATCCTGAGCTAAGCCGAAGGATAGACAAAAACAACTATGAAGACTGCCCCATATTAATCCAAAATTTTTAACGCTTCGAGAACTGGAACTGTTTTCTGGCTTTCTTCTGCCCATACTTCTTACGTTCCACCATTCTCGGATCGCGGGTCAGCAGGTCATGGCTGCGAAGTGTTTTCTTCAATTCTTCGTTGAATTCCACCAGCGCTCTTGCAATTCCGAGCTGGGTGGCGCCTGTCTGACCGCTTTTGCCGCCGCCGCTGACAGTTACATATACATCGAAATCACCGGTAGTATCAGTAACTTCCAGCGGTTTGACGGCGTTCATCCTGTGAATTTCGGTCGGAAAATACTCGATAAACGGTTCCTTATTTACAAGATATTTCCCCGAACCCGGCGTTACCAGCCTGACCCGGGCAACAGAATTCTTCCTTCTGCCTGTACCAATATAAGCTTTCATTTATTAACTCCGTAATGATTGATTATATTCATGCTTCAACTTCGTGTGCTTCCGGTTTCTGTGCCTGATGCGGGTGCTGATCGCCTTTATAGACCTTCAGCTTTTTGAGCATTTTTCTGCCCAGTCTGTTTTTCGGCAGCATCCTGCGCACCGAGTGCCATACGATTTTTTCAGGTTTTTTCTCCATGAGCAGTTTAAAGCTTTCATGTCTGCCCCCGCCGGGGTAGCCGGTATAGTGGAAGTACTGCTGCTGTTCCATTCTTTTGCCTGTCATGACTACTTTATCTGCGTTGATGACAACCACGAAATCGCCGCAATCCACATGAGGCGTGAACCATGGCTTATGCTTGCCGCGCAGCAAGTGAGCTATCTGCGAGCTAAGTCTTCCGACCGTTTTGCCGGAAGCGTCCACCAGCAGCCATTTTCTATCAACGTCTTCTTTCCGCATTGATCGCGTTATATCATCTGTCCTTTTCACTGTGAACTCCCTAAATTATTCGGGTTTAAAAAATACAGATTACAAAATTATTCACTATTTTTCACATTGCCAAATATTTTGGGCAATGATTTGTGAATTTTTACGTAAACAAGACTTTTTTATTATTACTTATTAACAAATTCCCAAAACTAATATATAAAATTCTTTTTCTTCATGAAAGATAATTGTTAATATAGTGGGCTGACTCAAAATTTGTGTTTGTCTATCCTTCGACTCCGCTCAGGGTGTGACAAAAACAAGTTTTCATAGGAGTGTCATAGTGGGCGGAGTCGAACTATGACCACAATTCCTTACTTTTGAGCCACCCTCATTTAGGGATGAGGAAATTCTTCTAATGAATTTTCAGGGATTATCATAAAGTATAAAAAAAGCGCTCAAAGTTCACCTCTGACCGCTTTTAATAATCAAGATTATGAGTTAAATGAGTAGATGCAAACATCGGGTAAATTTTCCCCATCGGTACTAAGTTTCCCACCTCAATTCATTTCTTTTAGTCATTCCTACAAAAGAACTTACAAGCAGCTAAAAACTAACAACTCGTAAAATGTTGATATTAAACCACTTAATACTGCAGCAACACTTAATATCCAAAAGTATGATGACAATAAAATAATGGCATATTGCTTGAAAACAATTATTTAGAGTGAGTTTTACCAGGAAAATAAAATAACTATGAGAGTTATTAATGGATTATTATCAAGAGTCATCGATGAATAATAAAAACCCTGTCGAGCAGTTAGGGATTTGCGCTACGTGTAACAGCATTGATAATTGCATTCATCGTAAAGATCAAAACGGACATATATTCTATTGTGATGAATATAATGGAATAGATACATCGGAAAATAATGAATCGGAAATCCAGGGAACTCCCATCAAGCATAAAAATCCGATCAAGAAGGAACAAGTTTTCAAAGGTTTATGTATTAATTGTCAAAAACGCTTTGAATGTACTTACGCTTTAACTAACGGAGGTGTTTGGCATTGCAATGAGTATGTGTAATTAACGGTTAAGGTTATACAAAAAAATACTGAGATAAGATGACTTGGACAAAAATTCATAATAATACATTTTTTTTGAAATTATAGAAGATTATATATGGAAATGACAGATTTTCAGAAAAATGGTCGCATTGACGGTCTTTTAGCTATCTTAGAGAGAATTCAGGGAAAATTCGGTTACCTTCCTGAGGAAGAACTCAGAGAAGTAGCAAAAGAAACCGGGAGATCTCTGGTAGATGTCTATGGAGTTGCTACCTTTTACAAAGCGTTTAGTCTGGAACCGAGAGGCAAACATCTCGTATCCGTGTGTCTGGGAACAGCATGTCATGTCAGAGGTGGACCTGCGATTGCGGAAGAGTTCCAGGAACGCTTAAATGTCAAACCGGGAGGAACCACCAAAGATAAGGAATTCACTCTTGAAACGGTGAACTGCCTTGGTGCCTGCGCGGTTGGACCGATTGTAGTCGTTGACGGACAGTATTTTTCGAATGTAACCCGCTCAAGAGTTCAGCCAATAATCGACAAATCTCTTGAAGGACTCGACAGGGTTGAAATTGATTCTGATCAACGTATATTCCCCGTGGAAGTAAGTTGTTCAAGATGTAATCATAGTCTGATGGATCAGAATCATTTGATCGACGGGTATCCATCGATACGAGTGACAGTATCTTTTGGAAACAAGCATGGCTGGCTGGCTATGTCAAGTCTTTATGGCAGTTACAATGTAGCTTCGGAGTTCGAAGTCCCGGAAGATACAATCGTTCAGATATTCTGCCCGCACTGCCATTCCGAACTAATTGGCGCTTCGGACTGCCCGGAATGCGGAATAAAAATGGTTCCTATGATTGTAAGGGGCGGAGGAATTGTACAGATTTGCCCGCGCAAGGGGTGTAAAGGTCATGTACTTGATCTAAGCGGCACATTGGCATATTAGAAAAAATGATGGTGTTCTTAAAATACATAAGGTTGTTACATGAAGAAATTTAGTACAGTAGATGATTTTGTCGTTTTTCGTCACAGAATACAAAACGAAAAGAAGTTTGAGAACGGCAAACCGACTCTGATTGTTAGCGCGGGAACCTGCGGTCAGGCAAGCGGCGCTAATGATGTAATAAGAATAATTAAAAAATATATACTAAACAGGTCTTTGCAAGAAAGAATTGATATCAGAATAACCGGCTGCCAGGGCTTTTGCCAAACTGAGCCATTTATTCTGGTTGAACCTGGTGACCATCTTTATCCAAATATTGAAATGGAGGCTGTTCCACGGGTAATCGAATCAGCTCTCGGCGGATATATTGACGAGGAACTTATTTATAAAGAGACTGCCAGTAGAAAGCCCTACGATTACCAATCTGATATCCCTTTTTTCAGTAAGCAAACCAGAAACATAATGGGAACTAACCAACACATTGATCCCATTAGGTTTATGAACTATATAGAACAGGGCGGCTATGGAGCACTGTCAGCCGTTTTGACCAAGCCCGATCCTGAATGGATCATCAAGGAGGTGAAGCGCTCCGGTTTGCGTGGCAGGGGTGGGGCAGGATTCCCCGCCGGGAAAAAATGGGAACTGGCAAGAAAATTTGCAGCTAAAAGTAAATTAAGTTACTTAGTTTGCAATGCGGATGAGGGCGATCCTGGTGCTTATATGGATCGCAGTCTGCTGGAGGGCAATCCCCATAGCATAATCGAAGGTATGATAATTGCAGGAATAGCCATTGGCGCTAAGAGAGGTATTATCTACGTTCGAAGTGAGTATCCGTTAGCCATTAAACACACTCTTATAGCCTTAAGACAAGTCAGGGATCATGGTTTATTGGGCGAGAACATACTTAATACCGGTATTGATTTTGACATTGAAATAGTCCGTGGCGCCGGGGCTTTTGTTTGCGGGGAGGAAACTGCACTCATAAAATCTATCGAAGGTAAAATGGGCGAACCCCGCCAACGCCCACCCTACCCCATTGAAAGGGGTATTAATGGCTTTCCTACTTGTATAAATAATGTTGAGACGCTGGCGAATGTTCCTGTAATTATCGAGCAGGGCGCTGACGAATATGCAAAAGTCGGTGTCGCAGGGAATAGCGGGACGAAGATATTTTCGCTGGTTGGTAAGATCAGGAATACAGGTCTTGTCGAAGTGCCGCTCGGGACAAGGATTAGCGAAGTTGTCTATGATATTGGCGGCGGACCTTCCGGAAAAGCCAAGATCAAAGCAGTACAGACGGGTGGTCCTTCAGGCGGATGTATCCCGTCTAATATGTTCGACCTGCCAATCGATTATGAGAGCCTGAACAAAGTGGGTTCTATCATGGGTTCCGGCGGTATGATCGTCATGGATGAGAATACATGCATGGTCGATGTCGCAAAATATTTCATGAATTTTCTTAAAGATGAATCCTGCGGCAAATGCTTCACTTGCCGGAAGGGTACTCAGCGGATGTACGAGATTCTCGACGATATAAGCAAAGGCAAAGCGGCAATGAAGGATCTGGAGCTGCTCGAAGAGCTTGCTTACGTTGTGAGGGATACTTCGATGTGCGGGTTGGGACAGTCGGCAGCTAATCCGGTGCTCAGCACGATCAAGTATTTCAGGAAAGAATATGAAGATCACATAATAAATAAGCGCTGCGATTCATTTGTTTGCACGGATCTTGTCGGGGCGCCGTGTCAGGCGGCATGCCCGATCGATACGGAAGCCTGGCGCTATGTTGCTCATATTGCCAGAGGCGAATATGAGGAGGCGTATCAAACCATTAGGGAGGCGAATCCATTCCCGTCAGTATGCGCAAGGGTTTGCGACCATCCATGTGAAAGCAGATGCCGTGCCGGCACAAGCGGAGGCGATCCGATTGCTATCCGTTCACTGAAACGATTTATTACTGACAGGATCGATCCGATGATCTACAAGCCGCAAAGACAATATAAAAAACGAAAGAAAGAAAAAGTGGCTATCATCGGTTCAGGTCCGGCGGGATTGACAGCGGCGCATTATCTCTCACTGAAGGGATACCAGGTGACGATATATGAATCAGAGCCGCAATACGGCGGAATGCTGACCTGCGCTATTCCTTCATACAGGCTTCCGAGAGAAGTGATAATGCGGGAGATAGCATCGATCCTTGATGAGAATATAACTATTAAATGCAATACATCTCTCGGGAAAGATATTTCTGTTGACGGGCTTCTTTCCGATGGTTTTGATGCGGTGATTCTTGCAATGGGCGCGCATAAGAGCAAACCATTGATGATCGAAAATGAAGATGTCCCGGGCGTTTATCCTTCAATTGAATTTCTCAAGGAATTTAATATGAATGGTAAATATCTTGCTAAAGGCAGAGTAGGAGTCATTGGCGGCGGTAACTCTGCTATTGACGCTGCAAGAGTGGCGCTTCGCCAGAAAGATGTCGACAGCGTTACCATTCTTTATCGCAGGACTAAAGAAGAAATGCCAGCTTTCGAAGAAGAGATCGAAGCTTCGATGCAGGAAGGCATTGAGATAAAAACGCTGGTATCGCCGGTGAAGATCATCTCAATTGACGGAAATCTTACGGGCGTGGAATGCATGAAGAATGAACTCGGCGCGGTGGATTCCAGCGGCAGGCGCAGACCTGTGCCGATCAAAGGCTCGGAACATCTGATCGAGCTGGACACTCTGATTGTCGCTATCAGTGAGGATTCCGGCAAGGATACGATGAGCGCAGTGCAGAAGTTCGGTATCGGCACGACGAAATGGAATACTGTCGAAGTTGATGAAAGCACGCTCATGACCAGCCGCAAGGGTGTTTTTGCAGCGGGCGACGTCACCACCGGACCAAATACCGTTGTTGAAGCTATCGCAGCAGGCAAGAAAACGGCGGTTATGATCGATCGCTATCTGCGGAAAATCGATCTCAACCAGCCGCAAGAACCAAATCTGCCGAAAGTTTATATTCCGCCGGTGGAAAACGAACAAGATAGGCTGCAGAGCGACGAGAGAGTAGAGACTCTCAGGGCGCCGGCAGAGTGGCGCAAGAGAAACTTTGCCGAGGTAGAAGTCTCGCTTTCCGTCGAGGAAGCTACTCGCGAGGCATTGCGTTGTCTGCGCTGCGATCTTGAATTTACCGAGAAAGAAAAAGATAATAATAAAGTTAAAGAAAAAGAGGTGGTAATCGATGGTTAATTTCAAGCTAAACGGACTGGACGTTCAGGTAGAGGAAGGCACGACCATCCTTGAAGCTGCCCGGTTCTTCGGATTCCCGATACCTACGCTCTGCCACATGGAAGGACTCTCGCCTTATGGGGCGTGCAGGCTTTGCGTTGTGGAGATTGGCAAGGAACCCAACTCAAAACTGGTCTCGTCATGCACTTACCCCGCTCAGGAGGGGCTTGTCATCAGAACAGCATCAGAAAGGGTGATGAGAGCCCGGAAGATGGTGATAGAATTGCTTCTGGCTTCCTGTCCTCAATCCAAGGTTATACAGGATATAGCTTCAGCAAATAATGTGCGGCAGCAAAGGTTCCGCCAGGAATATGAGGATTGTATCCTGTGCGGGCTGTGCGTGCGGATGTGCGAAGAACAGATGATGGCAAAAGCGATTGGCTTCCGCGGCAGAGGTGAGAACAGAAGCATAGGCACACCGTTCGATATTAAATCTGAGGAATGCCGGACCTGCGGCGGTTGTATTTATGTATGCCCTGCATGTCAATTGAGGTGTACCTACACAGAGCCGGATAAGGCAATTTGCGGAGGCTGTGCCAATCTCAGCCCGCCCTGCGTGCAGGAGGACGAGTTCCACGATATGATGTGCTACATGGAGCCATGCGTGGCATGTGAAATAACTAACGTAGAAAATCCCGAATTAATTAAATAAATGGAGGAATAAAGATGTTTAATCACACTCTGTCAAGAGTTAACTCATCAGCAGCTACTTTGTCAAAGAACAGAACGGAAGAATCGATCACCTCAACGTCGGGTATGTGTGTTACCTGTGTTGACGGGTGTATCGGAATGTGTGAAATCGGCAAATCAGCGTACCGAGGGCATGAAGTTATCTACCCGCAGCCATTCGGCGTTATTACGACCGCATCGGAAAAGGTGTATCCCGTTGATTATTCGCATTTCACAATTTTGGGAACAGCGGTGGGCGCTAACGGGATAGAAGCGGACAGCGATAAGGCTGTTTTCCCGAATGTGAACCTGGAAGTGAAATTCGGACATGACGAAGGGATTAAATTTCGCTATCCGTGGATTATTCCCGGCATCGGCTCCACTAATGTAGCAAAGAACAATTGGGAAGGTATAGCTATTGGCTCGGCTCTTTCGGGGACGGGGCTGACTATAGGTGAAAATGTCGCCGGAATGGACCCTGAATCGAAGATCAAGGATGGTAAAGTCGTCGATACGGTCGATCTTAAGAATCGCATTAAGCTGTATAAAGATCACATGATTGACGGCTACGGCGCTATTGTCTGCCAGGCGAATGTCGAGGATACGAGGCTTGGCGTGCATGAATACGTTATCAATGAGCTCGGTGTCGAATGTGTCGAGATGAAATGGGGGCAGGGTGCTAAGAATATTGGCGGCGAAGTGAAGATCAGAGACCTGAAGAAAGCGCAATTGCTCTACGAACGCGGTTATGTTGTGCTGCCGAATCCAACCGATCCTCACGTCATCGAAGCGTTCAAAAATGGCGCTTTCAAGGAATTCGAGCGGCATTCGCGAGTAGGAATGGTTTCGGAAGAATCTTTCGCCAAGCGTGTGGAAGAACTCAAGAGCGCAGGAGCAAAATATATCTTCCTGAAAACGGGCGCTTATCGTCCGGCTGATCTTGCCCGCGCTATCAAATTCTCGTCGAAATACGGTATCGATCTGCTCACGGTCGACGGCGCAGGCGGCGGTACGGGCATGAGCCCCTGGCGTATGATGAATGAATGGGGTATCCCCCCGGTAGAGCTGCATTCGCTGCTCTACGAGTATGCACAGCGGCTTTATGACAATGGTGAACATGTACCGGCATTGTCTCTTGCGGGCGGCTTCACATTCGAGGATCAGATCTACAAAGGGCTTGCGCTGGCTGCCCCGTTTTCCAAACTGATCGGCATGGCTCGCGGTCCTATCGCCGCAGCTATGGTCGGTAAAACTATCGGCAAAACGATCGACGCTCATCAGATCCCTGTCTATGTCGAGAGATTCGGTCATTCCAGGGATGAGATATTTGTTACGGCTTCGGAACTGCGCAAAGAACTCGGCGACGATGAATTCGAGAAACTACCGACGGGCGCTATCGGTCTGTACACTTACTACGAGCGCCTCGCGCAGGGACTTCGCCAGCTTATGTGCGGCAGCAGGAAGTTCTCGCTGGATTATATCAGCAGAGATGATATCGCCTGCCTGACGGAAGATTCGGCGCGCATCAGCAACATCAAATATGTCATGGATGTCGATGAAGCGGAAGTGAATGATATACTGAATCATTCGTAAGCTAGAAACAAACTTATTTGAAAAAGCGGTCAGAGGCGAACTTTGATCGCTTTTTTTTAATTTAACCACCCCCTCGCCCCCTCCTTAATCAAGGAGGGGGAATAAGAGATGTTGAATTGTTTGCTGCTTCCCGGCGGGGGTACCGGGAAGCAGGAATTTTACTATCTTGTCACAACTATCTGCTTGGTGATTGTCTTTTCCGGCGTTATTAATGTGAGAAAATAGGCGCCCTGGGACAGATTGCTTATGTCAAAGTCCAGTTTGAAATTGCCCATGGGATGATTGCTATTGTTTACGAATTCCCGCAGCTTGCTGCCGAAAATGTCTTTTAAGATGATTTTTGCGCTTGTTGGCTGTGAAATAGTATATTCGATGTTCAGGTGCCCGCTTGCCGGATTAGGATAATTTATTAGCTCTGTGTCATCCTGGAAATTGATTGTTTCCGTGCTTATTGGATGGTGAGAGTCTTGGGGAGCTAATATTGGATATGCTCCGCATCCGGTTGTATAAATGTTATCTTTGTCACTTAACTTTATTACATCATCGCAATCAGGATCCTCGATGTAGGCATGGACTTCGGAACCACTGACGAATTGAGAACAAGGTCTTATCCTTATTTCCCTGCCGGCTTTCATTGTCAATGATACACCTGACTCAACTCTGAAAGGCGATGTCACTCCTGAATGAATGCCGCTTCCAACCCGCAGGTGGTCATAAGCGAATCTGTTGAAACTGCCGAGATCGAATATATGACCATACTGGTTATTTGGCAAATGAATCCCGTCTAATGTTTCTACATTTGTTCCATCAGGATCCAGCCATGTATGTAGGCTTGTATCATCAGTACCTCCTCCTAGCCATGATAATGAGAAAGTACCGAAGTTAGCATAAGGGATGTCACAAGGATCAGTATCTTCAGGAGGATAGCATACTCCTGAGCATATACCAATAGCTTTATTATTAATATCATAAAGGGGAGCACCGGAAGAGCCTCGAGAAACAGCACCATCAGAAAAAGTTACATGATATGAATTAAGTTCACCCGTATTATTAGGACAACTAAAATAGAAATTATTTAAATTACATTCTTCTTTTACAAAAAAATATGATTCAGCAATTTTCATTGGGGTTGGCCAAATTCGTGTGAATGTTATCTTGCCTCCGGGATGATGTAAAACCGCAGCATAATCACCAGCATTTTTATTTGATCTATCCCAGCCGCTAAAATAAACATCAGGGAAATTTTCTTCACCCGATTTAGGCTTTTCATCTAAAAGCAGCAGAGCAAAATCAGTAACACACCAACCACTTATGAAAGAGACTCCGGAATAATCATAGGAAGGTAAATTATCTCCACCAGAGCAAAATTCTTTCATATAGCCAAACTCAATTACTGATATAGATAATGATTCTAATTCTTTATTGTCTAAAATACCATTACTATTAATATCTATAACATGCCAAGCAGTCATAAAATAAGGAGTGTAGTCTTCTTTTGTATTGTTAATCAAAAAGCCAGTGGATAGCCCCCAATATACTGTATCTTCTGGACTTATTGTATATCTTTGCTCATAAATCCCTACTGAATACTTTTCTCTACAAAAATAATCTCCTTGCGGACAGTTCGCATTTAAATCGCAACCATCAGGATTAGAGGGATTACTTGAAATGTCTTGATAACCATGAACAACTCCGTAAATATTGAATGTTGTTGAATCAATATCTGATAAATTAGCATTTAATTCAACCACAACTGTGTCATTGGGAATTCTTCCTGTAGTATGATACTTGCCTGATTCATTAATATAACTTGTTAATGGATACTTAATGTAAAGATAATCCGGGGTATAAATAAATATTTTTGCAGTATCATAAATAAAAATGTTTGAAAATAAAATATTAATTGATTTTGCTAATGGACAAATAATTTTATAACGCCAAATAATTTGGTTGTCAATGATATCTATCAATCCTTTTTGATTTCTTGGAATATAAGTATATTTTTCTTCACCATATAGAAATATATTCTTTGCATTACTTACACTATCCAATATATGTAAAACTGAGTCTACATTTGGAACTGAACCAACATAAGTTTCATTTGTATCACTATTATCAATTGCTTTGATGTCATTTTGATGATAATAGCTTAATGGGTAATTGCTTTGTAAAATTGCATTAAATGCGTTTATCATGGTGATTATAATTATTAATATTAACTGATTGAATTTCATAGTTGTCTCATAATTGTTATAAAAACTTATTACAAGTCGTAATTTTTTGTGCGAATAAACTCAAATGTATAATCTTCCGGTATTTTGGAGACTGAGAAGCAATAATAATAAGTTGTTAGTACATATTTTCTGGGAAATCCGGTTTCAATTATGCATTTAGCCTGTTTTATCCTGTCATTTCTGAAAACTCTAATCCTGATTTCTGCTCCGCCTCCGTAACTGAAGTGATAAATTATGAGAGTACGATTTGTGTAATCAATAAGTGGATCGCCCTTTAGAGCAACTGTGTCTGCAGAGGATCCATATCCTTCAGGCAGATACTTTTTGTAAACCTTAATAATTTCTTCCCAACTGTTAATAACAACTCCACCACTATCATTATAAATTGGCATTATAGCATAATCTTTATCTGCCGGTTTATGATTAATAGTATCAGTTATTTCTACCCAATTTGAGTTATTCAAAATTTGATCAAGATCAAATTCCTCACTCTGATTTGTCGCCTGGTCTTTCTGGCAGGACAGCACAGCCAGCAGGCTTAGCGCTATTATTAGATTCAATAATATTTTCATTGGTTTACTCCTGAATTGTTTGAATTATTTGTCTTATACATTGTTTCTCCTTTTATATTATCTATTTCAATACTATAAATTGTTTAGTAACAGAGCAACTTCCAGACCGTAAAGTTAAATAAATAGAGTCCGGAAGGGATTTTTGAAACATCAAATTCTATTGATTGAACAGCTTTATTATTATTCGAATTAAATATTAAACTATTTATATGCTCACCAAGAATATTAGTGATATAAAGATGAACATTATCCCTTTTTCTTTGGGTATAGTTTACTATTGTTTTAGATTTAGATGGATTAGGTATAATTGATAAAATTTTGATTGTATTATCAACAGAATGAGAATCATAAATATTTTTGGCAATTGCAGCTTTCTCTAAAGGCGGAGATTCCTCAGCGCATGGTTCGCAGGTTTCAATCTTTGCTGCAAATTCAGATCCATTTTCAGAAGTAAACCCTGGTTTCAAAACAATTTCCTCACCAGCGCAAAAAGTTGCTTCAGCATTTTGTGGAATATTAAAAGTATATGGTGCCCCTGCCGTAATATTGTATCTTGCGCTGTGAAATTCAAAATTATCTACAACATGATCTTCAAATGTAATATTATCAACCCTTGATAATGAAGAACAATCAACCGTTATTTGAGCTTTGGGTATTGAATTACCATCTTGATTAAAGGCAACTACGACATAGCTATATCTACCGGGCTGCAAAGGTGTATTGTCTAAATAACTTGTAACATCTTGATTGGTTGTATGTATTAAGTTGTAATTATTGATTGTACAATCCCACTCTTCGCCAGATCCCATAGCTTTTCTATAGATTCTGAATCCATCTTCATTATTTTCAAATAAATCCCACTCATCATTCGATCCCCACCTAATATTTTCATATTCAACAACATCAGGACATGTATTATCGTTCCAATTTAATAAACGTGCTTCAGTGCTACCATCAACTGTGACATACGTGGGTGTTGCTGGTCTTTGGCTGCCTTGATCATTGAATAGAAAATCATAAAAAGCATTTATGGAATTAGTTTCTTCATCTATTTGACAACCGGTAAGTGACATTATTAAATAACGCTTATATCCATAAATTAAATCATAACTGTTATATCTTGCATAAGCTACGCCCGGATCCAGATTATTTCTTATAAAAGGACCTGAAAAATATAAATCTTCATTATCACCGGAATAATCGTTCATCCTGCGTTCGGTATTATCAAATAAATTATAAAAGAAACATGCCACAGCGCCTTCTACTTCAGTATTATCATAATTATCGCAAAGAATTGACTAACCATAATCGAGGAACTGATACACATTCCAATTATCAGCGCTGCAATCTTCGAGATCACCTCCTGTATCTTCTACTTCATTTGGAAGATCAATAGAATACCAGTAATCCAGACAAGCAGCGGCATAGAATTCAGCCCATCCCTCTGTGAAAGCGCAGTCATCGTTGTGTTCTAATCTAAACCAGTGTCCATCAGGGCAGTATCCTGCCCAAATTGTTCCTGTGGGGAAATCAGCATCAGCATGATGATGAGATACATGTCCATATTCATGGTACGAAGTTACAGCATCAGGATAAACACTAATGAATTCAATAATTTCAACAGTATGTTTGTAACGAGCTTTAGGATCATCATCATCTTTAAGAATTTTAAAATCAATTGGATTTATTGTAGCATTAAACTTATCTTTGTGAAAAATCCATGCGCGGGTTAGATTCCTGATGGCGGCGCCAAATTCTTTGTGGGTTTCAATATCAGCTTCCGATTCAGTTACTTCAGTTGTCGATTGCGTTATATCTATAGGTACATCTCCAGAGCCGTCTGTCGGAAGAAGCTCACCATTATATGCTGAACATCCAGCGTTTCCATTGCTTACATAAGGTCTTATGTAATCAGCTATTTCATTGGCATTTTTATCTGATTCAAAAGTAAATGAGAACCAGAAATTTCCGTCCATATCGGCATCATCCCAGCCTATATGCCGGTCGTTTTCGTTATCATTATCCCAGAAATAAGGTGTATAACCTGTAGTTCTATCTTCATCATAATCCCAGTCTAGCCAAACTCTTACCGGCACCCCTTTTTGTCTTTCATCTAATTTGTCTTTATAATAAACCGTTCCTGAAATTTGCACTGTTATATAATTTTGAAGTATTTTATCCCGTTTTTTAGAATTAAAGTCCTTTAATCTTTCAGCTTTTGCGTTTCCTTTTGTTACAACCGGTTTAGTTATATCATCTTTATCCAGATTATATTTTTGAATCTGTAAGCTTTTATTATTCATTTTAAAATACAGACTATTATTTGAATAATAAAGATAACCGGGTTTGCGATTGTCAGGATTTATTTTCACACCTATATTAATATAATGTCTTCCATCATCTGGGATATTAAACTCCCACCTTTTTTTGATAGTTTCATTTTCATTAATATTAAGGGCTGAATCAAGCACTTTTTTATCAACGTTTGTCATTGAATTAGGTGCATCGATAAAAAACTTGAAATCCCCCTTAACTTTAGATGTTATTTCAAATTTAAGAACCAAATTTGAATCTGTTTTATATATTTTGTGTTCTTTAATTTCATAACTTCTTTTGAATACTTGATGTGCGTTAGCCACATTAGATATTATTGCGATCTGAATTATTGATATCAGAAATATTATTGACTTCATTACATACCTCTCTATTTACTTATATAAATTGGTATTCTTTCTGAGTACTTATAATGGGCAACACCAAAAAGTCCATTAAATCCTAAACTTAAAATTTTTCTAATATCTACTGAATCATGAAGATTATACCATCTTTTTTCTTTTACAGGAATAGGTCTCCATGGTCCACCATATAGTGTATCCATATCAAGTAAGACAGAATCAGCCACCAAAAAAGCTTCGAAAGAAAAAATAGGTCTGTTATCTCCGTATTCAACAATTTTATTGGAATCAGTCCTCAGTTTCCAATTTTGGGTAAATGATTTATTAGGAAAAAATTCAACATTTATTGTTTTATAATTTTTAATTTTATATTTGTTAAATGGCGCATAGTTATTTGAATCAAGATAAAATGAATCTCGTTCAATTTCAGGTGATAAAAGATAAAGTAAAGTATCTTTACTCCTCCATCTCCATCGAGACATGAGAATAATTTTGCCATTTATTCTGTATTTTTGTTCAGGCAATGAAGTTTTAATAGTAAAAGTATCTGTTAGATTTATTTTTTGACTTTTTGTACTAATTTTAATTCTATTACCTTGTACTAATGGTTCGCCACCATAAGGTGGTGTTTTTGGTCCAGTGCTGTCATTACATGACATAAGAATTATTAACAAGAGCATGAGTTTGAGTTTCATTTTTTATACCTCATTTATTTGTCTTTTATTAGTTTTCTAAGTTCTTCATTTTCTTTTTTTAGTTCGATGACGTAGAGGGTTAACTCTTCTACTT
>CAZXYS010000032.1:40063-47950 GCA_964645005.1 uncultured Hyphomicrobiales bacterium | reverse complement strand
CCGGTGTAACGAAAGCCAGTAAAAAGAAGATTTTATCGGCGCTGTAGAGAATGCTATGCATTATTTTCAAGGCTCGCCACGTGCAATTGTACATGATAATCCACTCGGCGAGGAGAATAAAACTCAAAGGAGTATCAATGCGAAAGACCGAGAAAAACAATAGAGACGAAGTAATTTTAGGTTGCAAGAAAAAAATGATTAAATTAGGATATTGGTACGGAATCACTGGGGAATCTGCAAGCTTAATTTTGCCCATCTGTTTTCCGGATTAAGACTATTTTGAAAAGGAGTCTTAAATTCCTCGATGCTGAGTTGATTTTTTGAGTTGTGACGTGCCATAAATTCAAAGTTTTTTATTGGTAAATTAATAAATTTTTGCATTTTTAATAAATTACTTTTTGAGGAAAATTAACTTAAAAACACCGCATATATAGATTCTCACCTTATTTTGAATTTTTTGTTTATAAATAGTATTTTATTATTTCATTTTTTGAGATAATTTTGACTGGGACCTTAAATATATATATTCCCTCTCAGAAAACTATTAGTAATTTCTGTTCTTATTAAGCTTAAATAATTCTTATTAGCAAATTTAAGATAAATGGACATTCCAAAAATACTCATAGTCGAAGATGACAGGCTGGCAGCAAAAAATTTTGAATACCTGCTTAAAAGAATGAAATACAAGGCGCCGGATCTGGCTGTTTCAGGCGAAGAAGCCATCGAAAAGGCTGAGAAAAACAAGATTGATCTTATCCTTATGGATATTAATCTGAGCAGCGGATTGAATGGGATAGAAGCCGCCAAAGAAATTAAAAAGAATATGGATATTCCCATAATCTATCTTACTGCCTACGCCACTGAGGATGTCATAGAGCTTGCGAGGAATACCGAACCTTACGGCTACCTGATTAAGCCGGTGGAAGAAATCGAGCTAAAAGCAGCTATCGAAATGGCGCTTTATAAAAATAAAGCGGAACAAAGAATTAAATCCAATGAGGAATACCTTTACTTGGTCCTGGAAAACTCAACAATTCCTACGATCGTCATAAGTCCAGACCATAAAATAAAATACTGGAACAAAGCCTGCGAAAAGCTTACCGGAATTCAGGCAAATCATGTGATCGGCACAAATGAGCAATGGAAAGCATTTTACGATTATCAAAGACCTATATTGGCTGATCTTGTTATTGATAAACCCGGGATCGATAGAATAGAAGAACTTTACAGCGGCAAATACAAGAAAAGCAGCTTGATCGATGGCGCTATCGAGGCGGAGGATTTTTTCCCTCATTTTGGCAAAACAGGTAAATGGTTGTTCTTTACTGCCGCCCCTTTGTACGATTCCGAAGGGAATCTGAAAGGCGCTATCGAAACTCTAAAGGATATCACCGACAGGAAAAAGGTGGAGCTATCCTTGAAGGAAAGCGAAAATCACCTGACTACAATTACAAGTATCGCTAAAGATGCCATAATTGAAATTGATAATAACGACATTATAACTTTCTGGAATAAGGCTGCTGAACGGATTTTCGGCTATAAGCAAAGAGAAGCTCTTGGCAGGAACTTTTATTCTTTGATTGAGCCGAAACTAAACGCTTTTGACATCTTAGGTCAGGATGAGGTCGGCATTGAAAAGAATCTGGCAAAATATGATAAACTGACAATCGAATTAAATGTGGTAAATAAGCACGGTCATGAACTGACTATAGAATTTTCGATTTCGTCAGCCAAAAGAAAAGGTAAAAGATACTATGTAATGATCGCCCGCGATGTCACCGAAAAAAAGAGGAACCAAGATATTATCATAGCCCATAGAGATCTGGCGACGGAACTGGGGAAAATAAACAATCTCAATGAACTTCTTGATATTTATCTGAAATATGCTATAGAAATTTCGGGCTTGGATGCAGGGCGTATATTTCTAAAAGATAATCATGGTGATTTCAATTTACAGAGCTGGATGGGTGTTGGTAAAGAAGAAAACCGTAATGTAGAATTCTTCGCCTCGGATTCGCAGCAGGCAAAGGTTATTAACGAAGGATTCCCTGTTTATGCTGATGCAAGACAGATAAAGTCAATTTATAAGGAATATATTATTTCGAAAAATTTACGATCACTAGCAATGCTGCCGATAATTGACGAAGGCAAAGTCATTGGTTTTTTAGTTTTAATATCCAAAATGATGAAGACTATCCCGCCCCAGACAAGGGATGCTTTGGAAACGGCAAGTTCGCTCGTCGGCTCTGTTATTACGCGGATAAAAAGAAGTCAGGAACTGAAAGAAAGCGAGAAGCAATACCGTCTGGTCGTCGAAAATGCTAATGATGCGATTATTATTATCCAGGATGAGAAGATAAGATTTTCGAATTACAGGTCAAAAAAATTGACTGGTTTGTCGAGTGAAGAAATATTGAATAGAAACTTTACCGATTTTATACATCCGGAGGACAGAGAACTCGTATTTGACAGATATACAAGACGGATCAGGGGTGATGAAAACATCGAAAACAACTACACTTTCCGGATTGTACATAAATCCGGTCAGGAAATATGGGTGGAACTTCATGCTGTAGTAATCAACTGGAAAGGCGCCCCTGCCTCGCTGTCTTTTCTCACAGACATCACCGAAAGAAAGAAACTAGAGAAAGAGCGAGAAAGATCAGTTAAAATTCTGATGGAAATGGAAAGACAGAAGCATCAGTCATCGCGGATGATCGAGAAATCGGCGCGGCTTGCGTCGATCGGGGTATTAGCCGGCGGGATAACTCATGAGATAAACCAGCCTCTGAATGCTATAAAGATGGGCTCGGACAGCATAGTTCTCTGGGATGAAATGAATAAGAATGTGCTGCCTTCAAGAATCATTCAGATGTTGAAGGGAATTTCCGACTCTGCCCAAAGGATTGATGAGATCATCAAATATATGCGCTCGGTATGGATCGATACCGACAAGGAAGGTATGAATGTTATCGATCTGAATGAAGCTATAAACAATGCGATAGAATTCAACCGCCAGCGGTTGCAGGCACACGGCATCGAGCTTAAAACCGAGCTTATGAGTGAAAAGCTTTATATCTCGGCAAACCAGGTTCAGCTCGAGCTTGTCGTCAATAATCTGATATTGAACGCCGTCCAGGCAATTGATGAGGCTGACCGTTACGATAAGTATATAGAGATGAAAACTTTCGTCAAGGATGATATGGCTTTTTTCACTATAACGGACAGCGGGAACGGTTTGCCCGATGTTCAGCAGGATAAGTTGTTCGACCCGTTTTATTCGACTAAAAAAGAGAAAGGCGGCACTGGACTGGGACTGGCAATAGTCAAAATGTTCCTCGACAGATTCCGCGCTGATATTTCGGCGCGAAATGTTGACACCATAGGCGCAGAATTTATTATTAGCTTTGCATTAAATAATTCGGAATACGAAAATGAGAATACTGATAGCTGATGACGATAAATCAAGCAGGCAGGTAATGGTGGATTATCTGGAAGGGCTGCTCGGGCACGAAGTTGTCCAATGCACTAACGGCGAGGAAGCTCTCGAGAAATTCAGAGAGCAATCATTTCAGTTAATACTGTCAGATATAAGAATGCCGATGATGTCGGGAAATAAGCTCTTGTCTGAAATAAAGGCGCAACCCGAAGGGAAAAAAGCCAATGTAGTGCTGTTTACAGGATATGCGGAGCTGGAATCAGCGGTTCAGGCATTGAAAGACGGCGCTCTGGATTATCTCTACAAACCGATCGATGTTTATGAATTGCATAAAATTATAAGCCGGATCAGCGAAAAAGAAGAATTGCAGCGGAAGATAAAATCGGCAGCGCAAGACGCAGACTATATTCAGAGTGATAAAGAAAGTAAATACAATGCTGAAAATGTGCTTGAAAACGGCGCATTCATATATCTTGCCGGGAAATATAAATTCGGGATATTCTCGGATAAGATGAAGGAAGCTGTTTCCGTAGCTCTAAAATTGCACGAACACAGAGATATGCCGGTACTTATCGAAGGCGAAAGCGGCACCGGTAAGGAACTGGTCGCAAATCTTGTCCATTACGGAACTAAAAATGAAAACAGACCGCTCGTTTCAATAAATTGCTCAGCGATATCCGCCGGACTATTCGAAAGCGAACTTTTCGGCTACGAGGGCGGCGCTTACACTGGTTCGCGGCAGAAAGGCATGAAGGGTAAGATGGAAATGGCGGAAGGCGGAACGCTTTTCCTGGACGAAATCGGCGAACTGCCGCTGGATATGCAGCCGAAGCTATTGCGCATGATCCAGGACAGGAGCTTCTATCGTGTCGGCGGACAGAAGAGCATATCCGTTGATGTGAGGATCATTACGGCAACCAATAAGAATTTAAAAGAGTTAGTGGATCAGGGCAGATTCCGCAGCGATCTCTACTACCGGCTGAACACCGGCAGCATCTATCTGCCGCCGCTGCGCGAACGAAAAGAGGCTATTCCTTCGCTGGCGCAGATGTTCCTGCTGGATTTTGCCGAAAAGAGGAATAAGCAGTTCAGAATTATTTCCGAAAAAGCCGTGGAGATACTCAAAGAGTATGAATGGTACGGCAATATCCGCGAATTGAGAAACATCCTAGACAGGATAGTCCTGCTTTATGACGAGATCGAACTGCGCGGGGATCACCTGAAAATACTTGATTTGGATCAAAGCAGCCTGTCCAGTAAGGATAATTTCATATTAAAACCGGACACTTTCGAACTGCCGGATGAAAAGCTTAATTTGAACGAAATTGAAACTGCTATTATCAAAAAAGCTCTCGAAAAATTTAAAGGTAATCAGACTAAGGCAGCCCAATATCTGGGTATCTCGAGGGGAACGCTTCATAATAAACTAAAAAAATTGTAAAAAATTTGAACAAATTCAAAAATTGCCTGTCAGAAACTGAACAGTTGTCAAAAAATTGAACAACTGCGCTTACAACACGCCATATAATTAACTATAACAATTCCATCTAATTGTAGATTTTATCAGCCATCCGAAATAATCGGCATATCACTTGTATAGTCTAAGCGAAAGTATTCGTAAAAATTTCTCAGACAAAGATGATTAATGAAGATTTTATTGATAGATGACGATCAGGATTGCTTGAACATGCTTAATAACGCGCTGCAACTATATGGCTACGAATGCAGGGCTTTCCTCGAACCGACGGAAGGCATCGATGAGTATATGAAAAACAACTACGATGTGATCATAACCGATTACAAAATGCCAAACATGAACGGCGTGGAAGTTCTTAAGCTGATAAAACAGTTGAACGGAAGGGGATATGTAATCATTTACACGGCATACATCCACGAGAGAATATATAGCGAGGCAATGGTGAACGGCGCTTTCGACCTGTTCATCAAGCCGGTCGAATGGGATAACCTAATGAAAAAACTGATACACATAAACAGGGAAATTAATTGTAATCGCGGTGAAACCGAATAGAGTTGCGCAGAATAACTATAGGAATGGAGTATAATATGAAGACCTTAACTACTGTATTTTTATCACTACTAATGTTCAGTCATATTTCTCTGGCTGAAGATAACAAATTCGACATGACATTCTACGGATTCGTCAAATTTGAGACATTTTACGATCAGACAAAAGTCGCTCAGGGAGATTGGCTTCTATTCGTTCCATCGAACGCAGATCAGGATGCCAATGATGTTTTTTCTATGAATGCCCGCCATACGCGATTGGGCATGAAGCTGGACGGACCTAAAGCAGGAAAAAAGGGCAAGATCAACGGGCTGATAGAACTTGATTTCGCGGGGGGATTTCCTAATTCAGGTACCGCCGCCAGACACCCCCTGCCAAGACTGCGGCATGCATGGGTGGAACTGATCTATCCTGAAATACAATTGCGTATCGGGCAGGATTGGGCTTTGATAGCGGGTCCATTCCCGAATACGACCAGCTTTGTTGTAGGCGCTGGGAAAGGTAATCTGTGGATGAGATATCCACAGATAAAATTTACTGTCAATCCTGAGCCGGTCAAATTTGCTGTGAGCGTCAACAGACCTATAGCCGGTAATGTTAAATATGATAACTTCGAAGGAGGCAGTTTTGATCCCGTGCTCGACGGTGAAATCACAGGTATGCCCTGGTTCATGGGACGAGTGTGGCTGGATGCGGATCCTGTGACATTTTCCGTATCAGGGCATTACGGCAGGGAAGATATCAGCGACCTTTCAGGCGCCATCCATGAGGAAAACAGCTATTCAATGAATGCCGACGCAAAAGTCAAAATTGGCAAATTCGAGCTGATAGCCCGCGGATTTTACGGCGAGAATCTTAACAGCTTTTTCGGGGGCGTTTTTCGGGGATTTATAAATGATTCTTCATCCGTTACCAATCTTGCCTCGAAAGGCGGCTGGGCGCATGTGAAGTACAATTTTTCCGATTCTTGGGCTGCGACTGTCGGCGGCGGTTTTGACGATCCCGATAATGATGATTTAACGGAAGGCATGCGCACAAAGAATGAATGGCTGTTTGGGAATGTTTCATATAACATTGCCAAATCGGTGACATTTATGCTCGAAGGGGAATATTTAAAGACCTCGTACATGGATAAAGAAGCAGGTGACAATCTGAGACTGATGTTTGTAACTTATTATAAATTCTAAATTTTGTACACTTTATAAGGAGAGACAGATGAGTGTTAAATTAAAGGACAAAGTATTATTCAGCTTCGTAGGCTTGATTGTAGTATTTATTGCTGCAAGTCTGGTGATTTATTTCAAAATGAACAGCGAACTGGAGCAAAATGTCGATAAGACATTGACCGATTCCAAGGAAAATTCCATTAATATTATTCAGAGCAGCCTGAGTTCCGCCATTAAAGGGAACCTTCGCTCTGTGGCGGAAAAGAACAAAGAGATTGCGGCTCATTATTACGAACAATATACCAAAGGCGAGCTGTCCGAATCAGAAGCAAAAGCCAAAGCTAGAGAAGTGCTTGAAGCCCAGAAGATCGGAAATTCCGGGTATATTTATGTTATTAATTCACAGGGGGTGTTCAAACATCATCCCAAAAAGCAAAATGTAGGCGTATCCGCAGCGAAACATGAGTTCATCCAAAAGCAGATGAGCCGCAAGAGCGGATATCTCGAATACATGTGGAAAAATCCGGGCGAGACAAAGAAAAGACCCAAGGCGCTGTATATGGATTATTTTGAGCCATGGGACTGGATAATCAGTGCCAGCGCTTATAAATCGGAATTCAATGATTTATTCCGCATTGAAGATGTATGGGATAAGCTGGCTGCTATAGAGATAGGCGAATCAGGATATGTCTATATAACTGACAAAGACGGCAAATTCATTTTCCATCCTAAAAATGAAGACCTGATAGGAACAAGCGCCAAAGAATTGCAGGACGCTGATGGAAATTACTTCATGAAGACCATGATTCAGGAAAAAGATGGGAAAATGAATTATCTCTGGAATGCCAACGGCGAAACCCAGCATAAAATCGCTTATTACGGCTTTGTGGATCAGCTTGACTGGCTCGTAGTAGCCGGCGCCATAGAAGAAGAGGTCTTCGCAGCCAGCGCGGCATTGCAGTCGATAATGATAATTGCGGGGTTAGCAGTGGTAATTATTTCAGTGTTGATATACCTTTTCTTTGCGAAAAATATCAAGAGTATCATCGATTCACTCACTGAGCAAACGAATAATCTTATAAATGCAGTAAAAGAAGGCAAGCTCGACAAGCGTGCCGAAGTGGAAAAAGTTAATTTTGAATTCAGGGATATAACAAAAGGAATGAATGAGGTAATTGATGCCTTTGTAGCGCCATTGAACCTGACGGCAGAATATGTTGACAGGATCTCCAAAGGCGACATTCCTCCAAAGATAG
>CAZXYS010000032.1:0-39963 GCA_964645005.1 uncultured Hyphomicrobiales bacterium | reverse complement strand
AAGAGGAATATAAAGGTGATTTCAATGAAATCAAGAATAATCTTAATGTTTGCATTGATGCAATTAATTATCTTGTGGAGGATTCGAGGATGCTTTCCGAAGCTGCAGCAAATGGTAAATTGGATGCAAGAGCGGATGCCTCCAAACATGGCGGTGATTTTAAAGATATCATTCAAGGAGTGAACCAGACGCTGGATAATGTCATAGGTCCTTTGAATATGGCAGCAGAATATGTTGACAGGATATCCAAAGGCGACATCCCACCAGAGATAACTGAAGAATACACGGGTGACTTCAATGAAATCAAGAATAATCTTAATGTATGCATTGGTGCAGTGAACGCTCTTGTAGCGGATGCAAATATGCTCTCGGAAGCAGGCAAATCCGGAAAACTAAGAACAAGAGCAGACGATTCCAAACATGGCGGCGACTTCCAGAGAATCATTAAGGGTGTCAATAATACATTAGACGCTGTTGTGGGATTATTAGACAATATGCCAATTCCGGCGATGGCTATAGATAAAGATTTCAATATTCAATATCTTAATGATACCGGAGCGAAAGTAGGCGGCAAGACAGGAAAAGAAACCGAAGGCACTAAGTGCTATGATTTCTTTAATACCTCTGATTGTAAAACAAGTAATTGTGCCTGTAACAAAGCAATTCAAACAAACAATGTCGCAGAATCAGAAACAGATGCTCATCCAGCCCCGAATGTTGATTTGGAGATCAAGTATTCAGGTATTCCGATCCGAGATGAAGACGGCAATCCTATAGGTGCATTTGAAGTAGTGATGGATCAGACGGATATCAAGAACCAGATGAGAAAACAGGAGAAGATAGCTGAATATAATTCCAATGAAGCTGAAAAACTGGTCAATGGACTTGGCAAAATAGCCGAAGGTGATTTGAATATTAATCTGGAAGCTAATGAAGCAGATGAGGATACCAAAGAGCAAAAGGAAACTTTTGAGAAGATAATTGGAGCGATTTGCAAGACAAGAGATTCAATTAACGCACTTGTTCAAGATTCCAAGATGCTCTCCGAAGCTGCAGCAGATGGTAAATTGGATACAAGAGCGGATGCCTCCAAACATGGCGGTAATTTTAAAGATATCATTCAAGGAGTAAACCAGACGCTGGATAATGTCATAGGTCCTTTGAATGTAGCAGCTGAATATGTTGACAGGATCTCCAAAGGCGACATTCCTCCAAAGATAGAAGAGGAATATAAAGGTGATTTCAATGAAATCAAGAATAATCTTAATGTTTGCATAGAATCTCTAAATACACTTGCAAACGAATTAGGCAAGACCATTGATGAACAGAAAGCCGGAGATATTGAAGCCAGGTGTGACCATACAAAAGTTTCCGGGGCGTATTCCGAATTAGTTACGGGAATAAATCAGGCACTTGACACAGTTATAAATCCTGTAATTGAGGGATTAGATATTTTGAAAAATTATGCAGACGGCGATCTAAGCACCGAAATGCGGGTTCTGCCGGGCAAACAAATAGTGCTGACAAACTCGATAAACTCAATCAGAAACAATCTGCAACAATTAGTATCAGATGTAAAAACACTTGCATATGATGCTGCGGAAGGTATTCTCGATACCAGGACCGACGCTTCAAAACATAATGGTGAATATAAAATTATTGTCGAGGGAATAAATAATACCCTTGACAGTGTTATCGATCCTCTGAACGAAGCAGGCAGAGTGTTATCAGTGCTTGCTGATGGCGACCTTCGCGCCCGCATGGAAGGCAATTACAAAGGCGAATTTGATAAATTCAAAGCTGATATTAACAAATTGGGTGATTCCCTTGAACAGGTTATTGCCAATGTGGTTCAGGCATCTGAGACGGTTGCTACTTCATCAGAGCAAATCTCTTCCAACTCAAATGTGCTGGCTTCTTCATCTCAGGAACAGAGTTCGCAATCCGAAGAAGTTGCCTCGGCAGTCGAAGAGATGGCGCGTACCATCAACGAGAACGCCGAAAATTCAGGCAAAGCGGCTAATATTGCCGAGAAGAACGGCTCTATTGCCAAAGACGGCGGTGAAGTGGTCAACCAGACCGTCACCAAAATGCGCGATATAGCCAATGTGGTCAGCAAGTCCTCAGAGAATATCAATAAGCTGGGCGAATCAAGCCAGCAGATTGGGGAGATTATCTCTGTTATCGACGATATCGCCGATCAGACGAACTTGCTTGCTCTTAATGCGGCAATCGAAGCGGCAAGAGCAGGCGATCAGGGGCGCGGCTTCGCAGTGGTAGCCGACGAAGTCAGGAAGCTCGCAGAGAGAACTACCGAAGCTACCAAGAAAATAGCCCAGATGATCAAGGATATCCAGAGCGAAGTTCAGGGCGCTGTCGAAGGGATGAACAAAGGAAATGACGAGGTGACCAATGGAATAGAACTTGCTGATAAGGCAGGCAAATCGCTCGAATCGGTGCTGGCGAGCTCGGAAGAGGTCATGGAAATGATCACCCAGATAGCCACCGCCAGCGAAGAGCAATCAACAACGAGCGAGCAGATCTCTAAATCAGTCGAATCCATATCCAAGGTGGCATCCGACAGCACACGCCAGGTAACCGAAGTCGCCGAAGCTACCGAAGATATGACGGAACTCACGAGAAATCTGCTTAAGGCGCTTAAGAAGTTCGTCGTAAATGCCTCCAACGCGCAAGGCTTCAACAACAGCGGTTATGCCGGAAAGAACGACGGTAATGGACATTCCGGCAATTACAAAGACGATAACGGATCATTAGATGATTCTCAAAAAGAAGAACTACTCGGGGTAACTGAGCAATGATCATATATAATGCGGCGTGAGTTTAGATCCTTGCGCCGCAATTTTTATTAAATAATAAGGAGAATTAAAATGTCTGATGATAAAAAATTCGAAAATATAAATCAGGGAACATCAAATGAAGATCTGCTGCAGCTTGTGAGCTTTATTCTCGGAGATGAAGTTTACGGCGTAGAGATTCTCTATGTGCAGGAAATCAACAGGATGGTAAACATTACCAAAGTCCCGAATCTGCCGGAACATGTGAAGGGCGTAATAAATCTGCGGGGAAGAGTAATCCCCGTGATCGACCTGCGATTAAGGATGAACCTTCCGGCAAAGGAATATGACAAGGAAACGCGGATAATAGTAGTGGAAATCGAGTCGAAGATCATCGGATTCATCGTGGACAGAGTGATTGAAGTATTGAGAATAGACAAGAACATTACCGAGCCGCCGCCATCGGTAACGGCAGGGATTAACACGGAATATCTTACTTCCATAGCGAAACTTGACGATCAGTTGGTATCGCTTCTGGATCTGAGGAAATTGCTAACTGAAGAAGAAAAGGACAGCATTTTTGAGTCGGCGGCAGCGACAGTATAATTAATAAATGCCCGATTGATTTTAAAGGAAGGTAAGTTATGAGCAATAGGAATTACGATTTTGACACGGTTATGGAATTTAAAATGGGCGAGTTTCAACCAGGGACGGTTACATATTTCAAAAAAATAATGGCAAGTCCTACTTTTCTATTTTCCATTATTGACCGAAGCGGAAGGATAAAGTTTGTCAATCGGGCATTTGAAATTGTTTCGGGATATTCCTCGAGCGAATTGCAGGGAGAATCATTCGAAGAGATTTTTTCCCTCAGCGGAATAAGAAAGATTCAAATGCATGAGATATTATACGGTAGAAACTCTGTCTATGGTCAGGAATTATCCATAGTTACCAAAACAGGAGGATCAAGGTATATTCTGATCGATCTGCTAAAGATAGGCGATGATTCGGGTATTCCGATCGAGCTTATTCTTATCGGGAAGGACATCACCGATAAGAAAAATCTTGAGCTTGAAATTGAGAATCTATGCGCCAAGATAAAGATTTCTCTCAAAAATTTCGATATGAAATTAAACAACGGAAATATCAATTACTTAAAGAATTATTACTATAATGATGTTAAGCAAAGCCCGCAGGAAAGATTAGAGGAGATTTTGAATAAATTGTTCAAATTAAACAATGACGTTCAAAGTTACATTTCATGCAAGGAAAGCTGCATGTCGATTATTTCTCACGATCTTAAAAATCCGCTGCAGGCGCTGCTTCTGTATTCGGAGCATCTCATAGAGTCCTCATCCCAACTTGATATTGATTATATTAATAATATCCATAAACATATCTATAATGCTTCCGCTGTGATGTCTAATTTGTTGGACAATCTTTTTCAATGGGCGAAAACACAGGGAAGCGGATTCAATTGCAATCCGGCGGAAATCGAACTACGCTCGATGATCGAAAAGAGTATAGAATTGCACAATATCATGGCGAATAATAAGAAGATCACATTGGTCAACAAAATTAGAGATTGCATCCATGCCTTCGCCGACAAAAACATGATAAATACGGTGCTTAGAAATCTTATCTCGAACGCAATAAAATATTCGCCTGAATACGGCATAGTTGAGATCACAGCAGAGGAATTAGAGGACACGGTCGAGATTTCGGTGATAGATACGGGGAAAGGCTTTAACGAAGAGGAAATAGATAAGATATTGAATAATCACCTGTATAATGGAAATTCCGTGACCTCAGGGTTGGGATTATCATTATGCAGGGAATTTGTCGCCCTTAACGGCGGCTGTATAAAAGCAATCAGCAAAAAAGGCGAAGGTAGTATTTTCAATTTTTCATTACCAAAGAAGCTGTCCCAAAACGGCTAAGTATTAAAGTTAAAAAATCAAATTAAATAAAAAAAAAACGGTTTTGCAATTATGAGTGGAAATAAGGATAATTCAAAAAACAAAAATCAAATAAGGAATATTGAAATTAGTGATGATGTCAAATATCAGAAAGATATTGACAAACTGCTGGATTTATTTGTAGGTACCAACAGTGATAATGAAAAAACGAAGGTAGAACCAACAGGAGTGGAAGATAGCGATGAAGATTTCTTTACTCAGGAAGAAATTGATAAGCTGCTGGATAACATTAAAAAACCGAAGGATAATATTGATGATGACAATAATTTAAATGATCTGTTGAAGAAGATGGACTGGGAATGATATGGCAGCATCAATGAATTCACAGGTTAACAATTTAACAACTAATTAAAGCAACCAATAGTTATGAGTCTAACGCAAAATATGAGATCAGGTCAAACTTCGAACAAAAGCTTCGACTTCAATAAGTTCAAGCCTGGTCTCAATGGTGATGACAGTGATCTCAGCGACGCCACTTTCATCAAATTCAGAGATTTTATCTATAATAAATTCGGCATTTATTTCAATTCGACTAAGAAATATCTGCTGGCAAGCCGCTTGCGTAAACATATCAGAAATAAAAAGATAGCTTCTTATGAAGAATACTACAATTATCTGAATACTCATAGAAACAATGGCGAACTTAAGCAGCTTGCAAATGCCATAACTATTAACGAAACCTTCTTTTTCAGGACCAAAGAGCAATTCGAAGGACTGGAAAACATAATCATACCCGAACTTTTGAAGAATAGATCAAGATATAACAAAATTTTGCGCATCTGGAGCGCTGCCAGTTCCACCGGCGACGAAGCCTATACTACAGCCCTTATTATCAATGAAAAATTCAAAAACAAATATCCGGATATAAATTTTCAAATCCTCGCCAGCGACATCGACGATAGCGCAATCGAAAAAGCCAAAAAAGGCGTTTACACTGATTATGCGATCAGAAATATTCCGCCTGAGTATATGAATTATTTCGAAAAATTAAAGGATAAATATATACTGAGCGAAGAGATCAGGAATATGGTTGAATTCAAAAACATCAATTTATACGATGAATTTTCAATGAAGCAGCAGAGAAACATTGATTTCATTTTTTGCAGCAATGTTCTTATATATTTCGATCTGCCGTCCAAGCAGAAAGTCGTGAACATGCTTTACAACTCTCTGAAGAACGGCGGCTATATGTACATAGGATTTTCGGAATCGCTGTACGGTTTGGAGCATAAATTCAAGATTATCCATTTACCCAAAGCGCTGGCTTACAAAAAGCAAGTATAGATAATATAAATAAATATAATGTTCAATTAAATAAAGGCTAAAGAGATGAAATTTTTAGTAATTGACGATTCACCGACAATGCGCAGAGTTGTTGTAAACGCATTGAAACAAATAGGCTACGATGACCTTATCGAAGCAGGTGACGGCTCGGAAGGCTACGAAAAGCTGAAGTCCGAGGATGTCCATTTTGTAGTCACCGACTGGAATATGCCCAATATGAGCGGGCTGGAACTTACTAAAAAGATCAGGTCGGACGATAATCATAAGTCCCTGCCTATATTAATGGTTACCACGCGGGGATTGAAGCAGGACATAATCGAAGCGCTGCAGGCAAAAGTCAATAATTACATCGTAAAACCATTCACGCCGACGCTTCTTAAAGAAAAAATCGACGGAATACTTAAATCAACAGGAAAAGCATAATTAAGTCAAATATTGAAAAAAATAAACGGAGATGTTAATGAACGAAAAAGATGTAACAGCCTTACTCAATAAAGCGGATGAATTGCGGGATTTCCTCAGTGTCGGTCAGTACTTTATCCCGTTCCTCGAGGATATCGTAATATTCGTCAGGGAAGCCAAGCCAATCCTGGACGAATTGAACGGCTCGATCGAGGAAGGACTGCAGAAAATCCCCGGCGTATCCGAACAGTTGTCGAAAGTCACCCAGGCAACCGAAAATGCTACGAATGAAATACTTTCGATAGCCGAGAATTTCATGACAAAAATTGATTACATTCAGGAAAATCTCAATAAATTGAAAACTGCTGCCGATGACGAAATCGCAGTAGAATCTCTAATGAGCAAATTCAGAGCTCATCCGGATCTTCACGATAATATCGACGAGATAGAAACTGTGTTAAAAGAATTCTTCAACGAAAAGGTCCAGGAAAAGAACAGAATCAATGCGATTTCCGAAGAGACTAACAATATGCTGAATGAGATGATGAATGATTCCAGTTCCATCATGATGGCGATGCAGGTTCAGGATATCACATCACAGCAGATCGCCGCTGTTAATCACCTTCTCGAGAGAATAAGCGAGAAGCTGAAAGTAATCCTTGAGCACTTCAACGAAGCCGAATACAGCGAACTGGTGGAAACCGGCGAGGAAGTAAATACCGAAGAAGGGCTCGAACCACCTAAAGAGGGCGATAGGACAGATGTAACAAAGATGCATAGAGATATAGCTTTCGATCCTGCGGCTATTGATTCCATGGATGAAACCAAAGCGCGGCAGCCGGATGTGGACGATTTCATCAAAGAATTTCAGCAGAATTCCGAAGGCGGCTGAATAGACGGCTCTGACAAAGACAATATAACAAATGAATCTGAAATAAATATTCAAAGGGGGCATAAAATGGGGCTCAATTTAATGAATGACCCTGAAATGAGGGAAATATTCGATGGATACGTAATCGAAACCGAGGAGATCCTCGAAAATCTCACCCAGGATCTCATGGAATTGGAAGGCAATCCCGGGGATTCCGAGCTTCTGAATAAGATCTTCCGCGGTTTCCATACAATCAAGGGGAATTCGTCTTTTATCGGTCTCGATGATATATCGGAACTGACTCACAGCGCCGAAGATCTTCTGAATAAACTCAGAAGGTTCGAGATCAGATATGAGGATGAAATGACCGATATACTGCTGGAAGTCAGGGATGCTATACAAAATTACCTCGGGAAACTTCAGGAAGGCGAAGAAGATTCTTCCGAATTCGAAAGCATAATCGCCCGGCTGGTGCAAATCAAATCACTGGAATCGGATACAAACGCCGAAGAATCAGAGAATACAGGCGATTCGGAAGAAATCTCTGACGATTCCGATGAGCAAATCACTGCAGAGGCTCAGGAAAGCGGCGACAGCGCCCTGGAAAAAGTACTTAGCGATAACGAACTAATTGCCAAAGAAGGCGACTTTTCGGAATCAGAAGAGGAAATGCTGCAAAAGGCTTTCGAGGAAGTTAATAAATCATTCCAAAATGAAGTTTCTTCCGAGAAAGATGACGGCGGTATTGAAGAAGCAAAAACCGAAATTGAAACAATCGAAAAAGAAGAAACAACAAAAAAAAACGAGGATAAACTAGCTGAGAAGAACGGTAAACCCAAAGAACAAAAATCGCAGGGCAAAAGACAAACAACGGAATCCATAAGGATTGACCTGAAACGCGTGGAAACTCTTATGGATCTCAGCGGCGAACTCGTTCTCGGAAGGAACCGTCTGACGCAAATATCGGACAATCTCGACAAGGAATTCAAAAATACTTCCGGGATTAATGAACTGCTGGAAACCGCTGAGTCGATTGATTTTATAACATCGGAAATCCAGACTGCGGTCATGCGGATGCGCATGGTTCCCGTAAAGCAGCTTTTCATCAAGGCGCCGAGAATTACCCGCGACCTGTCAAAAGAATTCGGTAAAAGCATAAAACTAGAAATGAAAGGCGAAGAAACCGAGATCGACCGCGGCATCATTGAAGAATTGAACGATCCCATGGTGCACATGATACGCAATTCCTGCGACCACGGCATCGAAAAACCGGAAGTCCGCAGGGAAAAAGGCAAGCCCGAACAGGGAACCCTCACCCTCGAAGCCGATAACGAAGGAAATAACATCGTCATAAGAATATCAGACGACGGCGCCGGCATGGACCCGGAAAAACTGAAATCCATCGCTTTCGAAAAAGGCGTCATTTCCAAAGAACAAGCCGACCAGATGACAGACCGAGAGGCGTTTCAATTAATTTTCAAGCCCGGCTTCAGTTCTGCAAAGCAGGTCTCATCGGTTTCAGGCAGAGGCGTCGGCATGGATGTAGTAAGAACCAACATCCAGAATCTCAACGGCATGGTTCAGGTAGATTCCAAAGCCGAAGAAGGCTCTACTTTCACTATAAAGCTGCCGCTTACTCTGGCGAGCATTCAGGGGCTCCTGGTGAAAGTACGGAACAACACCTTTGCTATACCGCTTAGTTCGGTTGTCGAGGTAGTTTCTATCGATGATTACGACATATCAAGAATAAACCAAGAAGAAGTGATCCGAATCAGAGAGGAAATATATCCATTGTTGAGACTGCAACAAGTGCTCGAAATAAATCACAACCATATTGGAAACAAGGATAAATATATAGTTGTTGTAGGCATCGGCATAAAGCGCGTAGGGCTGGTTGTGGATGAATTGATAGGACAGGAAGAGATCGTTATAAAATCCCTCGGCGACTATCTCGGAAATGTCCGCGGCATAGCAGGCTCGACAATATTGGGCGACGGCAGCGTGATTATGATACTCGATGTGGCTGAATTGATACATAAAATGGATTGACATGATTTCGAACATAGACTTTTGTGTAAGTATTGAATTTTAAGATAAATGGAACCGGTAAGAATACTAATTGTCGATGATTCGCATTTCATCAGGAATATTCTTAAAAAAATACTGAATGTACCTGAGATAGAAATTCTGGGAACAGCAAAGAACGGAAGGGAAGGGGTTGAAAAAGTTAAGGAACTGAAGCCGGATGTGGTCACAATGGACGTGGAAATGCCCGAGATGAACGGCATCGAGGCTGTAAAAGCCATCATGGACGAGCATCCCATTCCGGTACTGATGATAAGCACCCTGACAAACGACGGCGCCAACGCGACCATGGACGCCCTGACTAACGGCGCCGTCGATTTTATTGCCAAGGGCAATGCCCTAAAAGATATGTACGAACTGAAGTATCAGATCATAAAAAAAATCCTCAGTATCGGGGGGAACACCAATCTCAAAAATAAAATAATTAGACGGCAGTATCTGAGGAAAATGCAGCAGAGGAAGCCGGTTCTCGCGCAAAAAATCAAGGCATCGGATACTTCCAAACCTTCCGTCATAAGCTCGGAAAGACCGGCGCCCGACCATATTAAAATCATAGGTATAGGTATATCTACGGGCGGTCCGGGCGCTCTGCAGGAATTTATCACCCATCTTTCGCCGGATATGCCCGTACCGATAATGATTGCCCAGCACATGCCGCCGCATTTTACCTATACTCTTGCCAACCGGCTGAACACTTTGACTGAGCTTACCGTACAGGAAGCTAAATCCGGCGACAAGCTCAAGCCCGGTAACATTTATATCGCCCCTGGCGGTATGCAGATGACCCTCAGAAGCGAATCGGATATATTGATAACTGATAATAAGCCTGACGACGAGTTATACTCGCCCTCCATCAATGTCATGATCGATTCAATAGTGAAACACTACAGAGGAAGGGCATTGGGCATAATAATGACCGGTATGGGACACGACGGCGCCAAAGCAATGAAAAAACTTCACGATACAGGCGGCTATATTTTATCGCAGGATATCGATTCATGCGTCGTTTCCGGGATGCCCAAATCAATTATTGACCTGAATATAGCAAATGAAATTCACCCTATAGAAAAAATGGCTGCCGCGGTATCATCGATTTTCGGATTGAATGGTGTGGGATGAAAAAATAGTTATAGCAATTATTTTGCTGACATGACCAAAAAACTATAAATTGTTTTTTTTAATTGACAAACACAGAAAGTTAGATAAATGGCATTTACATTCTTTTTTCGCGACCGGCACACGCTGGATCAGGCAATCAACTATCTCATGCCGCAGGTCGAGGGCTTCCGCAAGATAAAAATCTGGGACGCCGGCTGCGCCCACGGCCCCGAGCCATACAGCCTTGCTATACTTTTAGCCGAGAAATTAGGGCGCTTCGGCTTCAGGAAGGTGGAAATGGACCTCACCGACATCGACGAAAACGACACCTTCGGCAAAAACATTAACGAAGGCATTTATCCCGTGGAAGAGCTAAAACGAATCCCCGATGAAATTTTCAAAAAATACTTCAAACCGGCTGATAGTAACGGGCATTTCATTATTGATGAGAATATAAGATCGCGCGTAAATTTCAGGAAAAACGACCTTCTCAATCTTCAACCGCCCGACAGCGGCTACCATTTGATAATTAACAAAAACGTACTACTGCACCTGCAATACAACCAGAGGATAGAAGTTATAAGAATGTTCCACCGGACATTAGCGTCGAACGGATTCCTTGTGACGGAACAGACACAGACGCTGCCCGATCCGACAGCGCCGCTATTCACGAAAGTCACTTCCAGCGCAAACATCTTCAAAAAGATAGGCTGAACATGAGAGTAACCCTGCTTAAAAAGAATCCTCACGTTTACTCGTGCAATGCGTATCTTGTCCGCGGCGACTGGAATGCCATCGACAATGTCAATACTTTGATAGACACCGGCGTTGATGATTTTATTCTGCAAGAGCTTGACACAATATCCACCGGCGTCGGCAAAAGGCGGGTAGAGCAGGTCGTAATAACCCATGAACACTTCGATCACCTAGGTGGACTTAAGCATATCGTAAGCAAGTACAATCCCAGAGTTTACGCATTCAAAAACAATCCCGGCATTAGCAAAGTGCTACATGATACAATGCGAGTACCTTTTGGCGAAACCAAAGCCCAAATTTTTCACACCCCGGGGCACTCGCATGATTCCATTTGCATCTATTGCGAAAAGGAAAAGTCTCTCTTCACCGGCGATACGCAGCTTATTATAAACTCAACGGGCGGCACATATTCATCACAATTTCTTGAAGCGCTCATCAGATTGTCAAAACTGAAAATCGAGACGATCTATCCCGGGCACGATTCCCCCCAATCCGGCAATATCACCGATAAAATCAAACGCTCTATCGATTACGTGAAGAAGAGTAAGATTATTTGAGGAATAAGAACAATACAAAGAACTGTCCGCTATTGTTTCCGCTGATGAATTTCATATAAACCATATCTTCTTTAATATAAATATTTTAACAATTTGTTAATAAAGTCCCAGGGGACTCTACTGAACTACAGCCGTGAAACTGCGAAGGGAAAATTCAGGGATTACCCCGATTTTGTCGAGAAAATATTAGATCTATTAAAAATTTAAGCCGATTTAATTCTCTTTATATTATACAATTAGACATTTTTCACAGTTGGACATGGAAGTTTTTTCTATAAATTTTGTAACCTTTCATTGTTTCATGTGTTAATTATAAAAAGTTAAATTCTTAGAAAGTAATATTATTATTTATAATCAAAACAATATTATTGGACACATTTATCAAAATATAATCAGATTCCCTGTTGTACCCGGAGCCTGAAATTTCAACTTATGCATAATAAATGCCTTTGTCAAATCTATGCTTTACAAAATTATCGTGGAATGACATCCAATTGAAGAGCTTATCTGCCCGGTTTCATTTTAACCGGGCAGCAATTTTATCCCAAATAATCAATTAGAGAATACGCCAACACTTAAAATTCTCAGGCTTTATAGAAACTAAGAATTTGGAAATATGTTCTAAAACCGGAAGAAAAAATGAGAATTAAAAACAAACAACATTACTGGGGAATGCCTATAATGTCAATAATAATTTTTCATAAGCTTTAATGACAAGATGCGGCTCAATACTCTTTATACTTTCTTCTTCATTTGAAAGTATGATCTCTTTTTTTGAGCTAAGAGGATAGAATTTATTCAGGCTCGCTTCCCATTTGTAATAAAGAGCAATTAACGGAATATTAAAAGCTGATGCAATATGTACCAATGCGGTGTCAGGCGTAATGAGCAGATTTGCTTTTTTCAGCAATGAAACCACATCAAGCAGTGAGCGCGATTTAAACTCAATAAGCTGCAGGCATTTCGACAAGAGTTGACGCGCTCTTTCCTTCTCCGGCGGGGCATAAGTCAAAACAATATTGTATCTATCTTCAATACTATTGATTGCTTCCGCCCATTTTTCATTCCCCCACATTTTCTCTTCCTTACTTGCCGAAATATTGACGACAAGCAATTTTTTATCAGATAAAGAACTAAGAAAGTTATTCACGTAATTCTCGGAATCTTCCGATGTGAATAACTCGGGCAATGGAATTTTCGCTGGCTGGTCAATGCCGATATGTTCCAATGTGTTAAAACAGCGGGTGACGAAGTGCAGTTCTTTGTTTTCAATGTCGGACGGAATTGATCTGTCGTAGAGATCATCGCTGGGTTTATTGAATCCTATCTTCGTTTCGGCTTTGATCAATTTTGCGAATAATCTGCTCTCTCGTGAAAAATGGTCTTTCGGGTCGATGAGATAGCCGTACTTCTCTTTTCTGAGATCGCGCAGCAGTTTTATCGCTTTTAGAGGCGTTTTTTCATAAATAAAAATCTTTTCGATGCTGGGATTATGTTCAAGAATAATGTGATTATGCCGGCTTGTAAGGACATGGATAGCGGCGTCAGGGTATTTATCCTTGATGGCGCTATACATGGGCGTGGCGAGTATCATATCGCCGATCCTGCCGAGCATTATTACGATTATCTTCATTGCTCACACACTTTTCATAAAATTTAACATCTGTCGGGCGCAGTCCTTCCAGAGATAATTATTTGCGGTTTCGGCTGAGCCCTTCTGATATTTTAAATATAAATCTCTGTCATTAAGAATTTTATCGAGATTTTTAGCAAGAGCATTATCATCATCCGGCGGAATGAAAACGCCGCAGTCATTATCGCCGATTATATCTCTTATTGACGGCATATCCGACGAAATCACAGGCATGCCAAATGCCAGATAATCGAAAAGCTTCGACGGCGCAGTGAGATAGCGATTGTAGAATGTATCCTTCAGGGGAAGCGTACCGATCGTCGCCTCTCTCAATAGATTTTCAAGTGCCTTATAGCTGAGCCAGCCGGTGATATTTGCTCTGTCAGCGATATTCAGGGAATCTATCATATCTCTGACCGGTTGAATCTCGTCATCATTCCTGCCGCCGGCGAGAATTAAACGGACGCTCTTGTCTTCCATTTTCGCGAAAGCTTTTATAACAGTGTCAATTCCCTTTTTCAACTGGAAGCTGCCGGAATAGAGCACAATTTTCTTATCGAAATTATCTTTCGGCTCAAAAATCTTTTTCAAACCGGGATATCCGGTGAATACAGGGGTATCAACATGCTTCCTATAAAGCTCGCTGTGGGGTTCGTTCAGAGCCATCATGCCGTCGAGTTTTGGGATATATTTGGTTTCATAAATTTTATATTTCCTGCGATTGATCTTATTCATATCCGGCTGCAGGGAAGTATCCGGATAAAAATTATGGCTCTGGTAAAAGATCTTAGCGCCCGTATGTTTCCTGATTTTGATAAGATAGGGCAGGCATCCCGGATCGCGTGTTATAACAAAATCCCACTTCTTACCGCAGGACTTTAGCCAGTGTACAACTTTAGAATAGAATATCTCATTCGAGCGGAATCGCCAAGCACGGTCTGTTTCCGTATGAACATGAAAATTTCCTATGTGAGGAAGATCAAAGTATTCATTAAAATCCGTTTCCGGCTGCTGTTCGGGCGATTTATAGATGACTGTGGAGTCGCAGTCATTCAGGGCAAACCCGTAGGCATTCATAGTCGAAAAAACCGTCGAGGGCATGTTCGACAGCCATGTAGTTTTATTAATATATGCAATATTAAGGCTCATAATTTATTTACGGTTTTCACGAACAATTCTTCAATCTGGTCCAGCATATTTTTCAAAGAAAATTTTGTTTTTAATGTATCATATCCATTATCCCCAATTTTAGCGGCAGCCGTGGAATTATTCATAATATATTCCATTGCTGTTGCTATATCCTCGGGATTTAATGACACCAGCAGCCCGTTGGCGCCATCTTTCACGGCTTCGGGAATACCCGCCGCATTGCTCGCTATCACCGGTTTCTTTGCGTTCCATGCTTCGAAAAGGACGTTGGGTATACCTTCGCTGCGTGATGGAATCACAACAGCATCCGATCTCGCGAATAATCCGCTGACATTCTCTATCTCACCGGTAAAAGTAACATCTTCCCGCAAGAAATTATTACTAACAAAATGCTCGCATTTCGCTCTTTCGCTGCCCTCGCCCGCTATAATCAGATGGAATTTCCTATCTTTGAGCTTGAGAATCGATGCGGCTTTCAGCAGCAGGTCAAATCCCTTCTGGCGGGTCAACCTCCCCGCTGAGGCAAAAATAAATTTGTTCTTTGGCATATTCAAAGCGTATTCTTCAATATCGTCAGGAAACTCATATCCGTTATATATTACATTAATTCTCTCTGCCGGCATTATTTCCTCATGGACAAGAGATTCCATGATAATATTAGCGTTTACGATCACAGCAGTAGGCAGATACCGGTACACATACCGCTGCGGCAGATCCCATCCCGGGAAGCTGCGCAGTATTCCCATTCGGAAAATGACAGGTATCTTCATCGATTTCCCAATCTGACCTGCGATAAAATATTCCTTCCGTTTCGTCGGCAGAAGCAGGTCTATACTCTGTTCTTTGATTAATGGTCTTATAGCCTTTCTCGTTTTTAAATCAAATTCATGTTTAAAAGGCAGTTTGATCATTCTGACAGAATCATAAATCCTTCCCTTGAAAATTTCAGTTCTGTACGCCAGAAAAACATTATGTCCACGGTCGGCAAGACCATTGGCAGCGGAAGCCAGCCAGCGCTCATTGCCGCCCCAGCTTTTCGCCGAATTCAGGAACAATATGTTTAATTTCTCTTTCAAATTAAAGCTCGTTGTTCAGTACTTTTATGTAGAAATCTTCTACTTTCCTTGCATGTTTTTTTATGTCGAAATATTCCAGCGCTCTCTGCTTCGCATCGTTCCGCATATTCTTCAACCGTTCCGGATTGTCTGTTATCTGCCTAATAACATTAGCAATATCATCGTAAGACTTCTCTTTGACAAGGAAGCCCGTATTCTGCGTCACCGCTTCTCTGACGCCCGATGTATCGCTGCCGAGCACCGGCGTCCCGCAAGCCATAGCCTCGTAAGCGACGCGGGGCATTCCTTCGTGTCCCTCGTAAGACGGTATAAGCAGCAAATCCGCCGCCTGCATCCACTCTTGGATATTATCCTGGTGCGGAAGTATTTTCACATTTTCATTCAATTCCGTTTCCACAATAATCCGCTGCAATTCTTCAAAAGTCTCTTCCCTGCCCTTGATTCCGATATAATAAAGCTGCGGCAGTTCCTGAACATTGCTTTCTTTCTTCAATTTAGCCATAGCCTTCGTGATTTCCAGCACGCCTTTGCCTTCTTTCAGAACGCCTGCGAAAAGAAGTGTCAGTCTATCTTCAGGAACGCCAAGCTTTCTTCTAACTTCTTTAATATCCTTCGCAGGCTTAAACAATTCACAATCCACGCCGTTGTAGATAGTCCGGTATTTCTTATAAATTTCCGGATTCCCCTTGAAACGCTCGCCGGCGCCTTCGGAAACGCCGATAATACCGTCCGCCAGCCGCTCATGCAAGCGGTCTTTGGCGAACAGTTCATTCCACCGAACGTGCCAGATTAATTTAGCATTCGTTCCCTTCTTCGCAAGCCCGCAGAAGAAGGCGTCCGCCGAATAATCGGGATGTAAAATGTCTATATTATATTTTTTTATTATATCTTTAATTTTAGAAGTTATAGGCATAACTTTGAAGATATACTTCGGCTTGATACTGTACAGCGGCACAAAGAAACACCTGCAGCCGATAGATTCCAGCTTCTCGGACAGCTCGCCCTGCCGCGGACATATCCCGAACGGCGTAAATCTATCCCTGTCCAGATTTTCAATAAGATGCACCATGCTTTTCTGACCGCCCATCCTCATGTGGTCGAAATGACTGACGTACGCTATGTTGATCTTGCGGTGCATGAACTACCCCTTTATCTCCTCCTTATCAAAGAAGGGAAATCCTGTTATACCAATAGATTATTGGAGGTTATTTCTTTCATATTTTTTAAAATTTCCCCTTCACACATCCTTCAGCATCTCATAATTCTTAAATCCCCATATTTGCTTGCCGCTATTGAAATTATTCTCCAACCACGACATAAAGCGGTACTTAAACTTCTCATGTTTGTGGGGCTGGCGGCTTTTATCAGGTTTGCCGGAATATTGCAGTTTATCCTTCCAGTCCATCGCTTTAATCCGCTCGTGCATGACTTTCGGGTGGGTGTCTTTGAATTCGGCGAGCCGGTCAAGCGGACCGTAGTCGAATTCGCTCTTCTGCAAGGCGTATTCCTGCTCCGCCTTCTGCCTGCCGAGGTGGACGCTGTCCAGAGCCTTGCGTTTGTTCTGCATGAAGCGCGGCGGACGCACCCAGCCGTAATGGTATATCTTCGCATCGACCTTTGCTACGCGAATCTTGCGTGTGCCCTTTTCCTGGTGAGTGGACTCGTAATAGTTGTACCAGCGGAATGATTGCGCACTCTGCCACGAGTGTATCTGCGGCAGATTGCGGACAATCCGTATCTCGTAAGGATACCAGCCGTGACTTTTATGATAATGATAATAATCGCCCCAGAAATGCACATAACCAAAGAGCAACCCCTCAACCTCTTTCCTGTCAAGCAATTCTTCGCAGCGGTCGCGGATAGTTTGCAAATACTTCTCGTGCACGATCTCATCAGCTTGCAGATAAAAGCACCAATCGCCGGTGCAGTGGCTTTTGGCGATGTCGGTCTGGACAGCGTTTATAGCGCCGCGCTTCCAGTATTGCTCATCCCATTCCGTGTCGATAATTTTGATTTTAGGATCATTAATAGCGAGGATATCGTCGCGGGTAGTGTCGTCTTCGTCGCCCTTGCCGACCGCGACGATGTATTCATCACATATAGGCAGAATCGACCGGATTGCCTCGGTTATGGGGTAATAAAGTTTGCTGCCGTTCCTGACAAATGAAAATCCGCTTATCTTCATATTTTATCAATAATTTTCAAAAAATATCTCACAAATATAATGAATTTGCGGTGAAGTAATGAAAGAGGTTTGAAATCCATATTTATTAGTGTTTTTTATTATAATATGTTTTTTGCAGCTTTACATTCTCAAATTTGTTATTTATATTATAAGATATTAACAAAAAATTAAAGGGAATAAAATGAAGAAAGTAGTCATAAGCCTTTTTATTATATTAGTATCGACGAACATAGCTTATACTCATTCGCAAATCGACAGTATAGTGCCGGAACCGCGTCAGGGATATGTCAGGGCGCTGTACTCGAGTATGTTTACACTTTACGATGAGCATAAGATTTATCTCGATCCCCAGCACCCCGCTGAATTTGCAGCCTATGAATTAAATGAGGAACTGCGAAAAAGAGATCTGGATACGTTTGAAATTGAATCGTGGAATCCTGAAGATACTCTTGTTTCCGGTATAGTTCTTGGAGTTGCGGATGACTTTCTGAATCGACTTTTTGAGCATATTCCCGATCAAAGAGTCTATATTTCAAAAAATTATCCCGGAGAAGAAGGTTATATTCTTGATGTAATGCCAATGCAATTAATGATAGCCGGTTCGGACAAAGCGGGACTTCATTACGGCATCAATACTTTATTTCAAATAGTCGATCAGAATCCAAACACAAACGCGATTTTCGCCTGCAGGATTGTTGACGCACCGGAATTCCCTAACCGCTGGTTTCGATATAGTACCAATGTGCAGGTTCCTGAAAACATACCCCCGGCAAAGGAAATCTGGCAAACAGCAGCCGATTATAAGTTAAACGGAGTGGCTCTTGCCGACGGAAAATTAAACAGGGCAAGCTCGCTGATTCAACTTTATTACGATTCTCTGCTGTCGCTGCAAAAATTCGCGGACGATCGATTTTTGGAGTTTATCCCATGTATTATGTCTTTCGGCTATTCCGGAAGTTTGCTCTTCTTCGATCCTAATCTCGCATCGGGAATTCCTGTGAGAAATCAGAAATTTGTAATTGAAAATGATACCGCAAGAGTTGTCCCTCACAAGGATGTTTCGCTGCCTAATCCCGGCTTTGAGGATCACGAAGGAAATGATTTTTCCGGCTTTCGATTCATCGATGGTCCCGGTGAGGTTAGCTTTGCCGACGAGGAAGTTAAGCGTTCCGGCAATGCGAGCATCAGATTTGAGAATTTTCCGGAGTCGGAACATGGTCACGGCAGAGTTATCTATGAGACGCCTGTAGAACCCTTCACTATGTATCATGTTTCCGGCTGGGTGAAAACAGAGAATCTATATCCGCCGAGTTCATTCAATTCTACTGCTATTAAGGACGGCTTTTATTGCAGCCGCTATATTCCTACTGTTCCGTCCACAACTGACGGCTGGGAGCGAATAGATTTTACTTTTAACACCTTCGACAAAGATACGATGCTGATCTACTGGGGTGTCTGGGGCGCTGAAAGCGGAAGGATATGGCTGGATGATCTCATAGTCGAGGAAATTCCATTTGTTAACTTACTTCGACGCGAGGGTACCCCGCTGAATGTGTCCCACCAGTATCAGGACATTTCCTGCACAGAAGGCGTAGATTACGATACGCTGAGGGATCCGCTTTTAGGAAGAAACAGATGGCTCGGCGATTACGACTCATACCACACGCCGCCTACTTTTCGTATAAAGGAAGATGGCAATATCAAAAATGGCGATACCCTGCTAATGTCCTATTACCATACAGTAATAATCCGGTATTCCCAGGTGATGATAACAATGTCCGATCCGAAAGTCTATAACATTGTCGAAAGGGAGTTCAAGGTGCTGGACAGCCTGCTGGATGCGGACACATACTTCATGCAGCATGACGAAATCAGAGTGTTGAACTGGGACTACGGCGATCAAAAGCGAAATATTACCCCGGCAGAGATACTTGCTGACAATGTAAATAAATGTGTGGATATCATTGAAGAAGTTGCGCCGGACTCGGATTACTGGATTTTGACTGATATGTTCGATGAATACCATAATGCTAAACCCGACTATGGCTATTTTGTCAACGGCGATCTGACCGGCAGCGCCGATATGATCCCAAAATCCATCGGCATGATGAACTGGAACGGAAGAGAAAAGGACAGCATAGTCCATAAAAGTCTTAATTTCTTCGAAGAGAAAGGCTTCCGGCAGATGTCAGCTCCGTTTTATGATAATGACGAAAATCACATCCGGCGATGGAAGGAATGGGCGCAGCATGTACAGAATTTCAAAGGGATGATGTACACTACATGGGGAAATAATTATAACTATCTGAAACACTTTGCGGAATATGCCTGGAATCACGCGCCGTATATTTATCATTATCCGCCGAGTCAGTTCAGGAAAGATCCCAGACTTACGTTTACGATAAAGGGCGATTCCTACGATGCCGGCTGGAAATTGGATAATGTTCAGGTGCTATACCGGACAAAGCCAAATAACAGATTCACAAGCCAAATTGTTGTGATGGAAGGGCAGCATCCAAAGGATCTTAAGTTAGATCTGCCTGATGATGCCGAATGGGTTCAGTATTACATCACAGCCAGAGACAACCGCGGCTGGCATACTCGCTGCCCTTACGGTGATACGGTCTATTTCGAACTCGGGGAACTCCCTACAGGCGTTAAGGATAATAATGAAAAATCAGGTCTGAGAATTTTTGAAATTTATCCGAATCCGGCACAAGCACAGACAATTATAAATATTGAATGGAGCGCATTTCAAAGTGGTAAGTATATGGTAACTATAACTGATATTTTCGGCAGGGAGATCTATAAGAAACAGTTATATGCTGATAAAAACAAGATTTTAACTCAGAGGATCGATCTGCCTGAATCATTCCCGGGAGTGTATTTCCTTAGAATAAACAGTCGGAATAACTCGGTCAGTAAGAAATTTGTAATAACTGATTATTGATTTCGGCAGCCTGTAATTTATCCTATTTATTTCATTAGAGGAAATGATAACACACTTAACCCAAGTTTAACAAAACAAGCAAAGAACAATATAAATTCTACGGAATTTATGAAAATTGTCAACGTAAGTCATTGATTTTTCGTAAGTGATTAGCGGAAACCGCCTATGCAGTCCCCCATAGGTATATTTTATGCTTGCGCCGGTGCGTGCTTTTTATTATATTTAATGCATGTTTATTAAAGAAATAAAAAAGAAAAACAACAGCTCTGATAAGATTTTTCACACTTACAGGCTCGTTGAATCGGTACGCACCCCGTAAGGTCCGAGAAATCGAACCGTGCTTAATCTCGGAACTCTCGACATCGACAAAAGCAAGTTCAAAGAGCTTGCCGATCGTATTGAGCAGCTGCAATCGGCGGCAGGCAATCACAGCGCTTCTCAGCGCCGCCCGACGGTTCTTATCGACGCCGCAATATTATCACAGTGAAATATATACGGCGTTATATATCAGCCCCTATCCAATAGGTATTAAGAAAACGGAAACATAAAAAATCCGTAGTCACCATTGGAAATTTGCTTATTACAGCTATTTTTTTGATTCATTTATGGTTATACTTTTTTTCTTTTATCAAAATGGTAAAGTTGGGGTAGATAAAAAACATAAAAAAAAAGTAAACTCTTGATGGATAAAGGTTAAAGTTAACAAGATACTTTGTAAAGATTTATTTTATTTTGCCTCCGTAACATCGCTCGGCAACGGCGGCATATCGTCGTAAACTTCACCGTTTAATTCCCTTCCGTTCTTTTTCTTATTCCTGCCGCCCCATTGCTTGAAGAAGAATTTTACGCCTGCGGCTTCGCATTGCTGCTGCAGTTCTTCCACCCATTCAGGCTCCATAGGTCTGGGTTTAAGTCCACTCTCACCGCCGGCTATGACCCAGTCTATGCCATCAAGATTCAAATTCGAAACGGGACCAATAAGCGGCTCGCAGGAAAGAAATTTAACGCGGGCTTTCGTTTTCCTCAGATAATCTATTCTCTCCTTGAATTTCTCATTTTCGACTGTCACACCCATCCAGATATTATGCGACCATTGCAGATAATCACGCCTGTCGTATTCCCAAAGCACATCCGCTCGTTTCGTAAGAATCTGGTACACATGCTCGGTTTCATTCATCACTTTGAACACCTGCTGAATGAACTCGACCGGTATATCTTCATGGAACAGATCGCTCATTGAATTTAGGAAGACTATCCTCGGCTTTTTCCACTTATAGGGCATTTCAAGGGCGTCGGGATGTATAGTAAGATCAAACCCGTTCCTGTATTTTTCCAGCCCCATCGCTTTCAAACGCCGCGCCATCGTTTCGGCATAGCAGAATTTACATCCGGCGGATACTTTGTCACAGCCGGTCGTGGGATTCCAGGTCATTTCGGTCCATTCTATTGAGGAATAAGACATTTAAAATTGATCCCCATAATAGAAATATGAACTAATCAAAGTAAATCTCTTAAAATTGTCTTTCGCTCTAATTCTTTATAATTTTTATTCTTTGGTTCTATTTTAAAAGCCCGATAATCTAATAGCTCATCTTTTTTTATTGCATCAATATAGTTTTGATAGTCATCATTGTTTAAATTATAGCCTGGTCCTAAAATGATAAGAAATTCATTCTTAATATTCCAATTTGATAATAGATTTTGAATCAAATTGATTTGGTCAATATCAGAAGCGTCGTTTTTAACATAATAATTATATCTATAATACCAAATCAGTACATTTAAATCCGTAATATCATTTTCATCTGCATAACTCAAGCAGTTTATCTCTTGTTGTATATTGGCATTATATGCATTTTCATGTTCAATACCAATTCTGAAATTTGGATTGTCTTTGTCAAATCTAAATTTCATTAGATAATCCATCCTCTGCCCGGTAGCTACGGAATATTCTCTCTCAGAAGTATTTACTGTTGCACTTATACTAGTTTTAATGATCTCAGATAATTGAGGTAGAAAAACATTTTGAAAATACATAGTATAAGTCAAGTTTTCTTTAAACGTCAGTTCGAAACTTTTCTCATAATTGTTTATATAATTATCAGCAAAATTCTCTGCAAATATATCCCAAAAATTTTCTGCATTTATCATCTCACTAATTCCTTCCGAATTTAATTTAAATAATATCACTCAAGAATACAATTAATTCTTCTAATTTTTCATCTGAATCTATATCCATTAGAATCCAAGGATCAGTCCCAGGTAAAAGACGATAGTAGAGTCTATAGCCAAATATATATCCCAACAAAGTCCAATTATGGAATGTTAAATCATTATTCTCAAAAGCATTATAATCCATAAAATAATGGTCAAAAAAAGAGCTTGATAACCAAATTGATATACTATCTCTTCTTCTTTCTCCAGGTTTTTGAAATCTGTAAGGATATATCCATAATATTTTATGATGATGATTAACATTATCATTTTGAAGACCTACTGGACCATATCCCCATTCTCTGTTGGCAAAGTGATTGTAATACCATCTTTTCCCTGGATTATTTTGTTCAATTATTTCTTTAGCTTTTTTAAAGATCAGGAAGTTATTAGCACTTACTTTTTTTTTGAAAATTTCTATGTTGTTTTCTACAAAAGCTAATTCATAGAAGTTATTAGCCGGATTTCTAAACTCAATTGACATTGTTTCACCTTATGATTATTAAACAAATATGTAATATTACTAATTGTGAAACTAAGAGAACAACCGACACATACTGTCGCATAAAATGCTTTATTTCAATTTATTTATCTTAATGGCTTTACCATTATATTATTAATTTTTTACAATTTATTAAAAATATTTAATTCCACAAAATTAAATTGAATAAAACGGCATTTTTTACCTAATCAAAAGATAAGATAAGATTTTAGAATTAAATTTATATAAAACTAATATTACAAAAACTTATTAACGTGTTTGCGTCTCAGAAAATCCACCACCTCCATAACATCATCAGAGTGACCCCGCCTGCAGATCAGCATCGCTTCATCGCTGTCAATGACTATGAGATCATTCACGCCGACAATGCCTATCAGCTTGCCCTGCGAGCTTACCAGGCAATTCGTTGTGTTTATCGGGATGACGTCGCCTTCGATGACGTTGTTGCGGGCATCTTTCATCGTGAGGCGGTAGAGCTCGTCCCAGTTGCCGAGATCACTCCAGCGGAAGCTTGACATCACCGTGTACACATTATCCGCCTTTTCGAGGATGGCGTAGTCGATGGACAGGGAAGATATCTGCCGGTAGGTGTGCTCTACATTCTCGCGGAAAGTATCCTTGCCGAGATGATCGAATAAAATCTCTATGATAGCCGTATCTTCAGCCCAGTATTTTTCCATAGCCTGCCAGAATGTATCGAAGCGCCAGACGAAAATACCGCTGTTCCAAAGAAATTCGCCGGTATCGATGAATCTCCTCGCAGTATTATAATCCGGCTTCTCGGCGAAAGTTGTCGAGCAGCGCAATCCGCGGTCGAAAAGCTCTCCCAGATCCCCCTTCTCTTCCTTCTTCACCTGCACGTAACCGAAGCTCGTCTCAGGACGCGTCGGCTGTATGCCTATAGTCACAAGCCCTTTCAAATCGCGCGCAGCATCACAGGCGACATTAACGCTTTCGTAAAATTCCCGCTTATTCAGGATCACGTGGTCGGAAGGGAAAACGGTCATCACAGTATCGGGACTGTACTTGCCGCTGAGTATCACCGCCGACAGTGCAAGGCACGGCGCAGTATTCCGCACGAACGGCTCGAGGATGATATTCTCTTCCGGCAGCTCGGGCAGTTGCTCTTTTATTAGATCACCCATAGTTTCGATAGCCACGACATAAATATCCTCCGGTTCAAAAACTCCCTTGAGCCTGTTGACCGTGTTCTGGATCATCGTGCCGTCGCCAGTGATGTGGATGAATTGCTTGGGCTTTTTTTCCGTGCTGCGGGGCCAGAGCCGGGCGCCGAATCCGCCCGCCATCACTATCGCAACACGCTTACTCTCATTATTTTCACTCATGACTTTTCCAATCGTTAAGAATTATATGCTGAAATTTAAGAAAAATATATTGAATCTTAATGATATTATGTTATTCGACTGATTTTTTCTTTTATTTTGCAGGGCGATGATATTGTATTTTACATTTTTCGGCACTTGTAACATCTGACGGGACGTACTGAGGCAAGTTAGCTGTTTTTTGCCACAAATGTAATTTTTGTATTGTGAAACCGGGTTAAGAATTCCATTCATTAATCTTGGTTATATCAATAGAACTTATTTATTTTACTAACATGATACAATTCCATAGCTTAGAAGAACCACCCCATAAAGCCTTCGGCTTCAATCCCCCTCCTTACTAAGGAGGGGAAAAGAAGGGGTGGTTAAGTTCTTAGAATTAAGCTATTTATTCTAATGCAAATTGTGGGTTAATATATTACATGCAATATATTTTATATTTTCGAAAAAAAAAGTATATTGCCTGTAAAAAATGAGTTATCAGTCAGAGGAAAACATTATGAAGAATATCTACTCACATAATTTTTACAAGGAGCGTCACCAGAAAACTGTCTATGCAGCGAGAACCGTTTTGCCGCTCGTTCTGGATGCTCTGCCGCCGGTTCATTCAGCAATTGATTTTGGCTGCGGGGTGGGAACATGGCTGTCTGTTTTGAAAGAAAAAGGTGTCAGCGAGATTCAGGGAGTGGATGGAGCCTGGGTCAAACAAGAGCTTTTGGAAATTCCCAGCCATAATTTTCATCAGGCAGACCTTGAAGAAACCATTTTTTTTGACAAAAAATACGACCTGGCTATTTCTCTGGAAGTGGCGGAGCATATATCCCGGGAAAATGCTGCTGGCTTTGTTGACTCCCTGATAAATGCTTCCGATTTTATATTATTCTCCGCTGCAATCCCATTTCAAGGCGGCGGCGGTCACATTAATGAGCAGTGGCAGGATTATTGGGCGGACATGTTTGCCAAAAGAGGCTGCGTCGCATTGGACTTTGTTCGCAGCCGCATTTGGAATGACAGAGAGATACCCTCTTGGTACCGGCAGAATATATTATTGTTCGTAAAAGAAGGACAAGCTTACAGACTCAATGTTCCCTCAGAAAATGAATGCGGCGGCAATGTTCCAATTTCTATAGTACATCCTGATGTATACCTTTCAAAATTAAGTAAGACAAAATCTATAAAAGGGAGTTGGAAGTTGTTTATAAAAGCATTAAAGAATCATTTCAAGAAGAAAACAGGCAGGGGCAGCTAACATATCGCTGCACCTGACGGCAATTCCGCTGCGCCGCATTACCAGCCGGTTATGCGCATTGTGAGCCGGAGAATTTGTGACACTCTGATTTATCCAATTTTCACTTAGTTACCACCATACTCCGCGTAAACCCCGCCCCCTCCAAACTCAGCCGATAAACATACAACCCTGCAGGGACACCATCCAGACTAACGCTAATCTCTTGAAAACCTTTGCTTTGCACATCTCTTTCCATACTCTTCACCTTATTCCCCAGCACGTCATATATCTCTATTTTTGATATGCCCTTACGGTTAGTTATAAATGAAAATGTAACATCATCGCTGGCGGGATTGGGATATGGCTCAAAAACTTCGAGGAAGGTGCCGCCCATTTCTTCGCCGGTCAACTGAATTGGGACACCGCAGCGGGTAGTGCCCGTCATATTTATCTCCTCGGCTTCGGCAGTGAGGATTATCCTGTGGTCAGAGCAGGTGTCTTGGATAATGAGTGTGTCAGTGAATATGCCTGTTTCCCATGGTGAAAAGCAGATGAGAAGCTCGTAAGTTTCGCCGGATATTAGCTCTATCGGGAATTGGCTTTGTGGGATAGAGAAGTCCATATTTCTCGACAATGGGATATCGTCAATCCGGCAATGGCTCTCGCTTTTGTTTTTTATTTTAATTGTGCGGCAGTTGATATTACCTATTTTGACCGGCTCAATTTCAAGAATGTTGTTATCAGAGACAGTTTCGATTTCATAACTATTGGGAATTACATTGACGATTACTTTATTTGAACTGTCCTTATAACCTTTTTCGAATTCGACGGTTACGGAATAAGTGCCGGATTCTTTGACGGTTATGGCGGGGGTAGTCTCGCCGTTGGACCAGCGGCAGCTTTTGTATTCTTCATTAGTCTCAAGGATAACGCTATCGCCTTCGCAGAAGCTTATAGGGCTATCCATGGCAATTTCGGGGTGGTCTATTATTCCTTCACCGAATAGTTGTACTGTTTCGGGGCTGCCTACTCCGTCATAAGAAAATTCTAAGATACCGCTGGTTCTACCGACTGCGCTCGGCTCAAAACGAAGTGTCATTTTGTGATTTTTACCCGGTGCGAGCGTAAAATTGCCGCCGCCTTTAACGATCCCGAAATCTTCTTCATTCAACTCATTAAGTTCCGTATTTTTTATTTCCAAAGATACATTTCCAATATTCTTTATTGTTTCGGCATCTGTCGTATCTTTATACGTGCCCAAGCGCACTCTGCCGAAGTCGATAACCTTGGATGCTGCCTCAAGTTCCGGCTTCACCCCTACACCCGTAATATTCTGCACCAGAGTATCCGCCTGTGTAATAACGACTATCTCCGCCTGGTGATGTCCAACTCTTTTCGGTGAGAAATTAAACTCGCCAAAATGGTTCTTACCTGCTTCCACCTCGTATTCCGGTAGTCCTGAAACCAACCTGAATGCCGAAGCATCAGCGCCGCGGATGTAGATTGAATCTACGCGGAATTTATACGTACCGGTATTCTCTACAAAAGGTGAGACAACCGAGTCTTTTATGCTGTTGACGAGTACATTGCCCATGTTTATATCTTTGGAAGCGGCAATAGGTTCAACTATTGAAAATACAGCATCGGAAGTGTCTGATTGAAGCACCAAATCTCCTTTAAGTTTTAATATCCAGTAATCTATTTCCCCCTTATTCTCAGTAACATCGCCGTCGTTTGACCAAGTCATTCCCGCAACAGCATAACCGCCATCAGGGGTCGCGATGATGCCTTTGGCGTAGTCTAATTTGCTGCCACCGTAAGTATTCTGCCACTCTAACTCCCCGGCGCCGCTTAGTTTTAATATCCAGTAATCATATCTTCCCTTATTCTCAGTAACATCGCCGTCGTTTGACTCTGTATATCCCGCAACAGCGTAACCGCCGTCAGGAGTAGCGATAATGCTTTTGGCGAAGTCCCTAGTACTGCCGCCATAAGTCTTTTGCCATTCGATTTCAGGTGCTGGATCATTTGGGTCGGCATTTCCTTCACCCCCCACCTGGCTTACTTTTACTAAACACTCATTACTGGCTGGGCGGGGCACATTCCTCCATTTATATTGCAAGCCGCAGGTTTCATTGGATAATCTTTTCCATGAAGCGCCATTATCAACGCTGTAGTCTATACTTACTGTGTCGCTTTTTGCTATGCCCTCCCATGTTATGAGGGTATCGCTCCCCACTACAAACTGCTCGCCGCCGTTAGGGTGGGTTACTTTAAGCGTGGGCACTTTGGGCTTAATGCCGGACCAGCCGCCATTTGTATAATAATACTCCTCACAAACATCATTTATGAATGTAAATTTATTATAGGTATATCCGCTGTCAGGGGCTGTATAAGTCACCGTTAGGTTTTTGCTTTCTTCCGGTTTTAAAGTGAAGGATTTCGGATTTATATCATACGCGGGATCGGAAGAAGTGATGTCTGTCACAGTAAATCTCGCATTCCTTGCCGTAACGGTTACCTGGCTGTCTATCGGGACTCCAACTTGCGGATTATTAAAACGGATATAAAGTGGATCAAATTCTAACATAGCTATTGATTCATCAGGCGCTTGATAATTTGTACCGGCTATAATACCATTCCTCAAAAATTTAGCTTTTACATTTACATTAGCTGATTTACAATTAATCCCGCTCTCCCACTCAATCTCACACGGATCACTATTTTGCGCTATCTGCAGAACTTGCAGATAAATATCTTTCGCCTGCTGCTCACTCATCACATTCTCGAACCACTGCCCGCCTGTCTGCTCCGAAACATTCTTCAATATCTGTGGGCAGCGCATTCCAAGCGTAACACAAAAGATAGTTGCATTTATATCATTAGCTTTTTGGATTATGGCTGATTCATTACCTTGAGCTTGACCGTCAGTCAAAAATACCACCACTCTCTTGTTTTCCCCCCCTTCGGCGGCTAATAATGCTCCAGCCTTCGGGTTTATAAATCCCGCATTGAAATCCGTTCCACCGCCCGCGCTCAGACTATTTATAATATTTAGCAGTTTGTCTTTATCAGTCGTAAAATCCTGGTTGAAGTAATTGCTGCTATTGAAGGTAGTTATAGCGCATTCGGATTTGCCCAGCGGCATAGCGTTAACCCACGCCCGCGCCGCTGCTTTTGCCTGATCGAGCCTGCCGCTTCTCATCGAACCTGATACGTCGATAGTCAATACGGAAGATATCGCTTCCGGCGGCTTTGGGGTCGGGCAGGAAACGCTCACAACATTTCTCGGCTCACCGTTTTCAGTGATCTCGAAATCTGACTTTGATAAATTCAAGATTTGATCGCCATCTTCATCGAAAGCATAGAACTTAGCTTTTACTGTCGGGAAATTCGAATGATCGACATCAAACACAGAAAAGCTCTGTGCTGACAAATCCAGTGTCAGCAGGCAGATGAGTATTAATATTGCGGCGCCTTTCATACCATCACCTTTACTACTAAGAAATTCGGCTTTTTGCAATATAAATATAAACATCCATTTTTCCTAAAATTTTTTGTTGGAAAATTATTTACCATTTATAATTAATAATGGTTTGATATAGGTAAACGGCTAACGGTTAATATTGTGAGAGGTTTATGCGCTATTTGCGAAGCGCTAAATTGGGGAAAAGGGGTTTACTAAATCGGAATTTAGTAAACAGGATAAAAATGTCATTGAAAGCGAAGTTGAACGTAGCGAAATCCCGCTTTAGCTGGGCGAAGCTATCTATCGAAATGAATGTATATAGCTATCTTCTACCTCCCCTTCTTTTCCCTTCCTTACAAAGGAGGGGAATAAAGCAGAAGGCTTTAAGGGGTAGTTATTCTTTACTGCTATGTTGATATCCGGTTTAAATTAATACGAAATTCATAATATTTATATTCTTTCAAACATTTTCGATATTTTTCGTCACATGAGTTACCAAAAAAGTAAAAAGTTTAATCAAATCAAGGAAATATTACGATGCTTGATCTTAAGTTCATTAGAGAAAATGTAAATCTGGTAAAGGAAAACGCCGAAAAGAAACTCGCATCAGTCGATACGGATAAAATCCTGCAGCTCGACGAACGCCGCAGAGAGATAATCCGCGAAGTCGAGCAGCTCAAAAATCAAAGGAACGTCGTTTCCAAAGAAATAGCGCAGCTCAAAAAAGAAAAGCAAAATGCCGGCGATAAAATCGATGCGATGAAAGAAGTTTCTAACAAGATCAAGGAAATGGACGAGGAACTCAGGCAGACACAGGAGGAATTGAATTCTCTGCTGCTCACTGTGCCGAATATTATGCATGTGTCGGTACCCGTAGGCAAAACAGAGGAAGATAATAAAGTTATCCGCACCTGGGGCAAGCCCAAAGAGAAAATAGAAAAAAATCACATAGATATCTCTAAAGAACTCGGCATACTCGATTTCGAGCGGGGCGCAAAAGTCACCGGCGCCGGCTTCGCTTTCTATACCGGTATGGGTGCGGCGCTGGAAAGAGCTCTTATAAATTATATGATATCTCACCAGGTTAATAAAAACGGCTATTCGGAAATCATGCCGCCGTTCGTGGTTAATCGCAATTCTATGATAGGCACCGGTCAGCTTCCCAAAATGGAAGAGGACATGTACCATACCGACCAGGATGACCTGTATCTCATCCCCACCGCAGAGGTCCCAATAACAAACTACTACGCCGGTGAAGTTATCAAAGATGAGCTGCCAATAAAATTCTGCGGATTTTCCCCATGCTTCCGCCGCGAAGCCGGCAGCTACGGAAAGGAAGTGCATGGCTTCCTGCGCGTGCATCAATTTAACAAGGTCGAGCTCGTAAAATTTGTCTATCCGGAAAACTCTTACGATGAGCTTGAATCTTTGACTGCCGATGCCGAATCCGTCCTGCAGGCACTGGAACTGCCGTATAAAGTTGCGCTGCTTTGCTCCGGTGATACGAGCTTCTCCAGCGCAAAGACCTGCGATCTGGAAGTATGGACTCCCGGCGAGCAACTATGGCTTGAAGTATCGAGCTGCTCCAATTTCGAGGACTTCCAGGCACGCCGGGCAAATATAAGATTTAAACGAGATGCTAATTCCAAACCTGAATACCCGCATACTCTTAATGGCAGCGGTTTGGCTACATCCAGACTTATGGTTGCTATCATAGAAAATTATTACGATTCCGAATTAAATAGAATAAAAGTTCCCGAGGTGTTGAAAACTTATCTTACTTCTGATCTTATATAATTATTAGATTATATTTCTTATTTATTATTCATAACAGTTGGGGAAAAGTTGAAAAATTTCGGTTGCATTTTTCTAAGTGGTTTTGTTAAGGAAAGTAAAAATATCTGAACATTCGGTAATATATGTTGATAACTGTGTGGAAAACTATCACTTATCAACACTCCTTGTTTATAAAAAAGGCTTGCTTTGTATTTCGAAAAAATTTTCCAACAATTTTTTAGTCAATTTTTATAGAGAATCAACATAAAAATTTAAAAAATGTGGAAAACTAAAGGAAAAATTTTGCTTGACAAGTTAAACGTTAATATTTTTAATATTTTGTAAAGAAAAATTAAAAACAAATAAAATTTTAAATATTTTTAAAAAATTCCGGCGGTAGATATGACAATAGCATTAGCTTCCGATCATGCAGGCTTCAAATATAAAGCCGACATAAAGCAATTCCTTGAAGATAAAGGATATAAAGTGACAGACCACGGCTGCGAAAATAAAGAGTCGTGCGATTATCCTGATTTCGCCGTTCCCGCGGCAATGGATGTAGCTGCAGGGAAAGCGGATTACGGCGTAATAATCTGCGGATCCGGCATAGGCATGTCAATAGTGTCGAATAAAGTTGAAGGCGTTAGAGCTGCCAACTGCTGCACAGTGGAAATGGCACGACTGGCGCGGCAACACAACAATGCCAACGTGCTTACTTTTGGAGAGCGCCTTGTCGATTCCAAAACAGCCCGCGATATGGCGGAAGCTTTCCTCTCGACTGAATTTGAAGGCGGCAGGCACGAGCGGCGTGTTAAAAAGATTCATGATCTTACACGAAAGTAAATTACTTATTTGCTTCCTTACCTTTCTCTTTCAAGCGCTTACTTTTCTCAATGCTGTCTGCTTTTATCTCCATTTTTTCAATTTCCCGGTGCAGCGAATCAGTGATTTCAATGAACAGCTTCCTGTTATTTTTTGCTAAAGTAAAATAGTCACGCCGGAATTCCGGTTCGGTATAGCCATGCTCCTCCATTATCTTTTTTACTTCCTTATTTGCCCGCAGGGAATCCTGATATTTTTCTCTTGCTATAAGAATTTCCATGTAAGTATCACTGAAGCGGTCGACATTCACATCAGTTTCCGAACATGCCACTATTAATGTAACTGCCAATATTAAAAATAGTTTAATAAATTTCATCATTTGCTGCACTTTTTATTTCGAATTTTTTTATGTATTGAATAATAATAATGAAAAACATTGTAAAATGTTTTTAACCCTGAAAATTCATTATAAGAATTCCCTCATCCCTAAATCCCTTCTCCCAAGTGGAGAAGGGACTTTCAGTGTAAAAAGAAATTCTTACGCCCTTCTCCCGGCGGATGAAGGGCTGGGGATGAGGGGGAATAAGAGATTGTTTATGTTCAAATGCAAAACATACATATATTTTTCATAATAATTATACCAAGAATAAATCCTGTGTTTATTTAAACGAAACGACAATGGATTTTAGAGGAAATAATTTTATAAATTATTATCAAGGAATACGTTTAGAAAAAGGGAGAGCATTTCTAAGAGGTCATCCTGTTGATTGGATTGGCGACCAAGTTGAGACAATATCAGAAATTGGGAGGAACAAATTCACCTACGAGTATCCGCCTGATGAGACATATCCTTATAACCATGTTGTTGATTATAACTCTAATATATTTGTATACGAAAATTAATTCCTAATGATTTAACGGCAGCCGCCCATGTAACTTTAGGATAATTGTAAATCTCTTTTTTGGATTGATGTTTCTTGGCAGACATAATGAATCTAAATTAAAAAAACAAACTTAAAGTAATGAATATATCTATCTTTTTAGTATATTTCTTAAATACTCTTTTGGAAAATTAATGAAAAAAATTCACATATAAAATTTATTGTCTTTCATTTTTTAAAGAATTTTAGATTATCCCATACTTTCCCATATTTTTCCTATTTTTGCGTAGTTTAAATTAATTATATAATCTATGATAGAGAAGCTTAAGTCATTAGGGTCGGACACTTTGATATACGGTATCGCCAAGTTTGCGAGCCGTTTTCTTACTTTTCTGCTCGTGCCGATATATACTAATTATATCCCAAAAGGCGCTGTAGGGGAAATATATTATCTCTTTGCTGTAATAGCATTTACTAATATAATTTTCGGCTTCGGTATGGAACCTGCTTTTTTAAGATTCTATACCAAAGACAGTATTACTCAGTCAAAGAAGTCATTTACTCATGCATTTTTGACGATAAGTATTATCACAGTTGCTATAACAGGGATCATCTTTGCATCTGCTGAGAGCTTTGCATCATATTTTCCGGCACTTGAAGAGCCGGTTTATATAATCAGGCTTGCTGCGATGGTTCCCCTGCTGGACGCTTTTCTCATTGTGCCGTATGCTTACATGAGGATGACCCGGCGATCCATGAGATTTGCAATCACGCAGTTTACCTTTGTCATAATCGGGGTTGGGTTGAATCTATTTTTCATTTTAGTGTTAGGGTGGGGTACTGAAGCTGTTTTCTGGTCGAACATTATTGCTTCATTTTATGCAATAGTAATTGTCAGCGATATAATTTTCAAGAATATTAAATTTAAGATTGATAAAGGGCTTTTGAAGCAAATGCTGCGCTTTGGTATACCGACTATTCCAGCGAGCTTTGCTGCTGTAATGCTGCAATTAGTTGACCGCCCTATTCTCAAAGCACTGACAGATCCGGAGACAGTAGCCGTCTATAGTATCAATTATAAACTCGGCATTCCAATGATGCTGCTTGTCAGTATGTTCGACTATGCCTGGCGTCCCTTTTTCCTGAGTCATTATGAGGAGCCTGATGCAAAAAGAATGTTCGCCCGGGTATTGACCTATTTCACGATGCTAAGCGCGGGCATATTCTTGCTTACGGGTTTATTTATAGAATACGCAGTCAGGATACCATTCATTGGCGGAAGTCTTATAAATCCTGATTATTGGGATGGTATGGTAATAATACCTATTATATTAGGAGGTTACTTCTTCCATGGCTGGTTTACCAATTTTCAGGCGGGCTTCCATATTACGAAGAAGACTGAATATCTGCCGATAGCTATTGGCGCCGGAGCTCTTGTTAATGTGGCTATGAACTTCTTACTTATACCGATAATCAGCTATCACGGCGCGGCTTGGGCAACGCTGGGCGGATATGCCGTAAGCGCCGGTATTCTCTATGCATTCACAAGGAAGGTCTATCCCACAAATTACGAATGGCGGCGGCTGGTGATCCTCATAATTTCCACGCTTGCCGTGTATTTTGCTGGGCAGTATCTGACGAGGGACATGGATATTCTAATGGGGTTGATCGTAAGGTTAATAACGGCGGTTTTATTTTTCGGATTGCTGCGGGTGATGGGATTTTTCACGCCGGCGGAACTGCATGGGATCAAGAGCCTTTTCCGACGAAAATGAAATAACCCACACAGCATATCGCCTTATATTACATGGTTCAAATTCAAGAAGTTTTGTATCTTTGTAATCCTATTTTTCTGTATTTACTAATACTATAAATTCAATTATTTCATCAGGACATAACACATAGAACAAAACAAAATTACTAACATGATACATACTAACTTAAAAGAACCACCCCTGTATCCCCTCCTTTCAAAGGAGGGGAAAAGAAGGGGGAGTAATTTACTTTATTATTCTATTTAAACTTATGAAGTATATTTAAATACAAAATTTGGTATAGATCCATTATTCGACAGTCAATAAATTTATAATATCATTTAAAATTTAATATTCAATAACTTTCGGAGGAAATTATGGAACCATTCAAAAACCAACCACTAACAGATTATAAATACGAGAAAAATGTTCAGGCTCAGAAGGAAGCCCTTCAGGAAGTGAAAAAACAATTGGGCAAGTCCTATCCTAACATTATAAACGGTGAGGAAGTAATTTCCGAGAAAAAGACCGTTTCGAAGAATCCGGCGTTTCCCGATCAAGTGATTGGCGAATTCCAGAAATCCGGTCAGCAGGACGCGGAGAAAGCCATCCAGTCCGCTGCCGCGGCATTCGAGGAATGGAAGAAAGTCCCCGCAACTGAGAGAGCCAATATCCTTCTGAAGGCTTCCGAAGAAATGAAGCGCAGAAGGCTCGAGATAAACGCATGGATGACCTACGAAGCGGGTAAAAACTATGTTGAATCCGATGCTGATACGGCAGAAGCAATCGATTTTATGGAATTCTATGCCCGCGAAGCAATTCGCTATGCGCAGGATCAGCCGCTGACACCATACGAACCGGAAAAGAACCGTTATTTCTACATTCCTCTGGGCGCAGGCGTTTGTATTCCGCCTTGGAACTTCCCTTATGCTATAATGGTTGGAATTAGCGCTGCCTCTATTGCTGCCGGCAATACAGTGGTTCTGAAACCTTCGTCAGATACGCCGATGATGGCATGGCTTTTCCAGGAAATTATGCATAAAGCCGGGCTGCCCAAAGGCGTACTGAATTATCTCGTGGCAAGCGGCGCTCAGGCAGGCGATTATCTCGTCGAACATCCGAAAACCCGCTTTATCACATTTACCGGCTCGAAGGAAGTCGGTCTCAGAATTAACGAACTGGCTGCCAAGAAACATCCGGATCAGAAATGGATAAAAAGAGTCATCGTCGAGATGGGCGGCAAAGATACGATAGTTGTCGATTCCGAAGCAGATATTGACGATGCGGTAAAAGGTGTAGTAGAGTCTGCTTATGGTTTCCAGGGGCAGAAGTGTTCGGCATGTTCACGCGCTGTTGTTGATGCTGCAATTTATGATGAATTTGTTGAAAAGCTTAAAGTGGAAACTGAAAAGCTTGTAATAGGTGACCCGTCAGAAGATTACCCTGTTGGTCCGGTCATCAACGAAGCAGCTCAGAATTCCATAATGAGCTATGTGAAGATAGGAAATGAAGAAGGAAGACTATTAACCGGTGGATATACAATTGATGATCTGCCCGGATTTTATATCAAGCCTACGGTTTTTGTGGATGTAGATCCTAGGGCTCGCATTTCTCAGGAAGAGATATTCGGTCCGGTATTAACCGTAATAAAAGCAAAAGATTACGACGAAGCGCTGGACATAGCAAATAATACGGAATACGGCTTGACCGGCGCGGTTTACTCGAAGAACCGCGAGAAGCTCGACCGCGCAACGCATGAATTCCACGTCGGCAATCTGTACTTCAATCGCAAGTGCACCCGTGCTATGGTTGATGTGCATCCGTTCGGCGGATTCAATATGAGCGGAACAGATTCAAAAGCCGGAAGCCGCGATTATCTGGCGCTGCTCATGCAGGGTAAATCTGTCAGCGAACAGATTACGGATATAACGAAGTAAATTCATTCAAATAGAAAGTTAAATGCCCGCCATTTTATTAAATAATTTGGCGGGCATTTTTTATAAAGCGAAGATGCACTAATATGGCATGGATTCTTCGCTTATTTTATGCGGGCGGAGCAAAGACGAGCCTTGCCCCGCTTCTATCTATATTGCCAGGATAAGTCCTGAGCCCATTATCAGAAGTAAAGCGAGAAAGTAGATTGTGTGAAAGCTTACCTTAAATTTTCCGAATGACCGTTTCATGACGTACCTCCTTAAATTTTGTTCAATTCGTCAGGATCATTCCGCAAGAGCTCTCGCTTTATAATCATCTTGTTCTTTACTTACATATACCCGCCCGCTTCTATTTTGTGACAGTTTATTCCAAAGGAGAAATTATGTGTATGAAAAATTTATTTGCATTAATAATTAAAATTTATTATATACAATTTTTACATGAGGTTAAACTCAGAGTAAGGTTTTTATGAAAGACAATTTCACAAATGCAGCGCTGAAAGAAGCTGAAAACTGTGATATTTCCGACGAAAATTTCCAGGACAGGGAGTTACTGGAAGGCATAACCATTGACCATCATAGTTCAAGGGATCTCGATGACGGCATCTCTTACGAAAAAACAGACGACGGTTATTTACTCAAGATAGCTATTGCCGACCCAGCTTCGGTGATAGAAGATTTTTCCGAATTGTTCAACTGCGCTCTGGATAAAGCAGCCACACGGTACCTGAGCTATAAAACCGTGCCTATGCTGCCCCGGATTTTATCGGAAAAGAAATTGAGTCTGCATCCCGGCGACCCCAAACCGGCAATATCATTCGAAATTGAACTTAACAATGAACTTACGGTCAGACATTTGGGTATCAAAAAGATTCTCTTTATAAATAATCGAAGATTGTCCTTTGATGAATTTGACAATATTATTGATACCGAAAATGAAGACCCCGACCGCGAAACATTCCTGGAACTATGGAATTTGGGGCATGCGTTGCTCAACATGAGACGGGAGCAGGGCGCTCTGGCGATTTATGATATAAGAAAAGGTATCTATACTACGGAAGAGGGCAAAATAGTAAATCTGACCGAAGAATATGCCCATAAATCAAATATTGTGATCCAGGAACTGATGATTCTGGCAAATACAACTGCCGCCAGATATTTCGCTAATCTGGGGATTCCGCTGCTTTACCGGAATCATACTGTGAAGCAGACCATCCCCGACCGCGAAGAGCTCATATCGCAGTTCAACTCCGCGCTGCTTAATCCCGAGTTTTTAGATAGTTTCATGGAAAAAACCCATTTCTGGTTTGAAAAAGCTTCCTACGGCGTTGAAATAAAAGGGCATTACGGTTTGAACGAAGCGGTCTATACCCACTTAACATCGCCTCTGCGGCGTTTTCCCGATATGCTTAACCATTACCAGATACACTCCTATCTTGCCAACAGCGAATTCAGCTTTTCCACGAAAGAACTAAATGAATTCGCCCGAAAAATAAATGAGAAAATGGACCGGATTCGCGATGAGAAAAACGAATTCCACCTGAAAATACGCAAAGAACAGGCAAGATTCAGTTTGAACTATGATTCTGCGGAACAATTCGCTAAGATGAGCGACGGCAAATTCAAAAAAGCTCTCGAAGAGTCTGTCAAACATGATCTTTTCTTCCGGAATATAAAGGACGGCATACTTTATAAAATCAAAAACAATCAGTTGAATGCCAAGCATGTCCATATCATTCTTTTCGAAGCAAAGAAAGATATCGACAATTATCAGGAAGTGCTGCCGGTAGTTCTCGAATATTTATATGAAAATATTGAACTTACAGGGCAGATACTCTACATGGAAAAGCATCTGGGCAGGATAAATGATCTTAAAGATGTCATAGTCGATACCATAGAAGGCTTTGCCGGGCGTATTTGGGGGCTGTTCCATAATGACTGGTACACAACGGAAAATTATCAGACGGGCAGCAATAAGAAAGAAGTGACTCATAAAGCCAATTATGACTTTCTTATAGCTTATATGAACAATACTTTGGTGAAAGCCGACGAGGCGGAGAAAATTGAGTATGATAACTCTGAACAAGCCGAAGAAGAAACCGCCGTGAAATATGATGTCCAGGATATTAGCAGCAATTACGTGGGAACATTACTGGAGATAGTCAATAGAAAGGAAAACTGGCAGCATCCTGAGTACCATTTCCAGCTCAAAGGCGCCTCGCATAAGCCGCATGTGACCTGCACATGCATTTTAAAACTTGACGGTGAAACATACACATCGGAAGCCAACGGCAAAAACAAAAAGATAGCCAAACAAGCCGCCGCCAAGATAATGTTGGAAATCATCCATGAGAATGATTTGGACCAACAAGCGGAAGACAGGCAAACAACGCCAAAAGAAGTGCCGCAGCCGCAGCCCAAGCCTGCCCAAAAGTCAGCTAAGCAAAACAAAAAGAAGCAAGATGATGAAAACAACCTGTTTAAAGTACCTGATAAAGAAAATCCTATCCAGGCGTTGAACAATATATGCCAGAAAAAAAATGCCGATGCGCCGGATTACACTTACGAGGAGATTGGCAGCCACACGAATCCCGAATTCGAATGCACAGTATATGTCGGATTCGAAGGAAAGGATTTCGAAGTATCGGCTGCCGCCGCATCCAAAAAGGAAGCCAAGCGCCTTGCGGCAGCAAATTGCCTCAGAAAAATTACTTCCGCTCATTTCACAAAAAAGAAAGATAAACGTTATAGAAAATAAAATTTGATAAATATTAATAGAACCAACAATGAAGCAAGAAATAGAGAATTTTGTAAATGAATTAGAGCCGGCGAAGCAAAAAGCTGTGCAGGCTTTGCGCTCGGTAATCTACCATGTGGACAATCGTATTGAAGAAAGATTAAGTGGACAGGTATTGTTATATTCTTATGAAGGGGATATAATAATGATACATGATCAGCCGAATGAAGAATATGTAAATGTGGAATTTTTCAATGGCTCAAAGCTCTACGATCCGGATAATATATTGATAGGTAGTGAAGTTGAGCCTCGCTATATTAAAATTTACAAGAAAGCCGACATCGACGTTGCCCAGATCGAGCGCTGGATAATAGAATCGGTTGATATCAATGAGAATGGTTGAGATTTATTAAACCCGGAAAATTCATCAGAAGAATTCCCTCATCCCTAAATCCCTTCTCCCAAGTGGAGAAGGGACTTTCA
>CAZXYS010000031.1:0-49915 GCA_964645005.1 uncultured Hyphomicrobiales bacterium | reverse complement strand
TGATGAGAATTGTTCTTTTAATTATTAAATATGAGGGGAGCAAAAAGCTCCCCTTATTTCTCATTAATTTCCACATTCGCCAGCTTTAAAACACTCGCTTGGTTCCGGTTCATCGTCCCAAGTACGATCAGGACATGGAGTACCAGTTTTAACTGGGCCTGCTATTTTAGTTTTTACAAAAGTACCATCGTCTTCCGTACATATCTCATAAGTAGTTTCACACCAGGAAAGATTGCACGATAGGAATTGATCCAGATCCTCATCATTTTGGTACCAGCATAATGGTGTACGCTCAACAACTACTGCGGTTCCTTCGTCACAATCGACGTAAGTGCAATACTCGTCATAATTCGGTTTAATTAACCCTACAGCCCATTCTATATAATTTTGCATTGCACTGGGATCGCAGACACCATCGAAGCTCTTAATTTCGAATTCCCAATCAACTGAAGTTGGCGAGCAATATACACAGAAAGTGACTGTCATTCCCGGACAGTTGGGATAGTTCATTGGTATTGTATATTCTGTCCAGCCGGGATCACACTGCGCCTTCGCTTCCATTCCGCTCATAGCGAAAAGTATCAGAAAAGCTGCCATTGCGAGTAAGGTTTTTGTTAAACTCATAAATCCTCCGTTAATTAGTTAATAATAATTAATTTTGCCTTCCGCCGGAGGATGCTTATTTTTGCACACTACAATCAATTGGGCTAAAGTCTAAATATGTTAACCCAATATGATTTGGTATGCAGCTCGGCATCCTCGCTGGTGTCGGGCTTCTTTATATAGCAAAACTAAAAGAAAACTTTTTCTCCTTTTTCTTACAAAAAATTCAATAAGGATTATTCTTCTTCAATTTCATATTCAATTGTTAAATTAATAAATCCCTTTTTTTTGTCCAAATAAAAGTTTTCAACATTGCTGCTTGGTAATATTAAAGTGGGGGGGGGTAAGTTGTTGTAAATAAAAATATTTATGATTATTTATCTAAAATAAAAAAATTTTGTTAGGATGAGGCTGTCCCAAAAGTCAGAGAATGTCATTCCTGCGAATGTCTTTAAATCCTGCTTTAGCAGGGCAGGAATCTGATGAATATTGGATTCCCCGCTAAAGCGGGATTTCGCAAGCTCAACTTCGCTGCGCTCAGAATGACGTCAGCAGGTTTTTGTAAGTATAAGACTGACACTCAATTTTCTATCACTTCCCTTTACCTGTCTCATCAATAAAGTATGCTGCCGTCCTTATCCCGCCGTAATAATTTTTCAGTGCGAAATTCTCATTCGGCGAATGGATATTGTCCGTAGGCAAGCCGAGCCCAAGAAGAGCCGTCGGCGCTTTAAGGACAGTGTCAAACAGCTCGACTATGGGAATCGAACCGCCCTCGCGCATGAATACGGTTTCTTTGCCGAATGCCTTCTTGAAAGCTTTTTTCGCAGCTTCGACGGCGATGCTGTCGCGGGGGACGAGCACAGGATTGCCTCCGGCAGCGGCTTTCACCTCTATCTTTACTGTAGGCGGCGCTAATTGTTTAAGGAATGATTCGAGCTTGCCTGCTATATCTTCGGCGTTTTGATGGGGTACAAGTCTCATGGATATCTTTGCATGCGATTTTGATGGCAGCACAGTCTTTATTCCTTCGCCTGCATAACCGCCGGAAACGCCGTTCAACTCCAGAGTCGGGCGAGCCCAGGTGCGTTCCATTGTCGTATAGCCGTGCTCGCCGCGCAAGCTGGCGACGCCCAGATCTTCGCAGTAGCTTTTTTCGTCATAGGGCAGCTTCCTGAAATCTTCTCTCTCTTCCTGGGTAAGCTCGCGCACATCATCATAAAAGCCGGGAATAGTTACCCTGCCGTATTCATCTTTCAATTTCGAAATTAGCCGGCACAGCACCTCCACCGGATTATCCACAGCGCCGCCAAAAGTTCCCGAATGCAAATCCCTGTTCGGACCTGTCAAATTCACTTCGGCAAAGGCGATGCCTCGCAGCCCGTAACATATCGAAGGCAGATCGTCTGCGAACCATTCCGTATCCGAGACGGCGACAACATCGCAGGCGAGCATATCCTTATTTTCCTTTATGAAATCATCGAGATGGCTTTCCTGCGCTTCTTCTTCGCCTTCGATCAGGAATTTGATATTGACCGGCATATTCCCATTTACCTTAAAGAAAGCCTCGACAGCCTTGATATATGTATAGAGCTGTCCTTTATCGTCGGAACTGCCGCGCGCATAGAGGAATCCGTCACGCACCTGCGGCTCGAATGGGGGGGTATCCCACAGGTCAATGGGGTCGGCCGGCTGTACGTCATAATGTCCGTAAACGAGAAGTGTAGGTGCATTTTCGCCTGCGCCCTTCCATTCAGCGTAAATGATAGGGTGACCGGGCGTTTCCATCAGCCGTACATCTCCGATACCTGCATCCTTTATCCTACCCATGAGCCAGTCCGCACAATCCGCCATATCCTGCTTATGACCAGGATCCGCACTAATACTTGGGAATTTCAGGAATGAATTGAGCTCATCGAGATAGCGCTGCTCTTCATTTTCGATATAATTTAAGATTTTGTTCATACTTAGCTTTCAGTAATTTTAAAATATTCCTAATCATTTTAATTAAGCAAAATAACAAAAATAAAAAGGCGTGCCAAAAATCCACAGATTTTCGGAACGCCTGAAAAATATGAAATTTCGTTGAAGAAATTAATTATTCTTCAGCTTCTTCTCCTGATACTTCGGTTTCCTCTTTTTTAGCGTTTAATTTTTTAAGAGTGTCACCGCTTCTTACTTCGCCAACAACACCTGAAACAATCACCCACTTGTCATTTTCTTTTTTTAGAGTTCTCATCACTCTAAGAAACAGGTGGACGTGGTTATCACTCTTGTAAATATCCACAGGAATCCCGAAAATGATTGAAGCAAAGGTAGCGTTTTTATCCATTTGGATAGAAACATTTGTCATATCACCATATTCAAGTTTGTCGTACCTTTCCCATTGAGCCATCATTTTGCTTTTGAAATCGGCAAAAGTTTTGATGATCTCAGTCGAATCAGTACCGAAAAAAATAACTTCTTCAGCCAAAGTGGGTACTATTTTGGCGAAATTTTCTTCCTCCACAGCAGAATTGAACTGCTTGACAGTATTAACTATAGCTTGTCTTTCCTGTTCTATCTCTGCCTGAGTCAATTCCTTTGGAGTGGGGCTGCAACCCGCGATTATAATAATCAGGGTTATTAAAATTGGTAAATATTTGTTCATAGGCTCCTCCAGGTAACTTATTATTATTTTATATTAATATAGACAATTACTCTCTAATATTAAAATTTTTTTTTACATAAAGTTAATAAATTATTTTATAAAAACAACAGAAAAGTTATTTTTCTTTAAAGTTTTATTATTATTATCATTTTTTCTTAACCGGAAATGTTGTTTATGAAGTCCTTTCTATTATTATTAAATCTATCTTTTTACGATCGCCGGATGCTATTTTCTAATTTTGGTATACTTCTTGTAAAATTTACAATTAATTTTTGAAATATAAAATAAAATAATTATTATTAAATATATTGTTAGAGGACGACATGAAAATTTCAGATCCAGGCGCTTTCAGAGTAAATCCATATATACCAACTCCTTTTGTACACAAACAGGATGAAATTATCTCTCCGGAAAGTGATAGTAAAAACAGAAAAATCTCTTCGCCCTCATCTGCCTGGCAGAAAGACATACTTATGCAGGCAGTTGAAAAGTTGGAGAATAATATACAAACCGATGATAGTCATCCATTAGACAAAAAGGGAGCAGCGCCTATAGAATCATATAATGAAGCTGTTATAGAGCTTAGTCTTTTCAAAAATAACTTCGATGCAGAGCAGGCTTCCGGCGCTCAGGCGAATATATCCCCGGAGAGTATCTTGAGCTTGTTTACCGATGAGAGCGAGATTTGATGTTTTCGGATGTGGTTATTTCATAAGCCCGGAAAATTCATTAGTAGAATTCTCTCATCCCTAAATTTCTTCTCACAAGTGGAGAAGGGACTTTCAGTGTAAAAAGAAATTCCTGCACCCTTCTTCCGCCGGGAGAAGTGCTGGGGATGAGGGGGAATAAGAGATTATATATGTTATTATGCAAAATCCGGGATTATACAATATAAATTTTTGGAAACAATTGCAGCAGCAAACTTTAGCTTGCTGCTAATTCTAAGTTTTTCAGACCATTTGCAAAGTGCTTTAGCACTTTGTTACATAAGTTTACAGTAAATTCAAATTTCTAATGATATTTTTGGGTTAATTATGATTCCGGGAATATTTTATTCCTTTATTTCATAACTTTCAAGTTCCATCCTTGCTATCAACTTCTTCTGATAAGTATATATCTCACTTTTAACCATTCCCACTCCCCGGGAATAGTATTCTCTATGTCTTTTTCGCACAAGATCTCTGTCAAGCCATTCACAAACCCAGCATTCAAAGGTGCCTGCAGGTGTCTCGACAGTTTCCGGTCCTCTCCAGCGAATATCAGGATTAAAAGGATCTTTGAATTCTTTCGAAGGATTTTCCGGTATCGTCCTTCCTTTATAAATAGTGTTCGGGAAACGGGAATACGTTTCGACAAGTATCGCCCCGTCTTCACATTTTAAATAATAAAAGAATTTGTTTTTATCTCCATTATAGTAAATACTGTAAACTGAAATATCGTTCTTTTCGCCGCCTTTTTCATATTTCAGGGTCTGGAGTTCACCAATTTCAATCGTCCTTTTACCGGGGTTATCTTCCGTGTTTTCTTTAGGAATGTACTCCTGATATACCCATTTGTTGCCTGCAGCCACAGGCATCATTGTTGTCGTAATTTCAGTTTGCTCCTTGTCAGAAGGGCAGGGTCTAAATCTTACCGAAGAGCAGGCGGTTAGCAATATTGTAATAATTATTATCCAGTAAGCGCTTTTCATAATTTCTCTTTCTTAGGAAATAAGTCATGAAAAAAAATATTTTCAATTATAAAATATATGACAAATCATTGAATTATCCAATTAAATTGCTCGTAAACTGCCAAATTTAATATTATGTAGTTAGAAAGACCGAATATCAGAAGTATAATAATAGACGGTAAATTATAATTCCTTTCCCCCATTATGGAGGAAAGGAATCTAAAAATCACCAATTGTTAATTATATTTATGGATGCAGCTTATTTATCCTTAGATGAAGCCTTGCTGCCTTTGGGCTCACGCGCGCCGCCGTAGATATTGATCTTTATCAAAGGATTATCTTCATTATCGGTTTTAATCGTTATATAGCCGCGGAAATTTCCTTTCTGCTGCGGTGTATACTTAGCTTCGAGAGTGATCTTTCCTTTTGCAGGAATTACATCATCTTTGCCAAGGTTCAAACTTATACCTTCCAAAGTGGGTCTTATCTGCGCAATTTTTATGGGATTATCGGAATTATTTTTAATGACCACCTTCCCTGTTGCTTCTTCGCCGACAGTTACATTACTGTAATTAATGAAACGGGGCATCATTTCTATGTCATGCTTGACATAGCATTTCAAGCGAAGATATTTTGTCCTGTTATCCGGATCATTGGAAGTAATGCGGATCGACTTGCTAACATTATTGTGGTAATTTGCTACATTGAGTTTAACATCCATTGTAGCCGTTTCATTCGGTGCGAGGTTCTTTTTATCAAGCGGAGCTGTAGTACATCCGCAACCCGGCTTTACGCTGTAGATTTTCAAAGTGTCATTATTACCTGAATTTTTTATTTTGATTTTTGCCTCAAGCGGTGAATCTTTCGGTTTGACTTCTCCCCAATCATAAGTATCACCGCCGATTATCTCCAATTTCGGCTGAGCAAAAGCTGTTATAAACATTGCTGAAAATAAAAGAACAGCAGTTATTATATTTTTCATAATTATCCTCCAATATGGCGATTTAAAAATTGATATGTTTCAAAATTATAAATTATTATTTTAATAGAAAAAATATTTTTGATATAAGCAATTTCTTAAGTAAACTTACATTCATTTAAAAAACACTTTTACAGAGCAAATATTTGAATCATATAAACGAAAGACTCAATAAATTAATACGGAAAAGGTTATGTTTAGTTACGAATTTTCTGAAATTCAAGAACAGATACGGGATACGGCGCAAAGATTTGCTCTTGAAGAAATTGCACCCACTGTTGCTGAAAGAGACATTAAAGCAGAATTCCCCGCAGAAATTATTAAAAAATTAGGCGAACTTGGTTTTATGGGTTTCATGGTTTCCGAAAAATGGGGGGGCAGTGGGCTTGATACTGTCAGCTATGTCATCGCACAGGAAGAATTTTGCAAAGTTGATGGCAGTATCGGTATTATATTTTCTGTTCATAACAGTCTGGTAAATTTTATTTTGGAAACCTGGGGTACTGACCAACAAAAAGAAAGACTCCTGAAACCATTGGCTATGGGTGATAAAATTGGCGTTTATTGCCTGAGTGAACCTGAAGCCGGCTCGGATGCGTCTCACCAGAAAACAACCGCTGTTAAGAAAGACGAATACTGGGTGATTGACGGGATGAAGAACTGGGTATCTACCGGGCAAAATGCCGATACTTATATATTATTTGCACAAACAGATCATTCAAAAGGTCATAAAGGCATAACATGCTTTGCAATTGAGAAAGGCACCGAAGGTTTCGAACCCCAAAAGAAAGAAGACAAAATGGGCATGCGTTCCAGCGATACCTGCTCAGTAGCGTTGACCGGAGTGAAAGTACCTGATGAAAATCGTATAGGAGACGTCGGCGAAGGATTCAGGATCGCTATGGAAAGCCTGAATTGCGGCAGGATAGGAATTGCCTCTCAGGGCATCGGTATTGCCCAGGGAGCCTTTGACAAAGCGCTTGAATATTCTAAACAAAGGAAAGCTTTTGGAAAAGTTATTTCCGAGCATCAGGCAATTCAGTTTAAACTTGCTGACATGGATATGAAGATTGAAGCAGCAAGGGCTCTTGTTCTAAAGGCTGCCTATCTTAAGGATCAGCACAGGCATTTCGTGAAGGAATCGGCACAGGCTAAGCTTTTCGCGGCTAATACTGCCATGGAAGTTACAAGGGAAGCCGTACAGATACTCGGTGGTTACGGCTATACCCGTGAATACCAGGTCGAAAAAATGATGCGCGACGCAAAAGTCATTGAAATATATGAAGGAACCTCGGAAGTGCAGCATATAATAATAGCCCGAGAGCTCTTGAGAGAATAATGAAAATGGAAAAGTCAAGAATGTGGATATTGAAAAAGGTATTGGTCACGGTTGCGATAAGAAGGCTGCTCGAGTCGTCAAAATGATGCCCGACTGGGATCCTTTGAAAGATTCCGCAACAGGAAAAACCGCAACCACCAAACTAAAAATACCTATTAAATTCAAATTGAAATAATAATAATTACACCCAATAGCTGATTTAATAAAATTCCCGGATCCTCTTTCCGAGAACCCGGGATAATAATTCAATGATCCTATGCTTAACACATAGTTAGAGGCTTAATGCTTAATCCGCTTTGATCATTGTTTTGTTATATACCCTGCCATTAATGACTATTCTTGCAAAGTAAACTCCGGCGGTTAGATTACTATTCGAGCCGATCTGGAATTGATGAACGCCGGCATGCAAAGAACCGCTATGGACTTCCATTATTCTCGAACCTGACTGGTCATACAGGTTAATTGATACATCTGCCCTTACCGGAAGATTGAATTCCAGAGTTGCTCTGCTTGTAAACGGATTCGGGCAGCTTTTAAGCGAAATGTCCGTCGTGGCTGTGGTTACTTCAACGCTGCTTACGCTGCTTATCACATCTATTCTTGCAGCATAGAGTTCGTCGTCCTTAATATTATCTCGGACTTCAACTTCCATACCCAATGCAAGCTCGTAATAGCTCATGATCATTCCGTATTCATCATATACATCAGTTTCCGAATCCACGTGATAGATCTGATCACCAACTACAATTGTGTTGTCTTCCATGTAATTGATATGGTTGCCGCTATTCATAACCATATCCTTGTTCTTCACTGAGATTTCAACTGCTATATTCTCACCGGTTTCGACGACAGCTTTAACATGCACATACATTCCGGTTTCAAGATATGAGAAATCAAGTTTATTATGATTCTCATCATAGATTTCCGTCTCACTGTTAACTGTGAAGTCCGTCTCATTAACCGTAAATGTTGAACTGCCTATAGCCGTGATTTCGCCTTTTACTTTGATCTCATAGTCATCTTCTTTCTTGATCTTGATTATCTTAGCGTAATTTATGCCATTGGAGACATAGCCCTTAACTTCGGCGTACTGCCCCAATTCAAGACTGCTAAGGTCAACTTTACCTTCACCTTCCACTATGACAATAGTGCTCTCTTTAAGTGTGAATGTAGTACCTGATACGATTATTTCACTATCAGTAAGAGCGGTAATCTCTCCTTCAACTTCAATCTCAATATTCTCATTATCTTCATTTTCGACTTTGATCTGCTTGGCTATGTTTTCACCGCCGGAGACAAAGCCCTTGACTTCGACCATCATACCTACTTCCAGATCACCTGACTCTATCTTTCCTTTACCTTCTTTGACGATTATTGTCTCGGAAGTTAAAGTGAAGGTAGTTCCGTTAACAGTGATCATATCATCAGTCAAGGCTTCTATCTTGCCTTCGACTTCAAGTTCGGATTCAACTTCATTTTTAACCTTTATCCTCGTCGCGGCGTTCTCACCGTTCTTGACCTTACCTTTAACAACTACAAACTGTCCAACCTTGAGATCACTGAGATCGGCAAGTCCGAACAATTCCATGATCACCTTGGTTTCTGAATTCAACGTAAAGGTAGTGCCGTTGACGGTAATCATATCACTTGACAGCGATGAAATAGTCCCTTCGACTTCCAGTTCTGTTTTTCTGTTGTCATCGTCTTCATCTTCCAGCTTAATGACTTTGGCGGTAAGCACATTGTTGATCTTGACGCCTTTTACCTCGACATAATCGCCTTCCTCCAAATCACCAAATTCAATTTTCAAATTCGATTTATTATAGATAACGGTTGTGGAAGTGACTGCAAATTCCTTTCCCTGTACAGTTATCGAATTATCGGTTTTGGTTGTAATTTCTCCTTCAACTTTAATGACTCCCTGAGCGTTCATCGCAAAAGTTGAAACCAGCAACAGGAAAAGCGCTATAGAAAGCATCTTCATAAAAGCTCTTTCCTTTTTCATAGTACCCTCTATGCTATTTTTAGCATTGTTTGTGCTATAATCTGAATTAATTATATAATCTATTCTCATAAAATACTCCGTTTATTATTTAACATTGATTATTGACTGCTTTATGTAATTATACGAGATAATGATAATTTTTTTTACATAATATTGCTAATAAGCAATACATCTTCTTAGAATTAAAACTTATGAATATAGCAAAAATTCCATACTTTCTATAAAATCTTTATAGAAGACAGAAATTTTATCTCACAAAAATTTAAATTCCTTTGAAACTCAATGTGCATAAAAAGTTGTCACCTTATAGCTTGTGTTCTATAAATATTCCAATATCAATGACTTCCTACTGACAAATTATTAAAAAAAACTGATTGTCAAATTATAAAAAACAATTTATTTATTTGAAGAAATATTATTATTTTGCTTAAATAACTTATATCATCAATAAATAATAAGGGTTTAAATTTCTTTTTGTGATATAATTCACTTGTCTTTAATTTTTTCAATTAGACAAAAAATACAAATTATATAACAATCTGGGAGAACAGTATAATGAAACTGTCAATTATTTACACGTTTGTAAGCATTTTAGCTATTATTTTTTTCTTCGCAAATTATTATAATACGCAGGCTGCAGTACTTAACTACCCGAGCGGCACGCTGACACTGCAAGATGTCATTGATAATGCAAGCAATTGCGATGTAATAAATATTGCTTCAGGCACTCACGAAGAGTACGATATTGAAGTTGATAAAAACTTAACCATACAGGGACAGGGAAGGAACAGCACATATCTTGATGGCGATGAGGAAGACCGGATTTTTTACATATACTCAGGTAACACCGTAGAAATTAAGAATATGACAATTCAAAATGGTGATGACGAGGAGGGCGGCGGTATATATAATAATGGCGCCTTGACTGTAAGAAATTGTAACATAGAAAATAATAATGTTTATGGTGATGGCGGAGGAATCTATAGTGAAGGTGATTTGACGGTTATAAATTGCAATATTTCTGACAATTTCAGCGATGATGATGGCGGTGGTATTTATGCTGTAGAATTTATGAATTTAACTATTACTAATTCAACAATTGAGAATAATGAGGCTGAAGAAGACGGAGGTGGTTTATATATTAGTGATGTATCAAATGTTACTATATCAGAATGCACTATTGACGATAATGAAGCAGAAGAAGGCGGCGGCGGTATTTATGCCGATAATGCCACATTAAACATAACTTCTTCTTCTGTTTCTTCAAATGTGGCTTCCTCATTCGGAGGCAGACCTGAAAGCGGCGGGGGTATATATCTTTTTAATGTTACCTGCACCTTGAATGATGTTGATATACTAAACAATATTTCCGAAACCATTGGAGGGGGAATTTATCTCTCGGGTGGGGCAACTTCTTCCGATCTGGATATTACCAATTGCAACGTAAATGGTAATAGGGCTCAGAGTTCCGGCGGGGGATTATACATGGCTTCATCTTCCACAGATGTCGATATTACGGGTACATCAATATCAAGTAACACTGTTGTGGGTTTTGGAGAATTTAGCGGCGCCGGTATTTATGTTTCTAACGGTTCTCTTGATATGACTAATTCAAGCATTAATAATAACTGGAACGAATATACCAAAGGCGGGGGAATGTATGTTAATATAGGCACGGTGAATCTGACAAGTGTTAATGTTATTGGAAATTATACAGGCGGAGCAGGGGGCGGAATTTTCAATGCCGAAGGCGAAGTCAATATGGATTATTGCGTTATTAAAAACAACAGGGATGATGATGTATGGGATAGCGGTGCAGGATTACATTTTAGATGGGAAGCTGCAGGCTCTTTAAATAATTCCCTGGTGCAGGGGAATCAATCCGCCGGCGATGGAGGCGGTTTATATCTTGCCGACGGTGACGGCTTCTAATGTCAGAATACCACTTTCTATAAAAATCATGCGGATGACGACGGCGGCGCTATATATATCAATTCCGGTGAATTGACTCTTTGCAATGTTACATTGGGACAAAACACCGCCGACGATGATGGTGACTTCATTCATATGGGGGAAGCTGACGTCATATTCGACTGCGATTATATCGGTATTTTAAACGATGACCTGACAATAGAACAATTCGAAGAATGGATCGACGGCGCCGACATGTACTGCTATACGCAGGGCACAGGCAGACTTGTAGGGCATACAGCTAGTTCGGTGACCTATTCTCTCGGGACACCTGCGCTCGGTAATACACCTCTTGTTATAACAGCGCCCACAGGTAATACCTTTGGCGCCGCGGTAGTGGATTACACTGTCGATTTGATAGCTCTCAACTTCCCGTCGCTATGCTACTGGGATATTACACACATGTCCGGAAGCGATCCTGCAGACCTTGACCTTATCTATCTAAAAGCAAATGTTCCTGACCGTCATGGCGATCTTACTACAGTTTCCTATGTTTTCCACAGGGAAGGTACAACGGCATGGAAAAACGCAACCGAAGGCGGCGCCGTAACCGTAGATAACTGGGACGGCGACACCGATTACTATAAATCAACTGCATACGGAATGATGGCTTTCTCGCCTTATGCGCCATCGAGCACGCTGGGAATACCGACCATGACTGAATGGGCGCTGATTATCCTCGGCTCTCTGCTGGCGATTGTTGGCGGCTGGTATGTGTGGAGGAGATTCTCTTAAAGACTATTATAAAAAAACAGGCCGGGAATCTAATCCTGACCTGTTATAAAATTTAATTATTTACAAAATATTATTGCGTGTCTATCAGATATGGCATAGCCATAAGTGTTTTCTCATGCTCAGACATACTCAACAGTTGCAGCATGTATTTGAACTGCTTGCGCGTCTCAGCAGGCATTGCTTTAAGAGTTTCCTGCAGTAAGCCGGGATCAGCTCCCAAAACTTTAGCGACCTTCTCAAGCTGCGCCTGCTTACCCGAATTAAATACACTATTGCTATTATCCAGACCGAATACTTTCAACAAAGCTGTAATCTCATCTACCGGCTTCGGATAGATATGAACATAAACTTTCGAAGTATCAGGCACACCTATGCGGCGCTTGGCGATTTTCAGCGCATCCTCGAAATTACCGAGAACGTCAACCAGACCGATCTCTTTAGCTGCTTCGCCGGTCCAGACCCTGCCTTTGGCAATAGCGCGGGTTTCTTCGAAAGATTTATCTCTGTTCTTGGCTACTTTTTCGATGAAGCGGAAATATATGCCTTTCGTGATTTCCTTGAATTTTTCTTTATCCTGCTCACTAAATGGAAGCATAGGATTCATGAAATGAGAGTTCTTATTAGTACCAAGCGTATCAACATGAAGATAGATCTTATCAAGCATACGGGACATATTCGGTATCAGTGAAATAACACCGATCGAGCCCGTGATTGTCGAGGGATGTGCAATTATAGTGTCGCATGCCACCGGAATATAATATCCGCCGGAAGCTGCAACATCACCCATAGATGCATATACCGGCTTAACTTCCTTCGTCTTCATAATTTCGTTGTAGATCTCAGCAGAAGCTATAGCTGATCCGCCCGGGCTGTCCATTCTAATAATAATTGCTTTAACTTTTTCATCTTCCCGCGCTTTTTTCAGGTATTTATTAAAGTCCTTTGGTGTAATAACCATATCATCGGAAAAAGGACTGTCATCGGTCCGAGAGACTATCGAACCTGCACCGAAAATAATTGCTATATGTTTATCTTTGGAAGCAACTTCGCCTGTTTTCGGCAGATCACTTTTATAATAGTTTCTGATATGGATCATTCTTAGCTTCTTATCTTCATCCTTTGTTTCTTTGTCACCTTCCCATGCTTTTTCCTTCATCATATCTTTTACATCGGATTCGCTCATGAAATCATCAATGAATCCATTGTCTTTCAGAGAATTAGCCGTAAAAAGACCTGCATCAAGAGCCGAATCAACCTTCTCTTTCTTCAATCCGCGGTATTCCCGCAACGCACTGGTGAAATTCTCATACCTTTGATCAAGTATCTGCCTTAGCTGATACCGCGCAGAGTCGCTGTAGCTGTTCCTGCCAAAGCTCTCTGCCGCTGATTTGTAATCTTCCCATGCCTGAATATGGAAGTCAATTCCCAGTTTAGCGAATAGATCTTTCATAAACAGATTGGTAATACTGAATCCATTAACTTCCATTATACCGTCCCGGGGCATGAATATCTTATCAGCCGGCAGCGCGTTAAAATAGCTGTATTCACTTCCCATATCGAAGTAGGCATAGACAAATTTTCCTGATTCCTTGAAATCTTTCAAAACCTTTTGAAATTCCATTGCCTGGGCAAATCCCATTCCACCGGAAACAGACTTGTAGTATATACCTTTAATATTATCATCTTCTTTTGCGGCTTCAATAGCATTGATCATTTCAAAAAATGATACTTGCTTCGAGCCGCCGAAGAATTCAAACGGTTGGGTTTTTGTATATTCTTCGACCCCTCCTTCAAAATTCAGATGCAGCACGGAATTTGATTTTACTGTTATCTCTTCCTTCTCGAAAGATGAGCTTACGGCATTGAAGATAACGAAAATAAATCCAAAGAATATTAAAATTATCGCCCCAATGATAACTACCGGTATCCACCAGTTTGATTTTTTTCGCCGGTAATAATGCGGCGGATACGGTGGCTGCGGCGGTTGTTGAGGTTGTTGTTGTTGATCTGCCATTTTATTACTCCGTATAATTATCTAAAAACTCTGATTGAATTACGTTTTGATGAAATAAAAGTTTCGAAATATCAAAAGTGAAAATATGAAATTATATTTTTAAATTAGCAGAATAATTTGAGAACATTAGAAATTTTTCTTTGAAATCATTAATGTTACGAATATAAAATTTTATTTAAACATAAAAAGTTTTGATAGGAACAGTCAAGTGTTTGAAAAAATTATAAACGAATGGAAAGAGCAGCTTCAAAATAAGAAATTTCGCACGGAATTCATACTCACTATCCCTGTACTCATTGTCACAATGATTAGATTATCCGGCTTTCTTGAGTTCATCGAAATTCGCGGCGGCGCAATGCTGCACGACCCTGTTCTAAGACATTTTTCACCTATTGACCTGTCCACACCTATTTTTATAATTTTATACCCATGCGTAATTCTTGCATTTATATTCCTTTTGCAAAATCCCAGACAACTACTTATAACATTTCAATCATACATTGTCCTGATTATATTCAGGATAATCGCATTGTTTCTTTTGCCACTCGATCCACCACTAACCATAATACCATTGGCGGACCCTATAGTCCAGTTTTTCGTTAACGGTAATGTATTGACCAGGGATCTCTTCTTTTCAGGGCATACATCACTCATGTTTCTGTTATTCCTTACAGTGCAAAAAAAGTGGTTAAGGATAATATTCATTATCGGCACTGTTCTTACGGCAACTTTCGTAATTTTGCAGCACGTACACTACACCGTCGATGTATTTATTGCACCATTCATGTCATTCACCAGTTACATGATCATCTCAAATGTACGTAATCGTGATAAAACGTGATAGAAGGTAATTACATCCCCCTCACCATCTTCCCATGATACACCTCCTCGCCGATTTGCAGCTTGTAAAAACAGATGCCGGGGGCGAAACTTTTAATGAGAAAAGTCATTTTCATAAACCAAGTACATTCTTCATAGCTTTATCCATTTTATTCATAATATAATCCTCCAAATGTCCCGGAGTTTTTACAATCCTGCGCTTGTCAATTACTCTTATCTGCCCGCACTTCTACCATTTTATCTCACCTTTAGCTAACCGGTCTTCATAATCCTCGAGTTTTTTCAAATAGTCAGGCATATCGCCTTCGCTTAGATTCAGATTCTCGAGATATGTTTTCCAACTCTGCCAGAGAAATGAATTTTGCCTGGTAAGTAAAAAATCCAGGAAATCATTTACTTCTTGTTTCAAATCATCCGGCAAATTCCTGATTTTTTCTTCAATTGATTGAGCAGTATCCATAGTGTCACTCACTATAGTTATTATTTATATCTACTAATTAAACGTTTTGTATGGATATAAATTATTTGGAATTTTATAATGAAAAGGTTGCACTTATATTATTTTTTTTTTCGTAACTTGTAGTACGTGACTGGGTGATCCGTATGGGTTGCTTCTGCCACGACAAAATTTTCCCCGGTTTTTTAACCGGGGTTTTTTAATTTCGTACTATTCCTAGTTCATCCTTTCTTGACGCTTCTTTTAAACAGATATCTTGTAATTTATCAAAGATTAAATGAATACCATGTTTTTTCAGGCTTCCTTTTGGATATTCTCTTCGATATAATATTTGAGTTATAACATCCACCGTTTGTATAAAATAACTGTGTTCAGAATCTCTGGAAAAAACATCTTCAACTATCTTTTCAATTGGCGCCTGGTAATAACCTCCATAATCAGATTTAATTGGATTATATATTCTCATTTTTCTCAATAAATTTCTTATTAGCTTACCATCAGAGGTATCTGATACAATTATTCCATAATCGTTAGCTTCTTTCTTAAGATATGTATCATATCTTTGTATCATGCGTTTCCACGCTAATTCCTGAAAATCTCGAACAGGTAGATTATTTTTATCAAAACAGACATTTATAATTTTAGTATCATCAAAAATAATTGGAATTTCATTTGAATAGTCTTTGAGTAAATTTATTCTATCCCTTTTGACTATTCTTTTGTATTCTGTTATTTTTTTAATTCTTATAAGTTCAGAGGCATGTATTTCAGTTCTTAAAAACAAGTTGTATTTTTATTTTAATTCCCTCCTAAGAGTTTTTAAATTTTCGAGATATTTAAACCAATTATTAAGATCTACTAATAGACCACTTAAAATGTAATGACTTGAATTATAACCTGTTGGTTTACCCGGATCGCCACTTTCATCAACATATAAAAAGAACATTAACCTCACCCTTCAAAATGATAATTCAAATTATTTATTTATTTTTCAAAAGAGTATATAAAACTAATCATGCCCTTAAGACTTTTGATGTACTGTTAGTTGCAATTTGTATCTATTTAATATATGATATTTCCATAATTATTCCAACACCCCCATACATCATTCCCACATATTCCCTATATTGCAAAAAATCATTTCAACAAACGAAGGGTAAACTATGCAAACCGAAAAACTTGATAAATTTCTGCAGAAAATCTCGCTTTTCGAGGATCTGAGTCAGCAGGAGAGGCTGCTGCTTATAGATAATATCAACGTCGAGCACTACGGCGCAGGCGAAGTCCTATTCGAGCAAAATACCGACCGCACCCACATGTATATCGTCTATTCCGGAAAGGTGGAACTGTTCAAAAGGACGCCGTTCGGCGAGGAAAGGCGCCTGACCATCTTCGGCGATACCGATTTCATCGGCGAGGGCACGCTCATGGATAATTACCCCCACTCGACGTCCGGCAGGGCGATCGAGGATGCCGTCGTGCTGACAATCCACCGCGACGATTTCAACAGCCTGATGGAAAAGAATTCGCACATGGTCGTGAAGATACTGTCGCGGATTGCGCGGGTCATCTCGCGGCGTATGCGGCAGGCGACTAACCAGGTGGTCGATGCCGCAGAGCAATACATTTCCGGCAGGACGCGCAAGGAACATGACCTGCTCGGCGAAAGGGATGTGCCTTACGAGTTTTACTATGGCATTCAGACATTGCGGGCGACAGAGAATTTCCCGATCACCGCAATTTCGATAAATCATTTTCCCGATCTGATTGTGGCGCTGGCGCAGGTGAAGCTGGCGGCGGCGAAAGCCAATCACGACCTCGGGCTGCTGCCTGATAATATTGCCGAAGGAATTTATCAGGCATGCGAGGAGATTATCAACGGGAAGTGGCATACGCACTTCGTTGTGGATATGATCCAGGGCGGCGCCGGCACCTCGACGAATATGAATGCCAATGAGATTATAGCCAACCGCGCGCTGGAGTTCATGGGCTGCGAGAAGGGCGACTACGACCACTGCCACCCGAATAATCACGTAAATCTATCGCAATCGACGAATGATGTCTATCCGACGGCGCTGGAGGTGGCGTTTTACAGAAGCAACCGAAAGCTGGTCGCCGATCTGAAGGAGCTGATCTATTCTTTCCGGCGGAAGGCGAACGAGTTTTCGCACGTGATAAAGATGGGCAGGACGCAGCTTCAGGATGCAGTGCCGATGACGCTGGGACAGGAATTCGAGTCGTTCGCCGAGACTCTGGGCGAGGAAATCGACCGGCTGAATGAGAACGCCAACCTATTCCTCGAGGTGAACCTCGGCGGTACGGCTATTGGCACGGGCATCAATGCCGACCCGAAGTACCGCGAGCTGGCAGTGGCTCACCTGGAGGAGATAACGGGCTTCCCCGTGAAGCTGGCTACTAATCTCGTGGAAGCGACGCAGGATACGGGGTCGTTCGTGATGTTTTCGTCGGCGGTGAAGCGGCTGGCGGTGAAACTCTCGAAGATTTGCAATGATCTGCGGCTGCTGAGTTCGGGTCCGCGCGCGGGGTTGAACGAGATCAACCTGCCGAAAATGCAGCCGGGTTCGTCGATTATGCCGGGAAAGGTCAATCCGGTGATACCAGAGGTGGTCAACCAGATTGCGTACAAGGTGATAGGCAATGATCTGACGGTGACCTGTGCTGCCGAGGCTGGGCAGTTGCAGTTAAACGTGATGGAGCCGGTGATAGCGCAGTCGATATTCGAGTCGATGGAGATGCTCAAGAACGGCATGGAGTCTCTTCGTTTCCGCTGTATCGACGGCATCACCGCAAACGAAGAGATATGCCGCGCGCAGGTGGAAAGCAGCATCAGCCTGGTGACGGCGCTGAATCCGGTGCTGGGCTACGAGGTATGCAGCAGCCTCGCGAAGGAAGCCCTCGAAACGGACCGCCGCGTGTACGATCTCGTCCTTGAGAAGAAGCTGCTGACAAAAGAAAAGCTGGATGATCTGCTGAAACCGGAGAATATGATAATGTAGTTCAATTGTTGCAGGCTGCTGGCTGCAGGTTACTGGTTTTTTTAAGGATAAATAAATTTTGTAAATGATTTTCATTTTTAAAAATAAATGAGTAGATTAAGAAAATTAAATATTAAATAATGTACGACATATTACCATATAGCTACGCTTACGACGGTTCCGGCAATCTGGTTGAGGAAAGTCAGGGAAGCCTGCCTGCTACAACCAATATGACTTTGACGTGGACTGCCGACGGCAAAGTAGAAAAAATAGATAAATTTATTCCGGATGGTAGTATTGAATTTTTATATGATGCGACCGGCAGCAGAGTCTTGAAGAAAGTCGTTTCCGGCAGTGCAGCTACCTTTACTAATTATGTCCGCGACGCTAATGGTGAAGTCATTGCTATCTACAGGGCAGTGGAGTCAGCTACGGCAGATACGCCGCCGCAGCCACTGGAGTGGCATATCTATGGTTCGGAAAGCCACGGCTTGTTTGGCACGGCTAAACCAGAGGAAGAGATTAGTTATTCTACTTCTACGTTCAGTCCGAGTACAACGTTCACAAGGGATTTGCGATATAAAGATTACGTGCTGAAAGATCATCTGGGTAATGTAAGGGTAGTATTCTCTGATTTGAAGCTCGACCCGTATTCCAATGGCATATTTTCACTTGACTTAGTTTCCGCCAGCCATTACTATCCCTTCGGGATGCTGCAGCCGGAGCGCAGCTGGCAGTCCGAAGAATACAGGTATGGGTTCAATAATATGGAGAAGGATGATGAGATTGCGGGCGTTGGCAATAGCTATACAACTTTGTTTAGGCAGTATGATCCGAGATTGGGGCGGTGGTGGAGTATTGATCCTAAAATCCACAGGTTCCCGTCCATAAGTCCATATTCATCTATGACTAATAATCCAATATCAATAATAGATCCGAATGGTGATATCATTACAAATGCTTTACAAGAAAAAATTAATTGGGTAAATGAAGAATTCTATAGAAGAAGTAAGATGTTTGAAGGAGAAAACTTAAAAGAATTAAATGATGAATGGAATGATTTTAAAATGGAAATAGAGAAATTGGATAAATCAGATGTTATTTATGATTATGGTGTAACTATTTTTCCCGGAGATCCTGGTGATATAGGGGGGAAAATTTATTATGATACAAAAGCAGAAAAACCTACAGTGAAAGCCAACATTAGATTTTCTTTGTCTAGTATTCAAACTGTATCTAATATAGCGCATGAGGTTAAACATATGTATCAATTTGAAGTCGGAGACTTATCTTTCACAAAAGATGGTACTACTGGTGGGCTTTTACATGATCCGGTTGATGAGTGGGAGGCTTATGAAAGATCTTCTATATTAGGAGGATGGAAACCAGAAAGCATTAACGATTTATTGATGATGAAAGATTACAATAATCTCACTCCTGAATATTACTTTGGTGGTGAAACAGAATATAAATTAGAAGAAATGGGTACAACTTATAATTTGATAAACAGAGGTCTTAATAATCCCAAATTAATGAACTTTATGACTGGTGATGATGGACTATTAATCCAAAGAATGAATGAAATAGGAGATATTTATAATGATCAAAATACAAATAAAGAGTAAGAATAGAAATAAATTAAATATATTAATAGTATTAAATTATTTAATTTTGTTCAGCAGTTTATTTTTAATGAATATAACTGAGAGTTTTGCTATTGACAATTCCAATATTATATCACTAACAAAAAACAGCAAAATTTTAGATACTATAAATATCTATCCCGATAGATTTTATAACTTTAATAATAATTACTATTTTACTAGAAAACTTATTAACCTTAATGAGAAAAAAAGGAATCTTCAAATAACAGTATTTGATTTTCATGGTAATGAAATTAATAAAATTGTAATTGACTCATTAAAAAAAATTGTAGATCTTATATGGTTTAAATATTTCTTAATAATAGGTCCTAAGAACATCGAAGGAAATATAAATCACATTTATACTGTTTATGACATATTCAATAACAAGCAATTATATAATATAATAGGATATCAAAGAAAGGGTAAAACAATTGATGAAAAATGTTATTTTCAGAAAAAAAAAGAAAATTCTATAATAATTGATAATCAGAAGAATGATACTATTATAAGAAATTTTGATTTTATAGAATTTGATGGAAAAGAATTTAGAGAATATGATTTGGAATTGATCGAAGGTTTTGATGTTGTTTATACTGGTTTGTTTACAAAATTAATTAAAAAGAATAAAGATTCTTCAAAACATTATTCAAGATTGTTTTTTGAAAATAAACTTATATCAATTTGTAATTATAATTCATATGAATATTCTATAAAAGATAGCATTTTAGTTTTTAACCACCAAAGTATTTCTGCACCAGAGATTTATTATATTATATTCAATGGGACTAATTGTTCAATTATAGAATTCCATAAATACGATAGAGAATTAAATTTTTTGTTTTTACATCCAACAATCGTGATTGAAAATAATTATATTGGAATTATTAACGTAGCAGTTCGTCAAACGCATGTAAAAGAATATGATGTCTTTAATGTGGGTTATATATTTAATGCAAATGGAGAATTCATCAAAAAAGTAGATACTAAAATAATATATAATTAGTATCCCGCTTCAGATATGATATGAAAATAATAAATCACTTTTACTATTTACATATAAATCAATATATTGCGGAAAACTATTAACGCTAAAAAAGGAGATTTCATTATGTTTTATAAGAGTACTATTATCTCAATCGCTATCATAATAACTCTTTCATTTTCAAGCCTTTCAGCGCAATCACCCAAAGCTGAGAACCTGCTTAAAAACACTAATAATCATTTCTTCATCGAGAACAAGGGGCAGTGGGACAGCCAGACGCTGTACCTTGCAAAAGTTAGGGGTATGAACATCTGGATAACTGAGACCGGCGTGGTTTACGATGTTTTTGAAATAGAGAGGCATGAGAAGAAGAATAGGGATGAATTGATGGGGTTTGATGACCCGTTTGAGCGGGACAGTGTGACTATTTCCGGTCGGGTGGTGACGATGAATTTTGATGGCGCGCAGGAATTCAGCAAGAATATTTCAAAAGGTAAGCGAAAAACTTACTATAACTATTTCATAGGGAATGATTCGAGTAAATGGGCGAGGAATGTCGGGCTGTTCGATGAAGTCGAGCTTGACGAGATATATGAAGGCGTTGATGTCAGGTATTACTTTGATGAGGGCGCCGTCCGCTATGATCTGGATATAGAGCCCGGCGCCGATCCCGCCAAAATCAATATGAGTTTCAGCGGGCATGACAAGCTGCAAGTTGATGAAAATGGCAGTCTTATGATTAATACCGGACTGCGACCTATCGAAATAAAAAGCATATACGCCTATCAGAGGAGCGGTGCGGCGGAAAATATGATAGAGTGCGGATTTAGTAAGATAAGTGATAATGACGTTAGATTTAATGTAGACAAGTATAATGAGAATGAAGAGCTGATTATCGACCCGCTGGTGTATTCGACGTATTTGGGGGGGAGTGGAGATGACGGGGCAAATTCTTTAACTATTGATAATGACGAAAATATTTATATTACTGGCTGGACTAATTCACCGGATTTTCCTACCAAAGACAATTATCAAGAATATCATGGTGACAGTACCTGGGATATTATAGTAACGAAAATAAATAGTAAAACTAAAGATATTGTCTTTTCAACCTTTATTGGAGAAAAAAACAGTGAGGTAGGGCGTTCAATTAAGTTAGATAGCAAAAACAATATATATATTACTGGATATACAACTTCAAAAAATTTCCCATTAAAAAATCAATATCAGGAATATCAAGGACATTCGGACGTATTTTTATTAAAGTTAAATTCAGCCGGTGATAATTTAATATTTTCAACATGTCTTGGTGGTGAAGCAGATGAAGAAGCCAATGACATAGCTTTAGACAATGAAGAAAATGTATATATTACAGGTTTTACTGATTCTCAGGATTTTCCATTAAAAAATAGCTTTCAAGAATTCGAAGATGATAAGTGTATTTTTATAACTAAATTTAATTCCGAATTTGATGCTTTTGTCTATTCTACTTTAATAGGAGCAGATAGGGAGACTATTGGGAAATCTATAGCCGTTGATGATTCAGGAAATGCTTACATTACAGGTGAAACTTATTCATGGAATTTCCCAACAAAGAACCCAATTCAGGAAAATTTTGGTGGCGGGCATTGTGATCTTTTTGTTGCTAAAATTAATCAACTAGGAGATGAACTTATTTTTTTAACTTATTTAGGAGGTAATAGGCAAGACTATAATAAATCTATTGCTTTAGATAAATATGGGAATTTGTATATAACTGGAAGAACAGCGTCAAAAGACTTCCCCGTTAAAAACAAAATACAAAAACATCAGGGATATTATGATATATTTGTTACAAAAATAAATACAAATGGAGATAGTTTGATTTATTCTACTTTTATTGGTGGTAAAAGATGGGATTACGGTAACTCAATAATATTAGATAAGTTTGGGAATGTATATATTGCAGGTACAACCAGTTCACCGGATTTTCCATTATTAAAACAGTATCAAGATCATAATGGTACATTTGATGCTTATATTCTAAAGCTTAACAGTACTGGTGATAAAATATTGTATTCAACTTATCTAGGCGGTAATGACGAGGATGTAGGAACATCAATAGCGATCGATGATAAATACAACGCTTATTTAACAGGCACATCTTTCTCATCTAATTTTCCAACTAAAGATCAATTATATGGATACAATGGTGATAGAGATTGCTTTGTTTTAAAAATGTCCGAAAATCCCGAAGTGCCACCGAAAGTACTAGGTGATTCCGGTGTATGCAACAATAAATCAAATACCTATAAATCCAACAACCTGCATTTCTACGAAAAGATTTGGCGTGTAACCGGTGGCGAGCTTCTGAGTGACAGTACAGCAAGTATAGTCGATATCCATTGGGGTGATCCAGGTGATGGGACTATTGAGTTAGTACACATAAACAATGATACCAGAGTCCGCGATTCCGTTACTCAAAATATACGGATTTACTATTTTCCAAAGCCTGAAATTAAGGGCGATACCATTTCAACAAAATATTCCTTAAAGAGTTACCAAACCAATGCAGATACGAATATTAAAGTTGATTGGTATGCCAAAACCGCCATATTCTCACAAATTGAATCATATAATAAAATAGGATTAGTCTGGGAAGATATTGGCACCCACAAAGTTAAAGCCGTACACACGCATAAGTATGCTGACTGTAAAGATTCAGCCACTATTGAAGTGACTATTAAACCCGTAGGCGTCCAGGATGTATATTCCGACAACAACATCAATTTATACATCTTCCCCAACCCCGCCGAAGACAACATAGACATAACTATCGACAGCGATGACCCGGGTCATTATACCTTGCTCATTTATAATTACCAGGGGATGCTGGTTGAGGAAAGAAGGTGGTATCATAATAAGAGCAAAAAGTTCAGCATACCTCTGCAGGATTACCACAGCGGCGCTTACCAGGTGGTTGTGAGGACGCCGTGGGATGTGGTTTCGAAGAGGATGGTGGTTGTGAAGTAAGGAAAGTTTTACTTCAGCTTCTTATTATTTCGGTGACGATCTTTGTCGCGGGTAGTCTTTTTCTTAAGATTATTTTCCAGCGCTTCGGTAAGGTCCACACCCGTCTGATTTGCAAGACACATCACGACGAACATGACGTCCGCCAGTTCGTCGGCGAGGTTTTTGTCCTCATCTTCCGGTTTGAAGGACTGCTCGCCGTAATTGCGGGCGATGATGCGTGCAACTTCGCCGACTTCCTCGGTGAGGACAGCCATGTTAGTCAGTTCATTGTAGTAGCGTATGCCGGTGGAATTTATCCAGTCGTCTATCTTTTGCTGCGCTTGTTTTATTGTCATAATTTTATTAGCGATTTTTATTAATGTTTTGTTTCTGTTCCTCAAGTCAAAAACAAATGTTTAATGTTATGTCACATTGCTCTGAGTCAAAGAGTTACACGATTTCCCTGATAAGTGGAGACTTGATCTGCCTTTAATTCTCAATCCGTTTTAATAAACTTTACTCTCAGCAATTCCCCGTCAATTACAATGCTGACAACGTACACCCCGCTATTCAAATGCTCTATCGACAGTGGGTAGGTGTTGATGCCTTCATTTAATTTAATATTTTCGAGCATAATCTCTTTATTTCCAAGCAAATCGGTGAAATATAGACTGGCTCTTTGAGTTTTCCCTGCGGTTAATTTCACATAAGCCTTAGTTCCCGCCGGATTAGGCACAATCTCAATTTTAGCGTCAGTTCCAAATTGTTCGTGTACATCAGTGTATTCAAAGAATAGCTCTTCGGAAATTGCCCTGCATTCGAATTTATTGCTAACTTCGAGCTTGTAATTGCCCGATTCCAGTGGAATAATCTTTTCACCTGTTTCATTTTCCAGCAGTTCATCATCAAGATACCACTGATATTCCGCATAATTACCATTACTGCAAACAATTGAATAATTTTCAACTTTGATATTCGGTTCTTCCGGCATAGGATTTACGACTATATCAATTTCCGCCGTATCCGAACAGCCATTCTCAGCCTGATAAATGTAAGCTGCCTCATGCGTCCCTGTTCCGGCATTTTTGGGATCAAATTCTCCGTCAGAAGTTACTTCCGAACCTTCGAAAATTCCTCCGTTGGGTTCTGCATTTAACTGTACCGGCTCATCATAACGGCAGAAAGGTCCGGCGCTTTCAAGACTGACTTCAGGCATCGGCGCTGCAGTTATAGTTATTTCCTTTGAATTAGTGCAGCCATTGGCATCGGTGTAGGTATATTCGAGCGTATGCTCACCAACACCGGCAATTGCGGGATCGAAATAATTGTCCTCAACAATTCCATTCCCGTCGAAAGAGCCGCCTGCCGGATCAGCAATAATCTCGACAAGCCCTTTATTTATACAGACAAATTCATCATATTCAATAATGATCTCCGGCAGGGGATTCACGACTATAGTCTGTTCAGCGGTATTACTGCAGCCGTCCTCATCCTGGTAAGTATATTCCACTATGTGGCTGCCTGCCCCGCTAACTGACGGATCGAACATGCCTTCCTGATTAACCCTGCCGCCGGAATATGTCCCGCCTTCCGGCTTCCCATCTAAGTCAACAGGTTCGGCATCAATACACAAAGGCTCAACCTCTTTCATTGTCACCTCAGGCAGTGGCTTGACGGTAATAGTCGTTTCAGCCGAGTTTTCGCAGCCAAATTCATCCTGGTAGGAATAAGTAATCGCATGTTTGCCTTCGCCGGCTTCGGACGGGTCAAATCTTCCGTCAGGATTAATTATCCCCTCGCCGGAATAAACGCCTCCGGACGGCTCGCCTATTTTTAAATCGACCGGATAATCATCAATACAGAATATATCCGGTTTTTTTGTGGTAACTTCTGGCAATGCCTTGACAGTTATAGTCGTTTCCGCTGAATTAATGCATCCATTGTCATCTTCATAAGTATAGGTTATTACATGCTCGCCGACACCAGCTTCGCCGGGATCGAATTCACCATCAGGATTGACTATACCATCTCCGGTATAATAGCCGCCGGATGGATTTCCAATATCAAGATCAGCCGATTTGTCATTTATGCAGTATATAGCGGGCTCATCCATAGTGACATTAGGCAATGGATTAACTTTAATGATGAGTTGCACGGAATCCCGGCAGCCGTATTCATCCTGGTAAACATAGTAAACAGAATGATTACCCGGTCCGGCTTCCTGTGCATTGAAGTATTTTATATCATGGACGTGATCTCCGGTATAATAACCGTCGGATGGTGTTCCGCCTTCCAATTCATAGTCAGTTTTATCTCCGCAAACATCCGGGATCTGGCTGTGAGAAACATCAGGATTGCTAATAGTCAATGTTGAATTATTAGTAACACTAATCTGCTCGGGATCCGAGGCGATAATCCTTATTCTGTAATTTTCCGATTCCTCGATATCGCCTGGGATAGAGCCATGGATAGTTCCCGAGTTTTGTCCGTTCAGCGTTCCGAGATCAGTGATGTCATCGGAATCGAGGAAAGAACCATCCTTATCTGACAACTGCAGGGTAAAAACATTTCCTGATGAAAAAGGATAGTCAACCGTAAATTCAATGGATATCGAACCGGCAACACAGTAATTCCCACCGGTGAAATCTTTTAATCTTATCGACGGACCGTCTGGATCGATATATCTGACAATAGACTGATGCTCTGTGAAATCATAGGAGCCCGGATTCAAACTGCTAACATAATAATAGCCGTCATAGTAACCGCCCCAGCCCCAGTTAAAATGGAAATAGTCGTCATTTTTATATCCGTCGCAATTGAAGAGATGCCCTCCATAGTCCGGGTCGGCTCCTCTATAAAGCAATGGTCTGCTGTCATCTAATTCATCACGAAGTATTTGCTCCCATTCATCTTCGCTGTAGTCACTCTTATTCAGGAATTCCAGATTTGACGGATATTTAAAATGCTTGATCATTGCCCTTTTTACAAGGCTGAAATACGTTGAAGAACCGCTCGTTCCGTAATCCATATAAACCGCCACGCCGCAATGATATAGCAGCTTCGCCACATAATCATGGTACTGGGAATTATTCGCGGTCAGTCTGATCGGCATTTTACTCCATTCGTAAGTGGTTTCTCCGAAATTTGCTGATAAAGTGCCGTAATCGGAATGGTCATAGGAATTGGAGCCTTCGCCGGTAGTGGGGTGGTTATAGTATTTCATTACCTGTGCCATTGCAACAGCGCCGCAGCCGACAAGAACATGCCCACAAGGTCCGCCGCCGTCCTCAGGACACTGTTTGTTATAATAACAACCTTGATTCCAACTAATCGAAAGCAGAGGATCGACATGATCCATTAATCTATCCTTGCTTGCGGGGGATTCAAGGATAGATAGCCATCTTTCTTTTATCTCAGTGGTTTGCGGGTAATCATTTTCAATTATTTCAATGAGTTGCGATTTATAATTATCTGCCCAGTCGTAAAAAGCCGGATTTTCAAATTTTTCATCAAAATTATGTTCAAAAGAAAAGCATAACAGAGGGACTGACCGGTCATCCGCTGCAAAAATAGCGAAGCCGGCGTCAGCTTTATAATTCACAATATAATAAAGTTCGATGGATTCTTTTTTGACGGGAATAATTTCCGCAATCACATCATCAGGTGCTTTTGTGAAATTGTTATTCTCGACATATACATTTAGCGCTGCCTTTTCAATCGTTTCGATCCCGACAGGCGCAGAAATCAAATCATTGAAAATGACTGAAATTGCTATGAATATTAATATGTAAAATTTTTTCATGATTGCACCCGATTAATATAGTGAAAAAGTAATCTTCCTGTGTACAGTAAAAATACGTGCCACCTTTAACTTTACTTTAATCATTTTATGAAAAGATATCTCATAATACAGATATTTTTAATTTAGCTATATCATTAATATTGCTTTTCATTAATAAAAATTAAAAATAAGTCATTTTTTTCAATAATGCAAAAGAAAATGGAAGGGGGCTGCTTAAGTCATATATCATTTTTTACTATATATCAAAGTTGATATATCACAATTATTCGATTTTTGTGATATATCTTGGATGATATATCGCAATTTCGTAATTTTTGTGATATATCATTAACAAATTTTAGTATAAAATGAAATATAATCCCGAAATACCATTTAATTTGCCTGAGCTTCCACCGGAAGTTGAAATTAAAGACGGCGATTTCACGAACCTGCTTATTTCGGCTTCTAAAGAAATTGGTGAATTGAACGGCAGCTTGTCAGCTTTGCCAAATCCTATGTTGCTGCTGTCACCAGCAGTAATAAAAGAATCACTGGAAAGTTCGAGAATTGAAAATATTAATACGACATTTGAAGAAGTCCTGCAAAATCAGTTGTTTCCTGAGCCGGAAAGGCGACAGCCGGATAAAGAAGTTCTGCGCTATAGGGATGCAATTTACTGGGGATTTGACAATTTGAAAAGTCTGCCGATTTCATCTCGAATGGTCCTGGGGATACATCAGAAGCTTCTTCCTGATGTTGAAACCGGTTACAGAAAAACTCAAAACAAAATTGTAAACAGCAAGACAGGCGAAGTTCTTTATACACCGCCGGAAGCTAATAGGATCCCAGCTTTAATTTCCAATTGGGAAAAATATGTCAATACGGAAAAAAACATACATCCCTTACTGAAAACAATTATCGCTCATTATCAATTTGAGGCTGTACATCCCTTCGGCGATGGTAATGGGCGTGCCGGCAGAATACTTATGGTGCTGACTCTCGTACAGGATAATATATTGGGGTTGCCTATTCTATATATCAGCGATTATATCAATAAAAACCGCCCCAAATATTATGAACTTCTCAGAAAAGTCAGTATAGAAGGGGGATGGAATGAATTTATAACATTTATGCTGAATGGATTTATCATTCAGGCACAGGAAACTAAGCAGACATTTTTTAATATAATGAGCTATTACAATGAATTTAAGGAAAAGTTGAGAATAGAGAATAGGAAGATCTTTTCGATCGAACTCGTGGATCAGCTATTTACATATCCAATAATAACAGCTTCGGAATTATCAAGAAATCTGGACATTCACTATACCACTGCCAGTAGGCACCTCAATACGCTCGTAAATATGGGTTTTTTAAAGGATCGTCAAGCGGGTAAATACCACCTGTTCATAAATCATGGATTGTTTGAAGTATTTTACGGAAGGATAAAAAGCTAAATTTCCGTCTCTGTAAGTTATGGCAACTAACAGAGACGGAATAATATCATCTCCTGACTGCAACAAAGTGCTTTAGCGCTTTGCAATGACTTCGAGAAAATCTGATTAGCAGCAAACTAAAGCTTGCTGTTGCGTGGTTTTCTAATATATTGATTGTGACTATCTGAATATTAGTACAGAATCATAAATGCTGCAAATCAATTAAGAAATAATATAAATCTAAATCCGCAGCGTTAAACTTATATTTATCTCTTACACCGTTAGCCGTTAACCGTTTACCGTTAACCTCTATCCATAAATAATAATGTTAGATAAGCTAACACTCTTATTGTTAATGTACGAGTTCAATACCGAGATTTAATAACTCATCGAATCCATCTTCACCTTGCCCCTGAATATCCAGTAAATGCTTATCGTGTAAGCCAATACGAACGGCATGCCGATAGCTGCCATGATTATCATAGTTTTAAGTGTTCTAAAGGATGACGAAGCGTTATATATCGTCAGGCTGTATTCCGGATTCGGATTGGAATATACTATGTTCGGGAATATTCCTACCGCGAACAGGGCAAGCAAGAAAATAATGCTGAAGCATGATGAGAGGAACGCCATGAAATTCCTGCCGTGGTGTATCTCGCGGGGGATATTCGCTACTGCCAGCATGTTCAGCAGGGCGACCACGAAAAATGCCGGATTATCCCTGAAATGCTCGAGCATGTGCGGCATGTAGATCAGTGTCGCCATTGTCGTTGTCACGTAGCAGATCACGAACAGGATTATAGTATTGTTCACCCATCCGCTCAGCTTGTCTTGCAATTCTCCTTCGGTCTTCATGACCACATAGATTGCACCATGCATTGTGAAAAGAGCAACAGTGGTTATGCCTACGAGGATTGCATAAGGATTCAGCAGTCCAAGCAGCGTTATATCCGCTTCCTTGTCAGCTCCGATGGGCACCCCGCGGATGATATTCCCCAGCGCTACGCCCATGAGCAAAGCTATGACTACGCTCGACACACTGAAAGCCGCGTCCCATGACTGCCGCCAGCGGGGACTTTCGCGCTTGCTGCGAAATTCGATCGCGACGGCGCGGAAGATGATCACCGCCAGCAGTAACATGAACGCCGTGTAGAAGCCCGAGAAGACAGTCGCGTACACATGCGGAAAAGCTGCGAATAGAGCACCGCCGCCTGTGATGAGCCAGACCTCGTTGCCGTCCCAGACGGGACCTATTGAATTTATCATTATCCTGCGTTCCTGGTCGCCTTTGACAAATAAGTGCAGCGCGCCGACGCCGAGGTCGAATCCGTCGAGCACGGCATAGCCAGCAAGTAAAACTCCTATCAGAATGAACCATGCTATGTTTAAGTCCATGGGAAACTCCGGTTAAATTTATTTACATAATTTTTATTCATTAATTTTGTCCCATTATTGTCTTTTGCTCGGAATAGGTCTCGACTTCGGAATACTCCGGTCCGTGCTTGATCTTCCTGTCCAGCAGGAAGATGAATAATATAAACAGCAGCGTGTAAATCGCCGTGAAAAGTATTAGCGAGAACCAGACCTGACCCGCCGACACGGCTTTTGACAGACCTTCTGACGTTCGAAGCAAGCCGTAAACGATCCATGGCTGCCTGCCGACTTCAGCGGTTATCCAGCCAACCTGGTTGGCTATCTGCGGCAGCAGCACCGAGAAGACGAGTATCCACTGATACCATCGCACATCGCCCAGTTTATTTTTTGCCCATAAATAAGCTCCGATTAATGTAATTAATATCAATGTCATACCTATAGCTATCATTAAGTGATATGTCTGAAAGACAATTTGAACGGGCGGACGGTCCTCCCTTGGGTATTGATCAAGACCTGTCACCGGCTTCGTGAAATCCCAGTGCACCAGGAATGACAGGAAGCCCGGCAGCTTTATACCGTGGACCTCTTCATTTTTGTCATCGACCCAGCCGATTAGATACATATCCGCAACGCCTGTTTCGTAATGTCCTTCGAAAGCCGCGAGTTTGGTCGGCTGATTATCGGCTGCGCCGTCGGCGCTCAAGTGACCGGTAAATAACTGAAACAGCGAAGCAAATATCGCCAGAACCAAAGCCATTTTTATTGATTTGATAGAAAAGTCAAGATGCTTTTTCTTCAGCAGATAATATGCGCTGACACTGAGAACCAGAAAAGCACCCGCCAACCACGAACCTGAAAGTGTATGCAGCAGCCGTTCCACAGTCGATGGATTGAACACAACGCCCCAGAAATCGAGAATTTCGGCGCGCTGGCTTGCGCCCTCGCCGACGATATGGAATGTCTCACCTAATTCGCCGGGTGTCTGCATCCATGAATTGGCTACGAGTATCCAGACAGCGCTGAACATCGAACCCAGCGAAACGAGTATTGTCGATAGGAAGTGTACCTTTGGCGATACTTTATCCCATCCGAATACAAGTATAGCAAGGAAGCCCGATTCAAGGAAAAAAGCGAATATTCCCTCCGCTGCGAGCGGGCTGCCGAAAATATCGCCTACATAACGGGAATAGCTCGCCCAGTTAGTGCCGAACTGAAACTCGAGCACAATGCCGGTGGCTACCCCCATCGCGAATATCAGGGCAAAAACTTTCACCCAGAATCTGGTCATATCCTCATAGATCTTCTTACCGGTTTTTAAATAGGTGCCTTCCATCATAACTAAAATTACTCCCAGCCCTATACTGAGCGGCGGGTAGATAAAATGGAATCCCGCTGTTACCGCAAACTGTATTCTGGCAAGAATCTCTGCATCTGCCATGGCTTTGATCTCCTGTATGTGACTTGTGATATTTTTTGATTTCTTTCCCCCGAGTTATGTCATTACGAGCGAAACTAAGTAATCTCTAAATTACAAGAATATAACAATTTTCCAAAGATCAATCTAAAACAATGTGCTAATATTATTATTAGAATAAGCTAAATGTAAAAAAAGCCCCTGTATAAGAGGCTTTTGAATTTATTGTTTTTGAGTTGGTTGTTCCTGCTTTTCTTGTTGTTCACTCTGTTGTTCAGTTTGTTGCTGCCCTTCGAGTTTAGGTCCAAAATGTTGTATCATGTATTCCGCAACTGCTTCCGCTTCCTTAGGCTTTAAGTTCTGGCTGGGCATCGCCGGATAGGCTGGATTGACCTTTACCGGATTTAGAATGAACTTCACCAGCTCTTTCTTATTGCCCATATACTTCGGCAGCACTTCCTTATGGGGCGGTCCTACTTTCTTAGTATCAAATTGATGGCAAGCCATGCATTTCGTGTTATATATCTCTTCGCCGTTGATTTCTTCGGTAACTGCGCCTGCTTCAGCTAATAGCTTTTCCTCATATTCCTGGTAATCCTGTGCCAGCAGCAATACCTGTTTCTCATTTGTCTCGGAAAATGCTATCTGTTCTTTGACAATTATGAATGAAAACATTATAAGCAGTATGTAAAATACCGGCGCAGCGAATTTTATCTTGTTTTCCTTTAGCATTGACAACAGGTAATGAATTGCAAGGAATACCAGGAAGAGAATTATCAACGATATTCCGAACATGAATCCTGATAATGCCTGCTTCGGCGTAATAATCAGATTTAATACCAGGAATACAGGCTGTATCACTGTGAAAATCAAGGCGATAGAGAAATTGAACTTCTTTGCGAAATTGGCGTATTCTTCGCCGGGATGATATGTAAATTTATCCCAAAGAAAGACTTTTACAACGAAGGCTGCGCCGGTTATCGCCAGTGAAGCCGTCACGAAATGCGCAAATTTTATGACTGTTTTAAATGAGAAGATCAGATCATTGAAGAATGCCACATCTTCCCATGGCGGATTTTCAACTGCCAAAACATTTGAGCCGATAAACATCCATATCGACGCAAATAAAAACAAAACCGCCCAGACAGCCGTTCTTGCGTTTAGTTTTCTAACGGCCGCGGAATAATCTTCGAAATCTTCCCAGTCGTCGCTTTCTTCTTTTTCCTGAATGGATTTGCCTGTGTAGTCGAAAATTTTGCTTAGATGAAGCGAATGTTTGTAAGAATATATCAGTATTAAAGATATTAGAAATAAAACAAAAGATATTATTAAATAAGCTATTATCGGCGTTCCCGTTGCATGTAAAAGCTGTGTATATAGTAGAGTTACGCTTGTAAATGGAATTATACCCAGCCCGAAAGCAAACATTTTATTACTTGTAATAAGATCAATAAGATCCTTAGCGAATACAAGATATTGTTCCGATTTTTTTGCTTTGCCGAGATAGTTGAAAATCACTGATAATAAAGAACTTCCGAATAAAACGCCGGAATATATCAAAAATATGATATTTCCCAGCATTAACAGAAATTCAAGGTTTTGTAGGCTATCCCCAGATTGAGGAAGCACCAGCTTGTCTAAAAATTCCATAGCTCTTTATCCCAAATAATTCATTTGAAATTTAAATAATGTTGTAAACTTTAGCAACAAAGTGCTTTAGCGCTTTGCAACAGGTTTTAAAAACAACGAACTAACAGCAATCTAAAGTTTGCTGTTAAAAGTGACTGCAAAATATGGACTTATTTAATGAATAATCCAGGTTTATCAATTTATATTCATTAAATTAAAAAATTAGTTTCCCCGCCGAGAGAAATAATATGACTGTCAGGACATACAGATTTACCTGCATGAATGCCAGTTTGAATGTCTTGATATTGTAATACTGCCTGAGTAAATGTCTGGATCGCCAGATCAACACAACGCCTGAGGCAATCAGCAGCAGATCGATAAATATGCTGCTATCCCTGCCAAACAGCGGAATAAGCAAACAACTTACTGCTAGAGCGATAATCCAGATATAAGTGAGCCGGGTCAACTGCCAGCGGTCAAAAATATCCGTCAGCACCGGGAAATCCGCCTGGCGGTAGTCATCTTCATAAATCAGGACCAGCAGCCAGAAATGCGGAATCTGCCAGATGAAAAAGAACAATGAGAGCGCCAAAACCTGCGGCGCAGCTATACTTCCGCCGCCGCTGACCCAGCCGATAGCAGGCGGTATAGCGCCGATCAAAGCCCCGGGGAATACAGCAAGCGCCGTTACTTTCTTCAGCGGCGTATAAACGGCATTGTACCAGAACAGAGCCAATAAGCCCAGCAGGAATGCCGTCATATTTGCCATTAAAATCAGCATGAAAGCGCCGATCGCCGCCGAACTCACCGCCAAAGTCAATCCCGTTTCCGGCGAGATATAGTGTTTCGGCAGCGGGCGGTTCATTGTTCTGCTCATGATTGAATCAGGCTGGCGTTCCTGGTACTGATTCAACGCCGCCGATCCCCATGAAAGAAAGAATACGCCTAACACCGGCAGAATCATCGCCGCGCTCAGTTCGCCGGTCGCAAGAATATAACCTGCCGACGCGGAAATAGTCACGAAGAAGGTTATCCTTACCTTTCCGAGTTCTAACAATATGTATAAAGCTTTTTTCACTCTCTATGATTTATCGTCTTCTTTTGGAATATAAGCCTTAAGTATTTCAACAATTTTCTCGAATTCCTCTTCCGTCATTTTCGGCGGTACAGGCATAGTATTTTTCTTAAAGCCCTTGACTATATGAGCATTAGGCTCTTTTATCGATTTTCTAAGATAGTCTTCGTCAATTTTGATTGTCTTTTCTTCGCCGTCAACCAATACCGTAACTTCCCCTTTTTCCAGAGTCTTGAAGGATGGTCCCACCATTTTCGAGCCATCAAGGCTGTGGCAGGTCATACACGCTTTTTCCTTGAGTATGCTCATGTCCATGCCGGCAAGCTCGGCAGGTGTTTTCTCTGCGGCAGCCATTTTATCGGCGCCTTTTTTCCCACCGTACCAGTCATTGAAGTCATCCTGCGGCAGCACCACAAGATTTGTGTACATAAATGAGTGATCCACACCGCAGTATTCAGCGCAGGCAATATCATAAGCGCCTGTTTTCCGGGGCTCGAGTATCATATAAGTCGTACGTCCGGGTAGAACATCTTCCTTAAGCCGAAAAGCCGGAATATAAAAACTATGATTCACATCAACGGACTTCATTTCCAGTCTCGTAGTCTTATCTACCGGAATGTAGAGCGTGTCGGTTTTCTTGCCATTTTCATAATCGAAGCGCCATTCCCACTGAGCGCCGGTGACATCTACAGTCATGGAACTCTCCGCTTTTGTTCTCAGCGTGTAAAAGCCTTCGAAACCATACCAGAACATGAAAAGCACAAGTATGGTCGGCACACCAATCCAGAATATCTCAAGCCAGATGTTGCCGTGGATCTGCTTTGCTTTGGGATGTCTTTTCTTATTATATCTTATTACAAAATATATCATCGCTGCAGTTATGCCGAGAAGCAATATCACAGAAATGACTACAATGAAAAGCATCGTGGAATCGACGTTCTCAGCATAAGTTGAAGCCCCTTGTAAAAATATTAACCAGCTCATCAATGAATCCCTATCTGTATAATATGTCAAATGCCATTAACGCAAATACAACTACAAGTACCATTCCCGTCAAAGCCAGAAAAACCTTGAAGATCGGCTCGTCGAATTTAATATGCATAAAAATGTTTATCACGAGGCTCGATTTGATCGACGCTATCAACATCGCCACGAACAAAGTATATTCGCCAATGTCGATGCCCGCCACGGCGACAGTTAGAATCGTCAGCGCCAGCAGCGTCAGCCATACCAGAACATAAGTTCCGTATCCGATCAAATGAGCATGCGATTTATCGTATTCTGCCATGTTCCGCCCTTAATGTAACAAATAAAACAATGGGAATAGGAAAATCCAGATCAAATCGACAAGGTGCCAGTATAATCCCGAATTTTCCAGTTTTATATAATTTTCCTGATTGACAGACCTTCTTAGAACAAAGACTACCATAAAGGTCAGCAGGACAACGCCCACAATAACGTGAAGCGCGTGAAGTCCCGTCATCGAATAATACAAGCCGTAAAAGATGATCTCGCCGTTCGGTTTGTTGGCGAGTTCTTCCGAGCCGGGGTAAATTCCATGATGGAACTTCGCCGACCATTCAAAGAATTTATTTACCATAAAGAGAAGGGCAAAAGCTATAGTAGTGAACAGAAAAGTCAGGCTTAGCCAGCGTTTGTTTCTTTGCAATGCAGCAATCGACAGAGCCATTGTCAAACTGCTGGTCAACAGCACCATCGTATTGATCGTGCCGATGCCAATATCCAGCTCTTTCGCAGCAATGTGGAAATGCTCGGTGAACTGTATCCTGTAAATCATATAAGCAATGAAAAGCCCGCCGAAAAGCAGTACTTCAGTAAAAAGGAACAGCCACATTCCCATTTTAGAGCCTATATCATCGCGATGCTCTTCGTGGCTCTCTTCGTGAGTTTCGGGCGCCTGTTCCTCAGGCATTGCAGTTGCTTCAGATGGAATGTCCTGACTCAACTTTTTCCTCCTCTTCTTCGTAATATTCGTAATCATAAGCGCCGTGAGTTACCACGGGTATTTTCTCGAAATTCTCATGCGGCGGCGGCGAAGGTACTTTCCATTCGAGCGTTATGCCGCCCCATGGATTTCTCTCTGCTTTCTTGCCTTTTGCGAGAGAGATAAACAGGTTCGCTGCCATGACAATCATACCGGCTATCAACACCCACGAGCCGACAGTCGCTGCAATGTGCAGGTCGGCGAATTCCGGAAGATAGTCGTAATATCTTCTGGGCATTCCCATATAACCGAGAATGTACATCGGGAAATAAAGCATGTTAAAGCCTACGAACATAATACCAATAGACCATTTCGAGGCTTTTTCATTATACATCTTGCCGAACATCTTCGGGAACCAGTAATGGATTGCCGCGAAGAATATCATCATCGTGCCGCCGAACATCACATAATGGAAGTGTCCGGGAACAAAGTACGTATCATGAAGGTGCACGTCCGTTGACAGTGAACCAAGAACAAGCCCTGTCAAGCCGCCTATCGAGAACAGGAATATAAATAGCATTACAAATAGCAGCGGCACCCCGGGCGTGATAGACCCCTTATACATGGTCGCAACCCAGTTGAACACTTTCACCCCGCTGGGAATAGCCACCAGGAATGTCAGCAGCGAGAATATCCAGCGCGAGGTATCGCTAATACCGCTTGTGAACATGTGGTGTCCCCATACCAGATAGCCGACGAAAGCTATCGCCAGACTCGAGAAGGCTATTGCCTTGTAACCAAAGATAGTTCTCTTGGCGAATGTCGGTATAATCTCAGAGACTACACCCATCGCCGGCAATATCATTATATATACCGCCGGGTGCGAATATATCCAGAATAAATGCTGAAATAACAGCGGATCCCCGCCGTAAGCCGGATTGAACAATCCTATGCTGAAAGTTTTTTCGATGATTACCATTATAATAGTTATACCGATGACCGGCGTCGCCAGCACCTGTATCCATGCCGTTGCGTATAATGCCCAGACGAACAGCGGCATCTTGAAAAAGTCCATTCCCGGCGCTCTAAGTCTGTGAACGGTAGTGATAAAGTTTATACCTGTCAAAATTGATGAAAAGCCGAGAACAAATGCCGCCACCAGCGGCAGGATAACTTTTGTATGCGTCGAAATACTGTAAGGAATGTAGAACGTCCAGCCTGTATCAATCGGCGCCCCGGAAAGCAGCAGCGACAACAATACGAATATCGCGCCCACAACATAAAACCACCACGACAGCAGATTCAACCGCGGGAAGGCAACATCCCTCGCGCCTAATTGCAGCGGAAGGAAGAAGTTGCCGAATGCCGCCGGTATGCTCGGAATAATAACGAGAAATACCATTATTATCCCGTGCAGCGTGAAGAAGGCGTTATATGTCTGCGCATCGACGATGGTCTTGCCCTGCGAGAGCATTTCCAGTCTCATCAGGAATCCAAGTGATACGCCGGCTATAAAGAAAATTAAAATCGATATAAGATACAGTATTCCTATGCGTTTATGGTCGGTTGAAAATATCCAGCCGAAGAATCCCTTGTATTTGCCTTTATAATTTAAATAGTCGGGATGTTCATGTGCTATTGCTTCGGATGTCATGCCGATTGCCTCTCATTTCTTCTTTTTTTACCTTTTCCTTTAAGGACTAACACGAGGAAGAATACAGCAAGCGCTGCAAATATCAAAGTTCCGAAAACTTTCGTAAAATTAAAGACATAGCTCTGTCCTTCGGGATCGTAAGCGAAGCAGAACTGCAATACCTTGCTCTGAGTGGGAATTGATCTGCCCTTGCTCGCTTCTATCACGGACATTTTCAAATCGAATTTCAGGTATTCCGTTCCGAGCAGATAGCGCGCTATCCTTCCGTTCTGGTCGAGCACCATAATTCCGCTCGGATGGACAAAATCGCCCTTGCCGTCCGGCTTGAAATTGAAACCGACTGAACTGGCGAGTTTATTTACATTTGCGCTGTCGCCAACCATGAAGTACCAGTCGTCATCGCTGATATCTCTATTCATGCCGGACATGTGTTCTTTCTTCCATTTCTTGGCAAAGTCAGTTCCTTCCGTATGATCGAAGGAAACCGTCAGCACCTGGAAATCCTTGCCCGGTTTGAGATCGACGACATCCACAACACGAGCTGCTTCCATAATCGTCGGATTACAAATGCCGGGGCAGTCATAATAGACCAGTGCCAGTATTGTCGGCATATCTATTATTTCTTCGAGATTCATATTCTTGCCATCGGAATTGGTGAATTCCAGATCCATCGGCACCGTTTCGCCGAGCTTCTGATCCCAGCCGACATTCGTCGAATTATCCTGCTGCTGCTCTTCATCCTGAGCCTGCACGTCAACAGCACCCAGCAGGAATAGTGAGATCAACATTATTGATAATAATCTTACTATCATAATTATCACTTGTTATGTTTGAACATCTTTAAAATATTGCGAAAGATAAGACTGAAGCGTTTTCCATTCTTCATCTTTCAGATTCATGATTTCGGTTTTAAAACCGTTCACAGTTATAGTCGAAGAAATTATATTAATAAAATTGTTCAGATTATCGCGCCAGATGTTTGTCTTGTACAGAGTCATCAGGCTGCGGGACTTGTCTTTAGTATATTTGTCGAATAATTTATATCCTTTTTCATCTTTATCTTCTTTCATATAGACCAGCATTACTTCAGTACTTGCTTTATCGCCGAGATTCTCTTCATCGAGAATATTTATAGCGCGTGAAATCGGTATCTGCGGCGGTATATTTGTTCCTTCCGACAGATTATATTCCAAATCGAGCTGCGCCAGTTCATCTTCCGTTGGTTTGGGATAATGACCGGCGAAAGTCCTTATATAATGTATCATTGCAAATTTGTCTTTCACGGGCATATATGCGTAGGCTGCCATTCCATTCTCAATAATGCCTTCTTCGATGGTCTTATACATGTCGAAGATTCTTCTGCCATTTACCCAGCCGTCTTCATTGAGGAAATTCCGCGGCGGCGGATCCAGCGCAGCGCCTGCGGGACCGTCACCTTTACCGGTTTCACCGTGACATGATGCGCAATTCTGATCGTACAGTTCTTTTCCGCGGGAAATCATCTCGTCGTTAGCCTGGCTGACTTTTTGTACGTCAACGCCTTCCTGCTTTTGACCGGGTTTTTGCTCGAGTTCGGTAGGCCAGGACTTTTCTATTATCGGCGGCACTTTGCTTTTGGCGATAGTGCTGAGATTGTCGATCCAGTAGTTGCCGCCTATAAATATTACTATAAATATCAGCACATAAATCAGCCCGAACCATCTCAGCGGATTCTTGATAACATTTTTAAAGTCAATTTCGGTTTCTATTTTTTTCTTATTATTATTCATGAGCCCTGGTCCGAAATTAAAACAATGTTTACTTAAACTAAATAATTGTTTTGTGAAACGTAAATACGAAATTTAATACGAATTATTGAGTCTGATTTTAGACGCCTTAAATATTGTAGTTATAAGGCTCAATCAAATTTTCAGTTCTTTTTTACCCCCCTTTTATTCCCCCTCCTTAGCAAGGAGTGGAAAATCCATTTCCTACTTTTCCTCTTTCCCCTCCTTCACAAGGAGGGGATTAAGGGGTGGTTTACAAATGGAACTCCAGTCCCCTCTTCAATTTTGGGTCGCCAATAGGAATAAGGTTCTTATTCCTTGCGGCAGCCGAGAAAATGAAAATCAGCAGCCCCGCAGTCATCAATATAAATACGATTTCTATCCAGCCGAAGATGGCGCTGCTCTGCGAGTACGTAGGCATGATAAGCCAGTACAGATCGTACAGGTGTGCGAAAAGTATCCAGATGGACATTGTCTTCAGCATCTTCGGGCTCGACTTCGACGACTGCGATACCAGCGCTGCGTAGGGGATCACAAAGTGGATCACAATCAGCCCCAGCGATACCCACAGCCACGAGCCCTGCCCGCGCTGCATAAACCAGAACGTCTCTTCGGGCAGATTGGCGTACCAGATTAGCATATACTGGCTGAAAGCAATATATGCCCAGAAATTTATAAATGCGAAAAGCAATGCGCCCAGACTATAGAGATGATCTCGTGTAGCCCAAGGCAGATAATTATTTTCGTATAAAATAACTACTATAAGAGTCAGAGCCGACAGTGCCGCCAGTACAGTCCCAGAGAAGTAATATACGCCGAAAATAGTCGAGAACCAGTGCGGTTCGAGGCTCATCATCCAATCAATTGCAAGAACCGTTACGCATACCGCAAAAAACGGCATGAATATAGCGCCGTATCTTGTATTATTTTTGGTATGCTTTTGATCTTTGTCCTTATCCTGCTTCTTCGAATTGCCTATCAAAGCGAAATAAAACAGAGCCATTATAACTAATATTCCAGCATAACGAAGCACGAAAAAGTTCGTATTCAGGTATGGCTTTTTGTGCTGAAGCAGTTCGTCTGTGGCGACCGCTTCGGGATGAGTCCAGTGAAATACTTCATGCAGATTCAATAGAACAGGGACTGCGAGAATAGGTGTTACGAATAAAAGTATAGCAAGAAATTCGCTTATTCGCCGCATTGGGACACTCCAGACCGCGCCAACAAGGTATTCCAGCGCTACGAGAAAGAGAGATCCCACACCGATACTGAATACAAACATGAAAGATATAATCAAATTGAAGGAAGCCCTTGCCGAATCCACGCCAAATGCGAGAGCACACAGCAAAGCGCCGACAACAAACAGCGCCAGCCCCAGCTTCATAATCAAGCCGGGAATTTGCTTCTGTGCGTAATCCATTGCGAAATCTGCCGTATTGCTCATTTCAGGTCCTCCTCATTAGCGTTTAATGCTCTTTGAAGGGCGCGGATATAATTCACTATCTGCCATCTTTCTTCAGGTGTTATCAAATTTGCATACGAAGGCATAACGTTCTGTCCTACTGTTATCACATGGTAAAGTTTTCCGTCTTCCCAGTTCCTCAGCTTTTCCGTGTGCATACTCGGCGGTGTTGGGAACTGATCATTCAGCCTGCCGTTGCCTTTACCGAAATTGCCATGGCAGGGACTGCAAAATGTATTATATTTTTCTCTGCCTGCTTCCATATTTTCTTCAGTCATCGGCAGCGGATTGACCATAAACTGCCCGGCAAGCTCAATACTGTCCGGATACGGATACGGCATATTCCCGCGGGAAATCGAAGCTTCCACCGGCTCTCTCATCGTCGCTTTATTTTCGAAGAAATCGGTTTCGCTCTGGACATCGAAACGGGGCTGCTCATTCATCCAATCAAATGGGGGTAAAAATACCAGCTTGTTCATTGAAAAATATGACGCGCCTGCAGTTATACCCGCGATGATTACGAGAAAGCCTATGAATTTCGGATCGAAAAGCTCCGGTTTCTGCGTGAATTCATCAATGTCGAGGTATATCGGTTCGATATCCTTTGCGCCGAGTGATTGCAGTTCATTTTTTACGGTATTCTCGTCGAACTTGGGATCTTCGGCGAGAACGGCGATCCCGTATTTATCCGAGGACACTTTTTTCATATAGTCCGTATCATGCAGCGGATGCGCATTGTTCGGAAATTTGAAAAAGAAAATGATCATGGCAATGACAGTGCCCACTGCAGCCATCAGCACAGTAACCTCAAAAGTTATAGGTATAAATGACGGCAGCGCCCAGAAAGGCTTCCCGCCAATAACCAGCGGATAATCAACAACTACCGTGAAATACATGAAGAGCAAAGCTGTTGCCGCGCCGGTCAATCCCAAAACAAGTGCAAAATAACCCAGCTTCGAACCTTTCATTTTCATAGCTCTGTCCATGCCGTGAACGGGATAGGGCGTATTGACATCAAAATCAGTGTATCCCTGATCCGAAATGGATTCCGCTGCGTTGCGAATATCGTCGGGGGTATCAAAAACCCCTGTCATTGCGTATAGTTGTTTATTTTCCATGTTTAGCCTCCGCGTGTTCCGGTTGCGCATTGTCAGAAACACCCTTTACCTCGGAAATCGATACCACAGGCAGCATCTTCGTAAATAATATTATCAATGTAAAGAATAAACCGAAGCTGCCAACAAGTATTCCGATATCAATCCATGTCGGTATGAATACATCCCAGCTCGAGGGCAGGAAATCCCTCGACAGCGAGGTTATGACAATTACAAACCTTTCGAACCACATACCGACATTCACCAGTACTGCAATTATAAACATTAATGGTATTGTTCTTCTTATTTTCTTAATCCAGAATAATTGCGGGACAAGGACATTACATGAGACCATTATCCAGTAAGCCCATGAATAGTCCCCGAATGCGCGGTTCATGAATGTGAAGAATTCCGCCGCATTTCCGCTGTACCACGCTATGAAGAATTCCGTCGCATAAGCGTAGCCAACCATCATGCCTGTTGCGAGCATGATCTTGTTCATTTTTTCAAGAGTGTTAAGCGTGATGACATGTTTCAAATCGAAAATTTTTCTTATGAATATCAGTACATTCTGCACCATGGCAAATCCTGAGAAGATAGCGCCCGCAACGAAGTACGGCGGGAATATCGTCGTATGCCAGCCGGGCAGTATCGACACCGCAAAGTCGAAACTAACGATCGTGTGAACCGATAGCACCAGCGGCGTCGCAAAGCCCGCTAACACGAGATATACCATCTCATAATGCTGCCAGTGGCGGTTGGAATGTCTCCAGCCGAGACTGAAAACCGAATACAAAACTTTTTTAATTTTATTTTTAGTGCGGTCTCTAAGTGTAGCGAAATCGGGGATGAGTCCTACGTACCAGAATACAAAAGATACCGTCAAATAAGTCGTCACGGCGAAAACGTCCCACAGCAGCGGTGAATTGAAGTTCACCCAGATACTGTTCTGATTCGGATAGGGAAACAGCCAGTAAAACAGCCATGGACGTCCAATATGAATTAATGGGAATATTCCGGCACACATCACAGCGAAAATGGTCATAGCCTCCGCGAAGCGAGCTATTCCTGTCCTCCAGCGCTGGCGAAACAGGAACAGTATAGCCGAGATAAGCGTTCCGGCATGACCTATACCTACCCAGAAAACGAAGTTTACTATAGGAAATCCCCATGCTACAGGCACATTGTTACCCCAGACGCCTACGCCTTTCCAAAATGTAATTGCCAGACAGACAACGCCGATACCAAGCATCGTCAGCGTCACTGCCAGCGCCATATAATATTTCTTATCGGGAAGGACGTCGAGCGGCTTCGCAACCTGCTCTTCCAGTTGTTTTAACGCCGGCTTCCCTTCAACTATCGACGGTTCCGTAGTGTAATCAACACTCACTTATGATTCCTCCGAAAATTTATTTCTCAATTTCGCTATGTATGTAACGTTAGGTCTCACATTCGTGAATTCAAGCACCTTGTAGCCGAGATTATGCTTCCTCAGCTTTGAGACCTTCGATTCCGGATCATTTATATCGCCGAAGACAATTGCGTCGGCGGGACATGCTTCCTGGCATGCCGTTGTTACATTCGAACCTTTGATGCCGCGGCCTTCGTTTGTCGCATTTTGCTTTTCTTCGTAAATTCTCTGCACGCAAAATGTACATTTTTCCATCACGCCGCGGCTGCGCACGGTGACTTCGGGATTCTGCATCACATTCAGCGAATCGCTTGCATACACGCCATCCCTGAATTCCTTTCGATAGTCCATGAAGTTGAACCTACGCACCTTGTACGGGCAGTTGTTCGAGCAGTAGCGCGTTCCCACGCACCTGTTATAAACCATTTGGTTCAATCCGTCCGGGCTGTGTGTTGTAGCCGATACTGGACAGACATTCTCGCACGGTGCATTGTCGCAGTGTTGGCAGAGTATGGTCTGCATGCTGACTTCCGGTTCTTCCGGTTCGCCGGAATAATACCGGTCAACACGTATCCACTGCATTTCCCTGCCAACCGAGGCATGTTCCTTGCCGACAACCGGTATGTTATTCTCAACATTACATGCGGATATACACTGATTGCAGCCAATACATTTATTCATTTCTATCGCCATACCCCATTTCACGCCCGGGTATTCCACATCCTCGGTGATGCTTATCGGCTCATGCCCGTTCTCATGCAGGAAGTGTGGATGTTCCTTATATTCTTCGAGGGTACCTTCCTGGATTATGTCTCTCTCTTTGTGCTTATCTTTGGTGAATTCATCATCCAGCGGGTGGTGTTCCTGCGTCGAGACGATCTCATATTTCTCGCCGGTTGCCTTAACTGCGGCACCGGTGAAAATCCAGTCGCTCAAGCCGCCGCTCATCGACATCAGCTTATTGGCATTGAAACCAACATCATTAGCCACTATACCGGAATTCTTCCTGCCGTAGCCGAGTTCCACAGAGATAGTCTTCTCTGCCATGCCCGGTTGAATCATCGCGGGCAGCTTGAGTTTGCGGTTCCCGACCGTGACCTCGATCATATCGCCTATATCCACGCCAAGACTTTTTGCCGTCTTTGGCGAGATTGCAGCGTTATTATCCCAGACCACTTTTGTAACCGGGTGGGGAACTTCCAGCAGCCAGCCGTTATTCGCATATTTGCCGTCGCCGACAGCATAGCTCGGCTGCAAGATTACGGCGAATCCCTCTTTATTAGGATAATTTTTTAAAGAAATAAGAGCTTCTTTATTAAATTCATATTTATCTTCGACTTTTTCATCAATTTTAGCTGCCCCGTCATGCAGCGCCTTCTTCCAGAACTGCTCGAATCCGGCTGCAGCTTTCGACTTTGGATAAACTTCATTTTGCCAGAAATTCTTAACAAAATCATGGTACTGCATGTCCGCAGACTTATCCGGCGAGCCGCCAAGCCATCTCAAAAGTATCGCTTCCTTCTGCCGCGTATTATACAGAGGCGCGATAACCGGCTGTCTCAGACTGTAAATGCCGCTTCTGATATTAGCATCGCCCCATGATTCATAAGTATGATTTATTGGAAGAATGAATTTGGCGTAAGCTGATGACTCATTATGCAGTTCCGTCATTGAAATCACTTCAGGTACCTGCTTCAGCTCTGCCTCATATCCCGAATCATCCGGCAGATGATAAACAGGATTCGAATCTAAGTGAATCACCGCTTCCACGCCGCCGTTTTTCATATTATTAACGAGCTTGCGGATATCATCCTTACCGGATAGCTGCGGTTGGCGGTCATTTTCCTTTTTATTATAAAGTCTCGTATTGCCCAGAACTTCATTCAATAAATTCACGGCAATATGAACATTTTCAGGAAGCGTATCGCCAGCATAAACAATTGATCTGCCTTTATTTGCGATTAATTCATCTATCAGATGCTGAACAACCTTTAGCTTTAGCTCATTTTTCTCTGCAAATTCCTTCAGATCATAGCCGGCAAAGTTCATTTCCGCCAGTTGCGGCGGATTCAGCCTTCTTTTGACTTCCGAAAGCAAAAACATTACGAACGGATACTGCTCTGCCGGCGTTAACCGCAGCCTGTAATCGGCATTGGCGCCCGTCTGAGTCATCGAGCCTTCCGCGCAATAGAGCCTGCTGAAGTTGCCCGGATCTTCAGTATTCCTCGTCTTTACGAACTTTCTTATATTTTCAGTGGAATTTCTGTCATTCCCAATAAAATCCGCTTCCAGAGCTAAGATTGTCTTCGCCTTATTCCATTTTATAATTGGGAAATTTGTGTTTCCGTAACATTTCTCCCATGCGGCTAACCTGTTCTTACGGTTGAAAAGCTCGTAAGTATAAACTTTTGTGCTCGGATATTTCGCTTTGAAATCATCTAACATCTTTTGAAACGATGGCGAGTTAATGGATTTTGAAACGATCGCAATCTCTTTACCGGCTGATTTCGCGCGGTTGAGAATTGTGATCATCTCGCCGTCAATCTTATTCCAATCCACTTTTTTGTATTTGCTCATCCCCTCTTTAACTTCGCCTTCCCGCTTCATGAGCGGCTGGCGAATCCTTTCGGGATCGTACAGATTGAGAATACTCGCCTGCACATGATTTGTCGTTTTGTCCTGATTGACGGGGTGGTCGGGATTGCCGTCAACCTTGATAGGTCTGCCCTCGCGGGTTTTTATGAGAATTCCCGAGCCGTCGTCATAAGTCGAGGCATAGTAATTTGCTTCGCCGAGGTTGACTTCTTCGGGCATTTTATTGTAGGGAACCACTTTGCCTTTGTCGGGATAGTCCGTGCAGGCTGTGGATACGAATGCCGCCGAAGCCCCCAGCAGAGCCATAAATTTCCGCCGCGAGAACTGCGGCATATCATCTATATTAAATTCCTGAGTGACATTTTCTAAAAATTCATTCTTCTTTTTTTCCGAAAAAGCAGGATCATTGTTGTACTGGTTCATACTTTTCCAGTACTGAAGCCGCTTCTTTTCGGCATTATTTTGCGGATTATCCATACGGCTCACCTCTTACCTCTTTTTACTGCCATTGGATGAATTCTAACGTTCATTTCCGGTTTCATTTCAATCGACTTACCGGAAGCTTTCCTGAACGGGATAATGCTTGCCAAGGCGGCGCCCAATGCGCTGCCGCCGATAATCCCGAAAAATTTTCTTCGATTCTTTTTTTCTTCTGTCATAATTCCACTCATTTAAAAGCAGATCAGTTATTTAAAGAACATAAACAAACATTCAACTTATCTATGGCATGTATAACAATCGTCCGAACCCTGCATGCCTTTCAGATCCTCGGATCTCTCTTCAGGACTGCGATGGCAATCAATACAAGCGCTCATCGTAAAGGAATGCACCTGCCGCACTTTATCCATGCGTTCGACATCGTCGTGGCAGTGCTTGCATTCAATTCCCTTATTAACATGGGCGCTGTGATTGAAATAGACAAAATCAGGCACGTCATGGACTTTATTCCATGGAATTGGTTTATCATTGTTGTAATACTCGAAAAGTTTCTTGATTTCCGGCTTATTGCGTCGGGCAATGCTGTGGCAATTCACGCATGTGCTCGCTGCGGGGATCATGGCGTGCCTGCCCTTTTCCACCGAAGTATGGCAGTATTCGCAATCAATGCCCATCTCACCGGCATGCAGCCTGTGAGAGAAATCTATAGGCTGGTCGGGCGCATTGCCGATGTTATTTCGTTCGGGACGCGACACGTAGAAAGTAATAGCTATCGAAGCTAATATCACAAAAACCGTCACCGGAAGCCGGACCTTCAGATTATAGTCCAGTAAAGCTTTTTTCACTCTCTAACCCGTTGTTTGTGCAATCAAAATAATTAAAATATATTAACTTATCTAAGACTTTTAACCAAGACTACAAAATTAAGACTGTAAAATTATTAAAACATTCTATTATGACCAAATTTATAAAAACTAAAATAGTAAAATTACAAACTCAGACATTTTTATCTTATTATAAAACAAAGAATTTCAAAAATCCAAAAAATTAATTCGAATGTCTTTTTAACTGAGCTAAATTTGCAGTACTGATTAATAATTAAAACTAAAGTACAAGAACAGTGTGGGTTATTATATACTCCTATTATTAAAGAGTGCTTGGAAAAATTTAAAATAGCAATTTAAAAGCATATATACAATTTATTTTCAAAATTTTATTAAATTAAAAAATCGATGAGCACAAACAAACAAATATCCGCCGAATTCCCCTTCGAATCCAAATATCTCGAAGTTTTTGGCTCGAATATTCATTATATAGATGAATGAACGGGCGATCCTATAATGTTCCTGCACGGCAATCCGACATCATCATACATCTGGCGGAATATCATTCCTTCTTTAAGTGACGGCTTTCGCTGCATAGCTCCTGATCTCATCGGCTTTGGGAAATCTGACAAACCGGACATAGAGTATAGCTTCGAGGATCATTATCATTATTTTGAAGGGTTCGTCGAAAAGCTTAGATTAAAGAATATCACACTCGTTTTGCATGACTGGGGCTCGGCGCTGGGCTTTTACTATGCTTTGAAAAATGAGCGGAACATAAAAGCTATAGCATTCATGGAAGCCTTTGTCAAATCGCTGGAATGGAAAGACCTTACGCAAAAATACAGACTGGCGTTAAAGCTTGTTCGAATGCCGGTATTGGGCTGGCTTTCACTGCAATTAATGAATGGCTTTGTGAATATATTCATGCCTATGGCTGCTTTACGAAAATTGAGCAAGTCGGAAAAAGCCGCCTATCGCCTGCCACTCCGAACGATTGCCAGCAGAAAGCCTGTACGCCGCTTCCCAGAGCAAATCCCCATCGACGGCAAGCCTCGGGAAACGCACACAATATTCCGAGACTACAGCGACTGGCTGCGAACATCAACCATACACAAACTGTTGATCTATGCTGACCCAGGTTTACTCATAAACAAAAATATCCAATCCTGGTGCAGAGCCAATATCAAAAACCTCGAGACAGTCCGCATTGGCGAGGGCATCCACTACCTGCAGGAAGACAAGCCGGAAGAGATAGGTATGCTTCTCAGGCGGTGGGCGGGGAAAAACTTTAACCGTTAGCCTCTCTCCAAAATTTACTCCATCCGAAATAACAAACCAAACCTAACAAAAGATATTACATCTATCGAACAACCCGCATCATCCTCGTCTTCACCTCGCCGCCCATCTCCAGCCGGTAGAAATATATCCCCGATTGCAGGTTCTCATTCTCGAAAGTCAGATTATGAGCGCCTGCTGACTTATAGCTGTTCTCAAGCTCAACTATCTTATTGCCTAACAGGTCATATAGAGATAGTCTGACATTGCCGGGCTCTGACAGGATGTATTCTATAGTTGTCTTGCTGCTGAAGGGATTGGGGCTGTTCTGTTTTAGTATGAATGAATCTGTTATGTCCGGCTGCTGCTGTACTGAAACTATGGGCTCCCGGCTGCGGTAGAGACCGCCGCCGCCGGAGAATTTACCCGTTTGTGCTCCGAGAAAGATGTATCCATCCTTACTTACGGCTGCCACGGTAAATCTTTCATGGTTTAAACCGCTTAAAATTCTTTCCCAGGTTTTACCTTTATCAGTAGATCTCTCCTCCATATCCCACAGATTTCCCGTTGAATCCACTGCTATGCCTGAACAAACACCATAATATGACCAGCTTCGCCCATTATCAGTAGTCCAATAACAGTCAGGACTCGTAACAACGTAGCGGCTAGGGTCATTACACCATGCAAAACCAATAGAATCATAAGGTGAAAAATTAATATGATGAATATCTTCCCAATGTAGATTATCTTTTTGGCTTACTTGTTCCCATGTTTCTCCATCATCTGTTGAGCGATATATAAGTCCTGAATAATCTCCTCTGAATAAATGACCCTCAGAGTTCATTCCAAAGCTGTTGGAAGCCCC
>CAZXYS010000030.1:0-50769 GCA_964645005.1 uncultured Hyphomicrobiales bacterium | reverse complement strand
GATAGGATATCATACATTCAATGAAAAAGTTGTTCTCAGTTGGCAGGGCATATCCGATTTCATCGCCTTCTTTTTTGTAAATGAAGCCAACAGCATAATCAAATTCATATCTGAACAAGAATGGATCAATGGATATTTTATTTTTGGTATCAAATTTTTGTAATATTTCTACAGCCTGTATTTTGCCCTTTTTCCAGTCTTCGGAAGAATTTTGGGAGACTGTTAGGGCGAAGTTGGTTTGGGAAAACAGAAGAACAGGTGTAAAATAAATAGTAAATAATAATAGCAAAAATGATTGCATAATTGGAAAATATAATTTTATTTATGTTTAAATTTATCAAAGTAAATTATAAATTTAATAATAGATGCAGTATTAATCGATATTCGTTTCTATGATTTTTAAATTTTTCAATAAATTATAAAATTCCTCTTTATCATTTATTGACAAATCGCTCTCTAATATGATTCCTTTAATATTTATTAATATATTTTTAGGTAAACCGTATACGTCAAATTTTTTTAATATACTACTTTTATTACCTTTTTTTATCCATCCGTTTAACCAATTCATTTCATATTTATGTTTAAATTTAATTATTTTTGAAAGATCTTCATCAACCGAAATGCTTAGAATATTGAAATTATCTAATTGTATATCTTTATAAATTGTATTCAATAATTTTATTTCATTGATACATGGAGAACACCATGTAGCCCAAAAATTTATTAAAAAATATTTTCCGATAAGATCATTATTATTGATGTAATTGGTTGTATCATTTATATTTAAAACCTCGAAATTTGGAATTCTATTACCCTTTATTATATTAAGAGGAAAAATGTTTAAAACTCGTGAATCATATTTTAAATCAGTAAAGTTTGAGCATATTTCATTATAATACTTTTTTGCTTTTTTTATATTTTTTTCTATCAAGCCATAATACTCAATAGCATCAACTAATGTTGATTTCCTTATATTAGTATCAGGATGTGAAAAAGCAATAGTATCAATATAATTAGTAAATTTCTTTTCGCCTAACAAATTAGCAGGTAGAACTACGACTCCAGGGATATTGTTCCAAATACTCCAAACATCCGATTTAGGATCTATATTTTTAAATGCATCTTTTAATATAAAATTATTAATTTTTTCTTCATGATTTAATAAAATTGCTATAGCTGAAAGATTTAAATATTCCATATAAATGAATTTTTTACTTTTCAAATTGTTTTCGTCTTTTGATAAATTTTCAAGTTTTAAAAATAAATCAGGCAATAACCTTACAAAATTATTAATGTTATTATTACTTAAAAATTTCTTTTGTTTTTTTCTATATGCTTCTTTAAAATTTTTTAAGTAGTAAATATTATTAATAAAATTTTCAATTTCTTTGTTATTAGATTTGATATTGAAATCATTTGATTTATCTTTAGAGTACATCTTTGGATTGAATTTAGCAACAAAGTAATTATTATCACTATTATTAATTAAAACTGCAATATAACTGTTATTCCTAGATATAAATTTTGGAGTATCATAAAAATCCGCCAAATGTCCAGGTAAAAATAATTCATCACCTTTTGTTTTAACAATGTAATTATAACGTAATGTATCAATATTACTTATTTCAATTTTTTTCTGATAAATTCCATTGCTCTTTAATAACTCATATTTATCGTCAGAAACCTTATAGTTATTCAAACTACTAACAAAAAATACTTTCTCTATTGGATATTCTAAATATTTATGTTGTAGAATAATTTCAATATCACAAGAGTCTATATTATGTGGTATATAAAAAGGTGTCGAAAAAGAAAAGTAGTTTAATGCCGAGAAAGTTATTTTATACCAATGATTATTTTTAAATTTAATTTCAAATAAGTTGTTGTTAGCTGAATTAAAGAATCTTATTTCATTATTTTTTGAATCGCTTACTTGTATTAATGAATTTTGTAAATAATTTGTGTCTTTTCCTATTATTTTAATATTTACTATGGCATTTTTTGGATAAATATAGTTAACACTATTTGCAATTATAATTATTATTAAAACAGTTTTGAAAAACCTTAAAATAATTGTCATGATAATTTTCCTTGTAGATTAAAAATGATAGCGGGATATAAAATTATCCCGCTACTAAAATCTAATATCCTCTATTAGAAGTCCAATCCTCTATGTCAGATACTTCTTGAGAAGATAATTCTAAATACTTGTTTCTATAATTCCACTCTTGATCACTATATTCGTCTTCGTCATCTTCTTCAACTGCTGATACTATCAACTGAATTATTAATCCTAATTCTTCCATGTTATCAGTACCATAATTCAGGCAATAGTCAGCTAGATCATTTGCATCATCTAATTGATCTTGAAGGATACCAGAAGAAGAATAAGCTGGCGGTGTACCTGAACAATCACAAACTGCTTTAAAAAGACCTCCGGAACATTGACAAGTACTTGGTGCTGGACAGTTGACACAATAACATTTACAACTACTACCTACCGTTGATCCAGCTTCACAGCAAATACCTCCGCCACTTGCACCTGATTCAAAAAAAACACAAAGAAGTTGTGATGTGATTAAAAATACACCTAAGAATACTGCTGAAATAAAGAATTTGATTTTCATGTTTATCCTCATAATATAAGTGATAAATATATATCCCCGCAACCCTATTACCGGTTTGAAACTGCCTCACTTCCGTCCCAATAGGGTGAAACGAACATCCGCGAAACAATCCCGCCCCGGCTGCGGAGAAGTTTATAACACCGGATTAATTCCGGCTGTTATAGTCATTCTTTTGTCAAAAAAACATTTTTTAAACTTTCCTTTTTTGTTTTTGTCATTGCCCTTTATATAAGAAACGATTTAGAAGGCAAGTTTGCGAAAAATAAATTTATAATTAGCCCTGTCTAAATTCTTTTAAGAGGTTATTCCTACATCCTCGTCACAATCCCGAAACGAAAGCTTTGTTTGTATTGAGTCCGCAGGAATTGGTTCTCATCGTATCGGATATCTATTTCCAGCAATACGCCGAAGAATTTCCAGACCTGGATCTGAAGTTCATTTTCCCACCCAACTGTCCATTTTTCTAAATCTTTAAAAGTTCCAAACATATCTAAAGTTGTTTTATAATGCAGGTTGGAATCTAATTTGCAGTAGAAGTCTGTTTTGTAATGGATACCGGTTTCGGCTTTGTAGGCTTCGGTTATATCTTTGGTGGTTCTGTCATCAGTCATTTTCGTATGCTTTTCGGCTCTGATCTGTTTTAGTGATATACCAAGCCTGGATAATATCTTGCTTTTGTCAAACTTTTTGTCGTAGGCGAAACCTAAGCTTTGCTGGGTTGTGATGGGATCCCAGAACTTTGCCGTTGGCTTTTTCTCATCTTTGTATTTTCTGAAGGATTGGATTAACTGTGTTTTGGCTGACGAGGAAAAAAAGGGATCTAATTTCCATTTAATAGGATAGGATATCATACATTCAATGAAAAAGTTGTTCTCAGTTGGCAGGGCATATCCTATTTCTTCGCCTTCTTTCTTATATATAAATCCTACGGCATAATCTAATTCATATCTGAACAAGAATGGCACGAGAGATAATTTATTTTCAGTGTCAAATTTTTGTAGTATCTCAACTGCCTGTATTTTTCCTTTTTTCCAGTCTTCGGAAGAATTTTGGGAGACTGTTAGGGCGAAGTTGGTTTGGAAAAATATAGAATTATACGCCAATATTATTATAAACAAGATTATTATGAAAAAGCGCATGATACTAAAATGGTAAATTAATATGATGAATTTGCCATCCTCTTGTCTTCCATTTCAGTAATAAATATAATTTACTGTTAATCACAGTAATTTCTTTAACTTTCAAAAGTTTATCATCATTTGGTAAAAAAACCTTTCTTTCATATGAAGATAGTCCATCAATAGAATAAACTTGAAGAACAAAGGAATTAATATAACCTTTAGAAAAGAATGCGCTTTCATTAAATAAAAGCATGTAAATATTATTATCTGAAATTATAAAATCAATAAATTTGTATGTACGAGTTTTTTCGAATTCAGGTGAAATTTTTGCTATATTGTTATCATTTATTGAAAATTTATTTACATAATTACAAATTGTTTTTAAAATTCCGAATGGTGAAATTTGTTTTATATTTGTAATTTTATTATCAATAAATTGAAAAGTAATTAAAACTGAGTTTAAGGGAGAGTATAAAGCATATTTACTTTTATTGTCAGATGTTAGAAATGGTATAAATAGAGGGAAATAATTATTTTTAATGATTTTTTTAAGACTATCTGTGTCCAATACTTTTGTGCAATTCGCAAAGTTTGTATCGGTAACGACAAGTACTATATCATTAGTATAATTAGTTGTATCTTCTTTACTACCAGAACCAATATTGAATTCATGTAAAGTATTTGGATCCCGTCCTGGCGCTAATATATGATTATTAAATGGTATTGCTTGCTCATGATAGATAGAGGGATAACAATTAGAAAAGTATTTTTTAATTATAAAGCATGTATCTGAATACATATCAACTAAAAATAATTTCGCGCCGGTCATAATATTTACCATTGTATCAGCGGTGTCAACATTAACATATGGAATTTCTACTAAGGATTTAATTCTACTTTTTTCATTTGCAACAAAATTTATGATTTTTGCTGGAATTTTGTATTTCCATTTCCAATTTTCTCCTGTGGAATCTTTATTTTTAATAAAATTTGATATATAATCTGGTAAAATATAAATCCCTATAGATTTACCAGTTTTAATTTCATTATGAAAAATTGTATTGGTTGATCTGTCTAAAACAAAAAAACTTTCATTATTATCTAGATATCTAATAACTTTTGGATTAATCAAAAGACCATTACCAGTAATAAAAGATTTAGAATCTTTGGATAAAGATATTGAATTTTCTAACAATTGATCAACACTTACACCCCCGCCAACTAAGTTTTGAGAATTAATTTGTATCCCATTATTATCTAATAAAATTACGACATTTTTATTTCTTGGATTATAATAATCGTAAAGAAAATTATCGGATTTGCTATATATATTATTGAAATAAAATTTCTTTTTTAGATGAACTATTTCTTTTTGATTTAATATATCATTTATTGATAAGATTATATTAATTGAATCGATATCAAGATAAGGCAATATTAATTTATCAAGATTACATGTTAAACATGTTTCCAAAGACATGAAAATAAGTAAATTGTATTCGTATTTATTTAATTCTTTTTTAAAAGAATAAATATCACTGATATTTTTATTTTGAGAATAGGAAACAGAATTAATAACAATTATAAAGAATAATATTAATTTAAATAATTTCAATCTTTTTGTCATAACAATTTCTCATTTTATTTAGTAAATAAAAAATATACTACCATATTTAGATTACATAATCAAAAATACGGTAGTATACTTTATTCTTAATAAATACTTCTTAATTTAAAGTTAATCAAGACCTAACACCTCTCTTGCCCTATCATCCCAAGCACCGAAATTGTCATAATATTCGGTATTTTGGTTTGTAGTAAATTCAATTCCTTCAGTCCAATCAATAGGATTATCGTATTTAATAAATTCAGCATTTATATATCCATCTCCTTCAACTGGATCTTCAAGATTTGTATGAACAAATACATTACAGGGATCACCCTCTTTCGTAGTTCCATCATCATACCATGTATAGCATGTACAGCTAGCAGAATCTTTACATTTTGGAATAGATGTTCCATCTTTATAACCATCAAAACAACCAGAACGTGAAATTGACATGGCAACACCATAAGATTCATAAAGTGCAATTGAAGAAAAGATTAATAAAAGAGAGAAAAGCCAAATTAGTTTTTTCATATTTTTCACCTTTAATAAATTATTATTTTAATTAATTATTCCCCGCAACCCTATTACCGGTTTGAAACTGCCTCACTTCTGTTCCAGTAGGGTGAAACGAACTTCCGCAAAACAATCCCGCCCCGGCTGCGGAGAAGTTTATATCACCGGATTGCTTCCGGCTGTTATAGTCATTCTTTTGTCAAAAAAACAATTTTTAAAACTTTCTTTTTTTGTTTTTGTCATTGCCCTTTATATAAGAAACGATTTAGAAGGCAAGTTTGCGAAAACATAATTTATATTTAGTTTAGTCTAATTTGATTTTAAGGGGGGGGGCAATTTTTTGCGTATGATTTCCCTGTACTTCTTTTTCTCGATGTTTACTGTCTTTTCGCTTATGTTCAGCTTCTGAGCTATTTCAAAATTTTTGTATCCTTCGAGTTCGAGCTTGATTATTTTTACCTGCCGTTCGGATAAATAGGTCAGGACTTTTTCAAAAAGCAGTTCCCAATCGATTTTGTCGTCTATTTCCTCGAAATGGATGTTTTCCAGAATATCATATATTATTTTTCCCGTGAAAGCATCATATAATTCAAGTCTGACAATTCTTTTATGTTTTTTAATATCGTCCATTAGTAAATAATATGCTGTTTTCTCAACATAAAAAATTATTCCATTATCATCGGGGCGCTGGTGTTCCGGAACATTGGAGAGGAATTTATACACAGCTTCCTGGACGGCATCTTCGATGTCGTTATGGCTGATTTCAGGTGTAAGCTTATTGATTAACTTAGCTTTTACAGTAGATATTACTATGTCCCAGTTATTATTATCCATAAGCAAAACATGGAAATTTTACATCTTCTTTTTTAATATAAGCAATTAAAATTTTTATTCCAACAAGAATATTTTCCCGGATAATTGAATTAAATTATATGCAAGTTTCACACTTTTTTAATATATTGTAATGATTTTAGTAAACAAAACGATCGGGAAAATATGGCAATAAAGGAAAAATTGCTGGAAACGCATGAGTTTGCAACTCTGCCGCCAGTGGCTTCGCGGGTCTTGACCCTCCTCGAAGATGACGAGATTGATATTCGCGACCTGTCAAGCATCATCGAAACCGATGCCTCGCTTACGCTAAAGCTGCTGCAGGTGGCTAATTCGCCTCTGTACGCTTCGCGGCAGGAAATTACTTCCATCCACCAGGCGATTATTAATCTGGGACTCAATCGGCTTACTAATATCGTGATCGGCGTTTCGATCTTCTCGAATTTTTTGGTCAGTTCGCAGAAACATGCAAAAAATCTGATGGAAAAATTCTGGTGGCATTCCTCGTGTACGGGTACGGTGGCGAAATCCCTGACTTCCAAGATCAGTAAAGGCTTCAAGGAAATGGAATTTATCGGCGGGCTGCTGCATAAGATCGGCAAGCTGTCGATGATCCAGTATGATTCAGAGCAGTATTATGAAGTAATAAAGCTTATCACTGCCGATGAATACACGGATGTCGATGCGGAAAAGAAGATTTTCGGCATCGACCATGTGGAAGTCGGCACTGAAATAGCTAAAATATGGCGGCTGCCGGAAGAGTTGAAGATGGTCATTTCCTATTACACCTATCCTTCGCAGGCGCCGAAATATAAAGAACTGGTATCTGTCGTGCGGCTGTCCGATCTACTCAGTGAATTGTGGGGCGCAGGTTTTTTCGAAGGTATAGAAAAACTGGAGCTGAAACAAGAGGAGTCCTGGCAGGTGCTCTGCGACTATTACCCCGAGTTGAAAGAACTTGACGTGGAAGCTTTCACCTATCAGCTCGAAGAAGAATTCAAGAATGCGGCGGATTTCCTGAATATTCTTGTCAGCAGCTAAAAATCATAACAGGCTTTTGATATAATCGGCAACGTCGCTGCTGGCGCCTTTGCCGGCGTAAACATATTCTTTTGCTTTTTCGCCCATTGATTTGCGGATTGTTTTATCATGATACAATTCCGAGAATTTCTTTTGGAAATCATCAGAATTGCGAATGACCGAGAGCGCTTTCGCATTTTTCAAGTTGATCGCGTCGGGCGAATTGTTTATCTTTGGTCCGGTTATCAGCGGAATGCCATAACCGGCGGGCTCGGTAACACTGTGCACGCCTACGCCGAAAGCGCCGCCAATGTAAGCGGCATCTGCCAGCGCGTACAGCCGCAGCAACCTGCCAATAGAATCGACGATGATATGTTTGGGCTCGGTATATTCTATACTCTCGGGATTTGATTCAATCTCGCTTAGCAGGATATTGTCCGGCAGGGCGGACTGCAGGCGGTCGATGTTGGCTTTTGTTGGCTCGTGGGGAACGAGGATCAGTCTTATATTTTTCTTTTCATCTTCCGGGAAAGAATTATATGTATATGTTATAATTTCCTCATCAGGCTGCCAGGAGCTGCCGGCAGCGAGGACAAACTTATCGCGGAAATATGAGGGTGGCACTATCGGATTTTCCGCGGCGGTTTCGACGCTTTTGATAATTCTATCGAAGCGGGTGTCGGCAGAGGTAGTTATTTCCGTATCGATCCTCATTGATTTAAGGTACTGCGTGTGATTTTCGCCGACAGTGAAGATGCGGTCGAATAAATTGAAGCAATGGCGGTAATATCTGACGGCGATGAAGCTGTCCGCTGGTTTCTCTTTACCTGGGATGGTAGCGCAGATGAGGGCTGCGGGGATATGCCGCTTTTTAAGTTCTTCGAGATAGTTGAGCCAGATTTCGTATCTTACGAAGACTGCTGCATCAGGTGCCGCTTTTGTCAGAAATAAGCGAACATTGCCCGCGGAATCGAATGGCAGATAGACAACGGCATCGGCGTATTCGTAATTTTTTTGATTCTCATAACCCGATGGCGAGAAGAAAGATACGATGACGGTAAGTTCGGGATTGCTTTCCTTCAAATTTTCGATGACGGGCTTGGCTTGCTCGAATTCGCCCATGGAAGCTGAGTGGAACCAGACGCGCTTTCTGTCCTTAGGCAGTTTGTCGAGTTCCTGCAATGTGGACTTCCATTTTTTCTCGCGCTGGGCAAGCTTTTTATTGAAGAAGGTGAGGATAAAGATCAATACTTTGCCGCTCGGTATTATTAGAAAGTTGTAGAAGAATTTCATGTTTTAGCGTCTTCTTGAGTGAATTTAGGTTATTAAACTCAGATTTTCATTAAATATTTATTTGTAACCAATTGCAACAGCAAGCTTTAGCTTGCTGCTAATTCGATGTTTTTCAGACCATTTGCAAAGTGCTAAAGCACTTTGTTGCAAAAGTTTACAACAAATTTCAAGTTTCAATGAATTATTTAGGTTAAATGTAATTGGGCTGTCCTAAAAGTTAATTTATAAGATTCCTGCACTGCTGAAAAAGGATCTAAAGACATACGCAGGAATGACAACTCATTAGTTTTTGGACAGCCCATCCGCAATTAGTTTTATTACTTCCCTTTAAAATCAGGTTTTCTCTTCTCGAGGAAAGCCTGAGTTCCTTCTTTAAAGTCGCCTGTGCCGCAGGTGGCGCCGAATAGGCGCGATTCGCAGCTCAAGCCGTCCTGGATGGATAGCTGCTCGGAAGCGAGGACGCATTCCACTGCCGCTGATACTGCAAGCTGTCCTTTTTTGAGTATGCTTTTAACAAATTCTTCGACTTTCTGCATTAGTTCATCGTGGGGATAGACTGCGTTGACGAGACCTATTTTTTCAGCTTCGTTGGCGTCGACATTTCTCGCGGATGTTATGAGCTCGATCGCTTTGGCTTTGCCTACGAGGCGGGGAAGACGCTGCGTAGCGCCGTAACCGGGGATAATGCCGAGGTTGACTTCCGGCTGTCCCATCAACGCTTTGTCTGATGCGAAGCGCATGTGGCAGGCGAGAGTCAGCTCGCAGCCGCCGCCAAGTGCGAAGCCGTTGATTGCTGCAATCGTCGGGATGCGCAGCTGGGCGAGGCGTTCCATGACTTTGGAGCCGTACTCGGAGAATTGCTCGCCGGAGAGTTTGTCGGATTCGTGCAGTTCTTTGATGTCCGCACCGGCAGCGAAGGCTTTGTCGCCGGAGCCGGTAAGAATGAGGACTTTGACGTCTTCGTCGAGTTCGATCTGGCGGACAGCTTCGTTGATATCGTCGAACATCTGCTTGTTGAGCGCGTTCATCTTGTCGGGGCGGTTGAGTGTGATTACTGCGTAATTTTCTTTCTTTTCATAGATAATAGTTGAAAATTCCATGATTTACCCTTTCGATTTAATATCGTTTATAATTCGTTAATTCGCAAGTTTTAATAAGTTTAATATTACGAATTTATGATGAGAATTGAAAAAGTTTTTGGTAGTAACCGAAACTATTTAACTGACTTTACTTTTTCAAATGCATCCCGCGCGCATAGCACGCTGTCGCCGACGCTTATGCCGCGTCTGGCATTTGAAGCAAAATATAAGCCGGGGATCTTTTCTTCAAGATCGGTGAACATTTCCTGAATATCCCTGTACCCGAGGGTGTATTGCGGTATGGCACGGGACCATTTTTCTATGCGGGTAAATTCGGGTTCGCCGTCAATTCCGACAATATCATTGAGGTCTTCTAATATCAATTTTTTGATTTTTTCTTCATCGAAATTGGCATTTTCCGGCTGACGGCTGCCCCCGACAAAAGTGGTGAAAGCCGAATAACCTTCGGGCGCGCGGTTCGGGAAAATTGTCGAACTCCAGATGCTGCCAAGGATATTGTAATTCTCGACTTTGGGCACGAGGAAACCGAAACCGTCAAGATCTCTCTTAACCTGCCCGGTTTTAAATGCCATGAATACCACTGCCACCGGCGGATACTGAATTTTGCTGAACTGTTCGGAAGCTCCGGGAATAATATCTTTTAGCAATTTTTCGAGAGAATAGGCGGGTGTTGAGATGATCAGCCTGTCGAAAGTTTCCGTGTGCTTTTCGCCGCCGGTTTTTACATTAAGGATGAATTGATTGTTCTCTCTTTTGATTTTTGTTACATCTGCGCCAGTAAGAACTTTCCCTTGAAGTTTTTCGGCGAGAGTATCGGTAAAGGTCTGCATTCCATCAATGAAAGAGAATAGGCGGGAACGATCTTTGGCTTGTTCGCTGCGTTTTTTTCGTTCCTTTTTGCCTTTGATGGCGCCTTTTATGAAGCTGCCGTACTTTTGTTCCAGTGCATATAACTTCGGGAAGCCCGCCGGGGCGCTGAGATTTTCAGGATCGCCGGCATATACGCCTGCTACAAAGGGATTTATGGCGTAATCGAGAAATTCCTCGCCAAGACGATATCGCACATAATCTGCGAGAGATATGTCATCAACATTTACCGGTTTGATGAACGGTTCTTTTAGAATGCGCAGCTTGGCTTTTGTCGAAAACAGCTTGGATTTTATGAAGGGGACGGGCTTCATTTCGAGTGGATGTAAAAGCCCGTTTTTTACTATATATCTCTTGTTTGAGGCTTCATTGGCGTAAACTTTTTTGTCCTCGATGCCGAGGTCTCTGATAAGCTCTCTTAGTGTGTCGGATGTTTCTAAGGCACTGTTGGGTCCGAGATCGACAGTGAAGCCGTCATGCTTTTCCGTGACAACCGAACCGCCGACGCGGTCTGACTTTTCATAAACAGTGACATCGCAGCCATCCCTATTTAGCCAGTAAGCTGTGCTTAATCCCGATATACCTGCGCCTATTACCGCAATTCTCTTCATTAATCAGTCCGTTTCTTTTTACAAGCTTAATTATCTTTGCTTAAGCTATGTACGTTTTTGAGCGTTATCTCTTTTAATAGATTTATGAAAGACTCGCTGTCATTTAGCGCGGGGATTCTGTAGAAGTTTTCAATGCCGCTCTCGAGGGCTGCATCCCTGTATTGCTTCCCCATTTCATAGATAGTTTCCGAGTTATCCGCTACGAATCCGTAAGGATATATCCAGAGCGGGTCTATATTTTGAGCTGCTAATTCCCTGACTTTTTCTTCAGTAGACGGACCGAGCCATTTTATGGGACCGATCTTACTTTGGTAGGACAGATGTGTTATGTAATTATCAGGCAGGATATTCTTCAATTGCTCGACTGAGCTTTCGATTTCGCTTTGATAAGGATCGCCTTTCCTGATGCGGCTCATGGGTATGCTGTGGGCGCTGAGAAGGATGTTGACGGAATTGTTTTCATCGTCATAGCTTTGGCGGACAGTATTTTTAATATCTTCAGCCATAGCTTCGATGAAAAGCGGCTCGTTGCCGAAGCGGTCGATTATTTGCAGGTCTTTTGGATTTTCTTCTTTGCTGTTCAGATGGTTTAGAATATTTATGAGAGAGCCTGTAGTCGTCGAAGAATAGAAAGCGTAGAGGGAAATAGCAAGAATTTTGTCGAAGCCGGCTTCTTTTACTTTCTGCCAGACATCTTCGGTGAACGGATACCAGTAGCGCATTGCCGGGAATACTCTGATTTCTTCCTCTTCATCTTTTAGCGCTTCTTCCAGCTTTTTCGCCTGCATACTGCTGATTTCCGGCAGCGGACTTTTGCCGCCAAGGTATTCGAAGATCTTCCTGCTTTTTTTCTCGCGGCGGTTTGCGATGAAACGGGCGAGAGATATGCGAAACTTATTGCCGAAAGGAATATCAATAATATCCGGATCCAGGAAAATATTCTCAAGATAGGGCTTGACATCCTCTATAGCTGTAGGACCGCCCATATTACATAGTAGTATTGCTGTTGACATGTTAAACCTAATTTTTCATTAAAAGAACTCCCTCATCCCTAAATCCCTTCTCCCTTTGGGAGAAGGGACTTTCAAGATATGAAAAATTTTCTGCGCCTTTCTCCTTCCGGTAGAAGGGCTGGGGATGAGGGGAAAAAGAGATAATTTGTTCTATTGCAAAATTTGTGTTATACTGTTCTTGAAAATTGTGGTTTCTTGCCTGCTTTTTTCTGTAAGTAGTAATCAAAATTCATTGCGATATTTCGGATGAGAAGCCGTCCCTGCGGATAAACGCTGATTCTGTCCGGCTCTACGCTCAGCAGATCATCTTCTTCGAATGCCCTGAGATTCTCAAGGGCATCATCGAAATAATCGTCGAAATCTATGTCGAACTGTTCTTCGACTTCTTTCTTATTCACTCTGAAATTGCACATTAACTCGGTTATGACCTTCCTGCGCAGCATATCATCCCAGGTAAGCTCATATCCTCGGAAGACGGGAATTTTCCCTTCGTCGAGGACTCTGTAATAATCGTTAAGCTTCTTTACATTTTGTACGTACAGTTCGGAAAGCATACTGATACTCGTCATTCCCAGAGCGATAAGATTCAAGCCGGAATGCGTCGAGTAACCCTGGAAATTTCTGTAAAGAGTGCCTTCTTCGAGGGCTATGCTAAGCTCGTCGTCAGGCTTGGCGAAGTGATCCATGCCGATGAATACATAGCCGGTGGCGGTTAGTTTCTCAATAGTTTTTTTCAAGATCTGAAGTTTTGCTTCCGGCGAGGGCAGCATGTGATCTTTTATCACGCGCTGATGCTTGAATATATCAGGCAGATGAGCATAATTGAAAACAGCTATCCTGTCGGGATACATCTCGATCAGCGTGTCCAGAGTGCTGGAAAAGCTGTCCACAGTCTGATAGGGGAGACCGTACATCAGATCGATATTCATGCTTTCGAAGCCGAATTCCTTCGCCCATTCCATAGACTGTCTGGTCATTTCGGCAGGTTGGATACGGTTAACGGCTTCCTGTACTTCGGGATTGAAATCCTGTGCGCCCAGGCTTCCCCTGTTGAAACCGGCGTCACGCAGCGCTTTGAAGCGATCGACAGTCATATCGCGGGGATCTATCTCTACACCGACCTCAGCATCAGGCGTAAATTCAAAATTCTCATGGATAATTTTGCCCAGTCTTCTGATTTGATCGGGGGATAGATAGGTAGGCGTACCGCCGCCCCAGTGCAACTGCGCAACTTTGCGATCATCGCTTATGTATGGGCGGATAAGCTTTATCTCTTTTTCGAGGTAATCTATGTATTCATCGATGTAGTTCGTTCTTTTGGTAATTACCTTATTGCAAGCGCAGAAATAGCAAAGCGTATTGCAAAAAGGCAGATGAAAGTAAAGAGAAATGTCGCGCACACCGTATTCAGCATCATCCTTGAGGATATGTTGTACATAGTCCTCAGCGCCAATTCCTTCATGGAAGTAGGGCGCAGTGGGATAACTGGTGTATCGCGGACCAGGTTTGTCGTATTTCTTGATCAAGTCAAGATCTACGTTTAATTTATTGTTTATCATAATGTTACTCTTATTTTAAGAACGTAAATTCGCACTCATTTCTCTAACCTGTTCAACCAAGTAGTAAACATTTTCCAGAGGCGTATCCGGTAAAATGCCGTGACCGAGGTTAAAGATATGACCGCTTTCATTTCCGAATGTTTCCAATATTTTCCGTACTTCATTCTTAATCCGGTCTTTATTTCCGTACAGGGCGGTCGGGTCGAGATTTCCCTGCAATGCCGCTTTTCCGTTGACCAGTTGTCTTGCTTCCGCTATGTCCGTCATCCAATCCACACTTAATACATCTGCATTGGTGTTTACTAATTCTCTGAAATAGCCAATACCGCCTTTTAAATAAACGGTTTTGGGGGCATCATAATTTTCCAAATTGGTAAGAATTTTATTTATATAATCCAAAGAGAAGCTTTTATATAAGTGAGGCGGCAGTATTCCGCCGGAGGTATCGAAAATTTGAACTGTGTCAGCGCCTTCTTCGATCTGCATTTCTGCGAATGTTGTCAGCGCATTCGTAAGCTTTCTCAGTAATTTGTGAACAAATTCAGGATTTTCGTAGATCAGACTCTTGAAATTTTTGAAATTGCGTGTGTGTCTGCCCTCTACCATGTATGCTGCCAGAGTGAAAGGCGCTCCCAAAAAGCCAATAAGCGGTATATCGGGCGGCAGATCATTTTTGAGAATGTTAATTATTTGTGAAACATAATCCAGTTTGCTTATGATCTCATTGGTTGTTAGTTCATTAAGGGAATCTTCATCCTGTATTTCCGGCGAAAGGACAGGACCCTGATTTTCAATATATTCAAGCTCCTGCCCCATTGCTTCCGGCAGTACCATCAGATCGGAAAACATAATCGCTGCATCGAACCTGAATCGCTCTATAGGCTGCAATGTGATTTTGGCAGCTAACTCGGGGGTTTTGAACATCGTTTTAAAATCATATTTGCTTCTTATTTCGTGATATTCTGGCAGATATCTTCCTGCCTGCCGCATAATCCAGATAGGCGTCCTGTCAATATGGTTTCCTTTGATAGCATTAAGATAAAGACTATTTTCAGCCATTAGCTTCATTCCTAATTTTAAGGTTATATAATTTGATTAATTATTTTTAATTGTTTAATTAATTCTAACATATTAGCTTTAGTTTACTATCTAAATTTTATTAATAACTCTATGACTATTTTCAATTAATAATAATGCAAAAAAGTTTGTTAAAGTAATTTATAATAATTTAATATTAGTTTTTCAAAAAACGAATTTAAACATCTCCAAGTTTATTGTTTTCACTATTAATATCAAAAAACTATTGGTTTTTCTTTTCGTCGAGTTCCATCCAGCGCGTCATCGCTTCGTCGATTTTTTGTTCCAGTGCTGCTAATTGATTGCTCATTTCCTCGAGATATTTATAGTCGGTATTGTCTGAATCACTGATATCGCTCTGCAGCTCTTCCTTTTTGCGCTCGAGTTCGGGTATATCCTTTTCCAGCCGGTCGTATTCCCGTTTATCCATGTAGGAAAGTTTATTCTTGAAATTGTCGGCTCTGCTTTTTTGCGGTTTTTTATTTTGTTTGCCGTCAGTTGATTTGTTCAGGCGTTCTTCGCGTTCCTTTTGTTCCTTTTTTTCGAGGTAATACGAGTAATTGCCGGGATATTCCTTGATATTTCCTTTTCCGTCAAAAGCATAGATCAACTTAATAGTGCGGTCGAGGAAAGCCCTGTCGTGAGATACGAATATCAATGTACCGTAGAAATCATCAAGATACTCTTCCAGGGCGGTTAAGGTGGGAATGTCAAAATCATTTGTCGGTTCATCGAGGAAAAGCACATTCGGATTAGACATCAGCACGCGAATTAGAGCAAGCCGCCTCTTCTCACCGCCGGACAGCGTAGAGATAAGCGCTTTTTGCTGCTTCGGCGGGAATAGGAATTTGTCAAGCAGATCGCTTGCTGAGAGATAGCGATGCCTGCCGAAACCTACATCAATATACTCTGCTATTTCTCGTATCGACGCCAGCAGACTGATATTCGGATCAAGGTCTTCGATTTCCTGCTTGAAAAAGCCGATATTTATCGAATTGCCCAGTTTCACGGTGCCGCTGTCAGGCTTATCTTCACCGGCGAGAACGCGCAGCAGGGTTGATTTCCCGCTGCCGTTGGGACCAATAATGCCAATTCTTTCTTTCGGCTTTGCCAGATAGGTGAAATTCTCGAAAAGCAGCTTGCCGCCAAGCCTTTTGGAAATATTATGGGCGTCAATTATCCGGCTGCCCAAAAACTTAGAGCCAAGCTCGATTTTTATTTTCTTTTCTTTTTGCTGATGGGCGGATTCTTTCAGCTTTTCAATCCAGTCGATCTTGCTTTTCTGCTTGCTGCGGCGGGCTCGGGCGCCGCGCTGCAGCCAGGCGAGTTCCGTGCGAAGACGCGTCCGCAAATGCTCGATCGTTGCCTGTTCCGTTTGTATGAACTTCTCTTTTTCCTCGAGATAGCGCATGTAATTGCCTGGATAGTTGAACAGGCGGTTGCGGTCGATTTCTATGATCCGTGTGGACAGTGCATCCAGAAAATACCTGTCGTGAGTTACGAATAGCAGACCTTTACCGGAATTCATCAATCTGTCTTGCAGCCATTGGACGGAATCTGCGTCGAGGTGATTCGTCGGCTCGTCGAGCATGAGAAGGTCGGGATCGGATATTAGTGCCCGCGCCAGCGCCACACGCTTCCTCATGCCGCCTGAAAGGATTCTGACATCACTGTCAAATTCCGTAAAGCTTAGCTGTTGTAAAATTTTGGCTGCTTCTTTCTCGAGATTCCATCCTTCGAGGAAATTCAATTTCTGGGTGATCACTTCAAGTCTATATCTATCGACTTTATCTTCCGGCAGGGCACAAAGATCTTTGTATTCTTCAAGTAAATTAAAGACTTCCGGCTTTCCTTTCATGACGGCGTTAATAGCAGTGTCGTATCTGTCGAATTCCGGCTGCTGCTCGAGATATTCGCAGCTAACTTCGTTATTGAAGACTACTTCGCCAGTGTCGGGATATTCCATACCGTTGATGATCTTCATGAGGGTGGTCTTGCCTGCGCCGTTTTTACCGATGAGTCCGACGCGCTCGCCTTCATCCATTCCGAAGGCTACATCCTCGAAGAGCATTTTATCCTGATAACTTTTCGACAGTCCGCTGCATGAAAATAGGGTCATTTTTATTACAAATTAACTTTCTTTTGCCGCAATATATTTTAATTCGTTGTATAAATACTGTATTTCATGGTATAATAATGAAATAATGCGGGAAATATTTTAAAAGGGTATGGGACTTTCAGGAGGGACTCTCATAAACGTCATTCTAAACAAAACGAAGTGGAGTGAAGAATCCAGGATGCCCGTCATTACCGGAGTCCCTGCTAAAGCGGGATTTCGCAAGCTCAACTTCGCTGCGCTCGCAATGACGGTTTTTAGAATACAATTGTCTACAATGAAAATCCTGATGTCATCTAAGATTTTGAAGCAATGATCAGAGTTTGATTGCAGTAGACATACTGAAATTTGGAATTCCCTGAATATTATCATTTATATGCTGAAATTCATACCATCCGGAAAAATACAAAGTTGTATTCTTTAAATTAATGGAGAGGTAGGTTTCTGGACCGTATGACAAATGGTCAGTAGCGGATCCGGCTGGACTACCCGGAGATGTGTTCAATCTTTCCTGGACAAATCTATAGTAGCGGATGCCAAGTCCGGCAGTGTATACCGGTTTTTCCAATAGGAACATAATTTTTGTGAATTGCTCGAAATTACCGGTTTCCGGCAATTCTGAAAATGAGTCCCAGAAAAGGCTTCCGTTTTCGTAATATCTGAATAATAGTCTTGATTGTATGCTGTATTTGTGATTCAGCGAAATGCGTATCGAATCGCTGTATTCTACTTCTCTGGTGCTTAAACTCCTGACCGTAGGTGACGCGCTTTCGTAATCATAGATCATATATCTGGCATATACATGCATGGATGGATTCATTAGAAGATTATCGGTTTTGAAATATATTCGAGGATTCAATCCCAGGAATCGTGTCCAGTAATTCTGACCGCTGCGTTCTGCTTTAAGATATACCAGATGGGTCTGGCGGGTTTCCAATCCTATGTTAAATGAAAGGAGGGAAGATAATCTTTTGGCGTAGGCAAGCCGGGTTGAGAGATTCAATCTATCCTTGTCATTATTATTTTGTTCGCTCGGTGTGTCCTCTCTGTACATACTCAGATAAAAATCAGCCTGAAGAGAATCAGTATTTGACACCCGCCAGAGTGTATTTCCAAAAAATGCAGTTGTGCCGATATTCTCATCCAATCGATTTTGTCTGTCCCGAAGAATAGTTTCATCATTTTCAGGTATATCCCTGACATTTTGAATGGTATTATTCTCGGTGTCCATGAGGAATGATAGACCTATGGTTTGTTTAAATTTAGAAAGGTTCAATCCGGTTTGTCCGGAAAAATACATATCGAATTCGTTTTTCTTGCGGAGTATACCAGTCTCTGCGATAGAATTGAAATATTCATTGTATGATTTATCAGTCATGGCATTCAAGACATTGAAATTAAGGTTAACCGGGAAAATCCAAAGTAGAAAATTTGTGTTAAGATCAAAACCTACACGGTTTTCAAGACGGCTTTCTATGGACAATTGTTCTTGTTCCTGGATATTTAGGCGGCGCATCAGGTCCCTGTTTTGAGTCTTATAAAAAAAATCAAGGTCAATGCTGCTATTAAAATCAAAAGCATTATAAGCATTCGCATTTATAACGAAATCATGATTTTTTCCTGCCAGAGAGGGAGATTTCTCGTGCGGATTCATATTTATTAATTCACCGGCTGCATCAATGTCAATATCATAGCCTTCCACATCGATATTCTTAAGTTCTCCTTCAAGATCATAGTAGGAGCCAAGGTAAACCACCCTCGGCAGCTTGTTCCTTTCGAAGCCGCCCTGCAGTTTGATAAAGCCAGTCTCTAAAAAATCATATCTAAATCCGGCGCTGCCGTTGACACGATTAGGATTGCGAAATGTAGTAGTTTGCTGGTCTGCTACAAGGATCCAGTTTTGAGTGGAAGTTATTGATAAAAAATCATTTAAAGGATATGAATAATCTAAAGTAAAGTTCTGATCATCCCTGAATGAAGAGATAATTCCACGCTTAGAACCTGTATAATTTTCGAGAATTCTGAATTTGCCGAAACCGGTGGGTATCTCTAAATCCGCATTCATGTTAAAATAGTAAACGTTAACATTTTTATTAACCCCGAACAGGATTGAATTTTGTTCAATGGGAAATTGGGATGTGTCCGATGCCATGCCGGTTTGTGGTGTCTGCGAATAAACAATGGTCGAATTAATGAAGATCAAAAATGAAATAATCAGGCAATTTGGAAGGAAGAACTTCATGATTCGTCCGATTCGGATTTTACTTGCGGTGTTTTCAACAGAATTTCAGAGAAGCATTGTTTTCTGTACTCGATGATTTTTTTGATTATGTCATCAGCAGAATCTTTCACAATTACTTTCTTTCCGCTTTTGAGTGTCAAAGTGGTGTCATGAAGAGTTTCCACTATTTCGATCTCATCAGCATTGATTATAATGGATCTACCGTCTATTCTTGAAAGTTTGATCATATTTTTTGAAATATTAGTGGCTTATAAATTGACTTTTACAGTATTAATGTAATAACTTATATGATGTTCCAAAGAATGTATTATTTCAAATATTTAAATATGCTAAAAAAATAAGAAAATTAAAAGAAATGTCAATATATATGATTTTTTGAAAATATGTATTATTTCTGAAAAATAATTTATACGATCACACACAAACTCCTCGGCAAAATTTCAAATTCATACGGCGGATTCCCGAGCGATTCGCCATCGGCTTCCAAATACACTTTCTTTGGAGCTTCTATTGATATTTCTTTACCTTTCATTAACGCTGCGCTCGGATGGCTTATAAATGAACCGTCATAGAGATTCTTCACATTTTTGATCACATCAGTTTTGGATATTGATTTGATAAGGGTTATATCAAAAACTCCGTCATCCGGGATTGCATTGGGCAGTTGCATCATTCCGCCGCCGTTGTATTTGCCAATACCTACGCACATGCTGAATATATCTTCTTTGATTTTCTTATCGTCGATAATGATTTTATAAGGCTGGCTTTGGGATTCTATCAGGCTGGTTATCAAATTTTTGAAATATACCGTTTTAGTTGTCTGATGCTTATCTTTGTCACGATTGACTTTATGCGCAACCATAGCATCAAATCCCATCCCCGCAACATTTATAAAATACCTGCTAACCCGCTTCCCATCGTGAGAATACGTGACTTTGCCGATATCCTGCAGGAAAGTCCTTTCATTTTTGATTATATCTATAGCTTCGGAAGTATCCGTCGGAACATTGAAAGTCCGGCACCAGTCATCACCGCTGCCTATGGGTATCAATCCTAAAAGCACATGAGTAGGAGGGACCTTCTTCTGCAAAAGTATCCCATTCGCCGCCTCGTTCAAAGTGCCGTCACCGCCGAGAATGATGACCTTCCGGCAGCCCTCTTCGACGGCTTTTTTCGTAATGGAAATGGCATGATTCCTGTGTGAAGTGAACTCCAACTCAATTTCCGGTGTCGATCTTCTCAATTTAAGAAAGATCTCCTTCCAGTTCTTACCTGCGGTCTTGTTACCTGCATTTCGGTTGACTATAAGTATGGTCTTTAGCTTCATCTGCGATCACGTATTGCCGGAAATTATTTTCGATAAATTTAGCAATTTTTTATCATTAAAACGAGAACTTTGTATTTGCACTCCTATCGGCAAGCCATCATCGGTAAAGCCCGCAGGAATCGAAATAGCCGGTATCCCCGCAAGATTCGCCGGCGCCGTAAAATAATCCGCCTCGTACATATCTAACGGTTTATCATACTTGTCCCCCAGCTTGAAGGGCGGGAATGGCGCCGTCGGCATGCAAACAACATCCGCCTTTTTAAAAATTTCCGAATATTCATCATTAATAAATCGCCTCGCTTTCATTGCTTTCTCATAATACTTATCCCTGTAACCTTCCGACAGAACAAAAGTCCCAGCCAGTATCCTGCGCTTCACCTCATCACCGAAGCCCTCAGAGCGGTTAGCGCTGTAAAAATCATCACCCGTTTCAGCTTTCCTCAATCCATATCGCATCCCATCAAACCGCGCCAGATTTGATGATGCCTCCGCCGCCGAGATAATGTAATACGCCGCCAGCCACAGATCGCTGCTCTCGAAGCCAATCTCGATTATCTCTCCGCCTGAATCTTTCATTTTCTCAATAAATTTCTCATATTCGTCCTTCACTTCCTTGCTGCATTTCGCAAGCGCTTCTTTCTTCAAAACCGCCGCAGTAAATGAATTTGTATTATTTGTAGTGTCAAATTCAATATTCACTGATGCAGCGTCAAACTCATCTTCTCCCGCAGACACATCAAATATCCTTTCAATATCATCAATATCTGCCCCGATTATCCCAATCTCATCCAGCGAACTTGAGAACTCCACCAGCCCATATCTTGATAACGCCCCATAACTCGGCTTAAACCCGTAAACTCCACAGAACGAAGCCGGCAGCCTAACAGAGCCGCCCGTATCCGAGCCCAGCGCAGCATGTGCCAGCCCCGCCGCTACAGCCGCAGCCGATCCACCGGAAGAACCGCCCGCCACATATTCCGGATCCACAGGATTTCTCACCGCCCCGAAATACGAATTCTCATTTGACGAGCCCATGGCAAATTCATCGAGATTAGTCTTTCCAATGATTATTCCGCCTGCATTTTTTATTCTCTGAATGACTGTGGCATCATAAACGGATTCATAGTTTTTAAGAAAATTTGATCCGCAGGTGGTCTTCATACCTTTTACATTGATATTGTCTTTCACGGCTATGAGCATCGCTTCGAGTTCTCTGGCATTCCCATTGCGATACCGCTCATCCGCTTCCTCAGCCTGTTTTAGCGTATTGTGCTTATCAACAGTTATAAAGGAATTTAAATTTTTCTTTTCTTCAATTTTTTTAAGGATTTTCTTAGTTTCGTCGAGGCAGGTGATTTTTCTAACCATTGCGATTCTTGCTTTCTCTCTCTACGGATTCGGTTTCATCGGTTTTATCTTCTACCTGCTGATTATTGTTGTCATTATCCGGCGTTTTTGGCACGAAATGTCCTCTTCTGGGCTGATCTTGTTCGGATTCGTTGTTTTGCTGACTCTGATCATTTTGATTCTGGCTGGATTTTTCGGAAGTCACGTCATGTACTTGCTCTTTCTGCTGTGTGTAGGGAATATTCCGTATATCGCCCAGATTCCTTATTTCTTTGAAGTCGCGCTGAATCTCATCGACATCGACCACGTCATTCATCTCATTTTTGATATCGTCCATTTGCTGGCGGAATTGCGTCTGAGCCTGGCGCACCTTGCTCATGACCTTGCTGAACATCTGCATCATCTCGGGGATCTTTTTCGGTCCGAAAAGCAGGATGAAGACAAGGATGATAAAGATCAGTTCCGCTCCGCCTACATCAAACATTTTAACTTTAGCTTATTGAACAAAATTAGAAAATTTGATTAATGTCTCTTTCGTTGTTTGCGAGTTCTTATGATAAAAGAAACTATCATCACAACTACGGAAACAAAGATTATCAGGAATATTTCTCCTAAACCTATGGACATACAAATTATACCGGATTTAGCTTAATTGGAATTCTGAGTGTTGGACTCTTGCTTTACTTTATTATTGTCGTCTTTTCCCTGCTGGGAATTAGTCTGATTTTCACTCGTACTTTCTTCTTGCTCGGTATCGGCTGCTTTTTTAAATTCCTTGATACCTGTGCCAAGTCCTTTCATAAGCTCCGGTATTTTTCTTCCGCCGAATAGCAGCGCTACTATGGCTACTATCAGTAGTAATTCAGGGAATCCTAATCCAAAAGGCATGTCAGCCTCCTTCTTTATGTTAAAATATGTAAATTCGCCAGTGATTCGAAGATCTTCAGCCCGTCGTCGCATCCGAGGATCTTATCACAATACCGCTCGGGGTGGGGCATCATTCCGAGAATATTGCCCTCCTTATTGATTATGCCTGCGATATTTTTCAAAGAACCGTTCGGATTCGACTCCTGCGTAATCTCTCCGTTTTTATCACAGTATTGAAAGATGATTCGATTTTCATCTTCCAGCTGCTTCAATGTATCTTCTTCGGCGTAGTAATTTCCGTCGCCGTGAGCAATCGGTAAACGTATTACATCGTCTACATTTAGCATTGACGTAAAAGCTGTTGAATTATTCCTGACGTTCAAATATACGTCTCTATTTATAAAATTCAACGTATTGTTTACGTACATTGTGCCTGGCAAAAGACGCGTCTCAGTCAGCACTTGAAAGCCGTTGCATATACCGAGAATATATCCGCCGCGCTTGCCGAATTTCCTGACTTCCTGCATAATGGGCGAAAACTGCGCAATAGCGCCGGGACGCAGATAATCGCCGTAAGTAAAACCACCGGGCAGTATGATCACATCCAGATTTGGCGGCAATTCGGTATCCTTATGCCAAAGATACACGGATTCCGCGCCCGCATTGTATTTGGTGGCATATTTAGCGTCGTGATCGCAGTTAGCGCCCGGAAAAACAACTATACCGTATTTCATGTTACTTTTTTATAAATGTTTTAAAATCAATTATTAAATAAAATCATCCCTCGACTATCTCGATGTCATATTCTTCTATGATTGGATTGGCTATAAGCTTATCGCTCGCCGACTTCACCAGTTCGTAAGCTTTATCTTTACTGTCCGCATCGACATTCAGTTCGGCGTATTTCCCGATCTTGACTTCGCTCATCATCGGGAATTCTATAGCGTGAAGGGCATGTTCGACGGCTTTTCCCTGCACGTCGAGGATGCCTTCCTTCAGTTTGATCCTGATCTTTGCCAGATATTGTGCCATTTCAAAAACTCTTTTTTATTAATAATGCTAAAATTTTTACAAAAATAGGATTATTTTATATGAGATTAAAATTCACCTTCAATCCTCATCCAGAAACGACGTTTCCGCTTCCTCGGTCTGATCCAGTTCGTCTTCGGGTTCTCTTCTTTCTCTAAGCCAAAGTATGAACTCTCTTACCGTGCTCGCCAGAATGTAAAACATAAAGAACGGAAAGACGAATCTACCGCCCGTTATTATAGAAGCTGCTAAACTTATCGTAAATATTATGAAAACAAAAGGTCGCTGTTTAAAAGATCTGGCGGTGGGGCGGGGCAGGTTGTCGAATCGGATCTTCGATACCATCGTCACTGAAACCAGCAGTGTGACGAAAATTATTGCCGAAGCTTTGTACTGTTCGGGAATTATATTCGAAGAATGATAGAACAAAACGTAGGAAATAATTGTTATTGCCGACGATGGTATCGGCAGTCCGTGGAAGTAGAGCTTATCCTCATAGCTGCTTAATTTGACATTGAAACGGGCAAGTCTCACAGCGCCTGCCAAAGCAGGCAAAGCAGAGATCAGCAGCCCCATTTCGCCGTATTGGAAGAAAAATACTTTATACAACATATATCCAGGCGCCACCCCGAAAGAGACTACGTCGCAGAGCGAATCCAGCTCGGCGCCGAACTCGCTGGTAGCGCCGAACAGGCGGGCTGTCACACCGTCTATCATATCGAAAATAGCGGCAATGACAATAAAGACCACAGCTCTTTCTATATTCCCGCTCGATATGTGCACTATCGCCGTGAAACCTGCGAACAGGTTCACCAGCGTCAGCAAGTTCGGCACTATTGAACGGGTTACTCTTTGTTTCATTAAGACTTAGCAGCTAAATTTTAAATCTTTAATCATTTGTTATAAACTTATATTGTTGAATAATTTAGGTTATGTCATTCCTGCGAATGTCTTTAGATCCTGCTTTAGCAGGGCAGGAATCTGATTTATGCCCGTTCTTGTCTGTCCTTCGGCTATTCTCAGGATGACAAAAACGAGTGTCACACTGAGCGAAGTCGAAGTGTGACACGTTCCACCACTTATGGTTCAGCGTCAACATACTCTCTCGCCACCCTTGCAATAATCGTCTCACCGGCAACCACGCGATCGCCGGGCTTAACGCTTATCTCGCAATCCACAGGCAGCATAATATCCATCCGCGAGCCGAACTTCATCATTCCGAAGCGCTGCCCAACCTGCAAAGTATCGCCCTCTTTAATATCCCAGACCAGCCGCCGCGCCAATACGCCTACAATCTGCTTGAATAATATCTTTCCATACTTATTTTCAACGCCTATATGCGTTTGAGAATTTTTCACGGAAGATTCCGGTTCGTAAGCAGCGAGAAATTTTCCGGGTATGAATTTAAAATACTTAACTACGCCGCTTGTAGGCACCCTGTTTACGTGGACATTCAGGGGCGAAAGGAAAATACTTATCTGCTTGGCTTTTCTACGAAGATAAGTATCTTCATAGATTTCAGTAATTTCCATGACCTTACCGTCTGCAGGGGAAACTACTGCAGCTTCCGATTCGAGAGCTTCCTGCGGAATTACTCTGTCCGGATCGCGGAAAAATATAAATGTAAAAATTATCAAAAGTAAGCCCGGAAGTCCTAATAAGATGCTAAGCCAAATTTTATTTGTAATAATAGCCAAGGCTAACAAAACGATGCCTGCCATAAGGAAAATGATTATGTTATTAATGCCGTATTTAGTAAGCATTCAAGCAACTTTCGTTAAATTTGTTCTTATCAAATTATACGTTGTAAAATGACCTGAAATTTGTTAATTTTGAAAATTAACTTGATCATTAAATTTAAAATACTAAATATAAGAAATTGTTTTTATTTATCATTATAAACAGGCTTCATTCATGAAATTTTCAGTTAAATTATCGGATTTACAGAAACTTCTTGAGAAGACACTGCCGGCAATACCGCCAAAATCGACCCTGCCGGTGCTGGAACATCTGCATTTCTCGCTGAATGCGGATAATCTCGAAGTTATTGCGACAGACCAGGACATCACCATTATGTCCAAACTTCAGGTCGCTGGAGAAACAGAAGGCTCGATACTTGTTCCCGGACGCAAGCTGAACGACATCGTAAAGCTGCTTGGCACCGAAGGCAACATCACCTTCGAAGCGGATACGGACAATTACGATATCAAGCTCAAGACCGACGACGGAAACTACAGCATGAAAGGGCTCAACACCGAGGAATATCTGGATATTCCCGAGCTTTTCGATTCCGGTCCATCAACAATAGAAAAGCCGGACATAGCTGCTGCGGATACCGGTCCGGCATCTGCGTCATTAACTAAAGACGAGATGAGAAGACTTTCTTCTAAAACAGTGTTTGCGGTATCCCAGGATGAATTCCGTCAGGCGATGACAGGTGTACTCTTTGAATTTCGCGGCAATCGAGTGAACTCTGTTGCTACTGACAGTTACCGCTTGAGCAAAGCTGTCGTAAAAAGAGAGGAAAATAGTTTCCCGGTGGAATTGAATATTATTCTTCCCGCTCGCTCTGTCGAACTGCTTAAAAAAGTCGATGATGATGTTGTTGTTTCGGTTATCGAGAGCCAGGGAAAGATTACGCATACACGCTTTGATATTGATAACACTGTATTCATCACAAAGGTTATCGCTGAGAAGTTTCCGCCTTACGAGAGCGTCATTCCCGACAGTAATGAACTGATGGCGGTTGTCGATCAAAGGAAATTGATGCAGGCTATCCGCAGGGTGGCTATTTTCACAAGCGAAATTTCCAAGCAGATCAGACTGCGCATGACCGAGAACCATATTTCCATAACCGGTAAGGACGAAGAATACGGCACCGACGGCTCCGAAGAGCTTCCGTGCGAATACACAGGCAAGGAAATCGAGATCGGCTTCAACTACAGATTCCTCGAAGAAGCGCTTCAGAACATGGATGTCAGCGAAAAAGATGATTACAAATTGCTGATTACTTTTTCCGAACCGACACGACCCGTGCTGATCAAACCCAAAGATGAAGAGAACGAACTTCTGATGTTGATCATGCCGGTTAGGATTTCTTGACGAAGCCGGCGGGCTTAGCAAAATGAAGATCAGGAAACTTTTTATAAATAATGTTCGCAATCATGTTCAAAATGATCCCGAGTTCTGTGACAATCTGAATATTCTTTACGGGCTGAACGGATCGGGCAAGACATCTGTTCTCGAAGGTATTTCAATTTGCAGCATGTCGAAAAGTTTTCTGCCCGTATCCGATAACACGCTGATAAACAAGGATGCGGACTTCTGCCAGGTATCGGTGCAGTCCTGCAGCGATCTTGACATTCCTTACCACGTGAAAGTAAGGGTCGAGAAAGGCAAAAGGAAGAAGATCGACTCAAGCCACGGCGACTGGCTAAATCCCAAGGATATTATCGGCGAGATTCCGACGGTGGTGCTATCGCCGGATTTTAAACCGATAACGCACGGCTCACCGGCTGACAGGCGGCAGTTTTTGGATAAGGTTCTTTCTCAGTCGAGCAAAGTTTATATCGAAAATATATTGAACCTTAAGAAGTCATTAAAGCAGAGGAATAACTTATTGAATGATATCAGCAGAGGTTTTTCGCTTGATGAGGCATTGATGGAATCGTGGGCGGAGATGCTGATAAAAACGAGCGCAGAGATAGTGGTGAGAAGGTTCAAGTTTATAAATGAATTCAGAGATTATTTCAAAGAGCTATACAGGGACGTATCCGAAGGAAGGGAAGAAGTCGATATACTCTATAAACCGGACAGTATCGACGGCAGCCTTTTGAATGATAACATAAGTAAAGAAGAGATAATTAAAGCATTCAGAGATACATATAAAGAGAAAAAGCGGAAAGAATATGAGCGGGGGACAACGCAATTCGGACCGCAGAAAGACGAAGTGATAATTAAAGTAAACGGGGGGACAGCAAAGGATTATGCGTCGCAAGGACAGCATAAATCTCTGCTCATCAGCATCAAATTCGCTGAGTTCCGCTTCCTCAAGGACAGCAAAGGCGAAACCCCGGTTATTTTGCTGGACGATATCTTTTCCGAACTCGATTCGAACCGCGCGAAACGGGTCATTGATCTGGTTCTGGGCAGCGCGGCGCAGACATTTGTGACGGTGACGGATTTGTCTATCCTTTCCGGTTATCTGCCGAAAGATGATTCGTGCAGCTTTTACAAAGTTGAAAAAGGTGAGGTGACACAGCAGGACTTGAGTTTAAGATTACATTAAATTAGTAAATTATATGAATTTCGGCGGCGAAAATAACGAAAAGTCAATTCAAAGTGTGATTGACAGCCTTGTGAAAGACCTCGGCTGGCAGGATGATCTTGACCGCGAAAATATCAGGAACGTCTGGGAAGAAGTTGCCGGAAAGACAATTTCAACAAAAGCATCGGTGAATGAGTTTAAAAACGGGATACTCGAGATAATAACCGAATCGCCCACATGGCGGTCGGAACTGTTTATCAGGCGGGGGAATCTTAAGGATTCGATTAATGAGAAATTAGGTAAAAATTTGGTCAGAGAAGTAATAGTGAAATTAAAAAGACAATAATATTTTTCTAAATTTATTAATACAAAGAGTTAAAAATGGAAAACGATAAAAATCTCAGCAATCAAGAGGAAAATAATCAGGAAGAACCAATCCTGAACAATGATTTCAATGGCGGCGAGTACAAAGAGGAAAGCATTCGAGTACTCGAAGGCTTGGAAGCCGTCCGCCGCCGACCGGCAATGTACATTGGCGATGTAAGCGAACGCGGCTTACACCACCTGATACAGGAAGTTGTCGATAACTCTATCGACGAAGCGCTTGCCGGATACTGTAGTAACATATCAGTGATAATACATACGGATAATAGCGTTTCAGTAGAAGATGACGGCAGAGGCATCCCCACAGGTCCTCACCCCGAAAAGAAGATCCCCACACTGGAACTTGTCATGTGTACGCTTCACGCCGGCGGTAAATTCGATAAAGGAAGTTACAAGGTATCCGGCGGATTGCACGGCGTCGGTGTTTCCTGTGTCAACGGTTTGTCATCGCATTGTGAGGCGAGAATATTCCGCGACGGCAAAGAATATGTCCAGAAGTACGAGGAAGGTACAGCCACAACAGGTGTTGATGAAGTCGGACCCTCAAATAAAACCGGAACAAGAATAAGATTCAAGCCTGATGAAAATATTTTCAAAGTTACACATTTCAGATACAGCCGCATAAGTGAAAGATTGAGAGAACTTGCGTTTCTGAATCCTGAAGTGACAATCCATGTAAAAGATGAAAGAGACGGCAGAGAAGACACTTTTAAATATGACGGCGGACTGGTCGATTTCGTAAAATATGTAGATCAGGGCGTCACTGCATTTTCCAAGCCAATATATGTCAGCGGTTCGGGTAACGGAGATTACGAAGACCAAACTATCGTTGAAATCTGCCTCGAATACAATGACAGTTTCACAGAAAATATCCTTTCCTATGTCAATAATATAAGTACAATTGAAGGCGGAACACATGTTACAGGCTTCCGCTCAGCATTGACAAGGACATTGAATTATTATGCTTCGAATAATAATCTGAGCAAAGTTCAGTTGACAGGTGATGACTTCAAAGAAGGTCTCACCGCCGTTATTTCCGTAAAAGTGCCCGAGCCCCAGTTCGAAGGACAGACCAAGACCAAACTCGGCAACAGCGAGGTCGAAAGTATTGTCCGCACAATAGTGAATGAAAGACTTAGTGTCTATCTGGATTCCAATCCGCAGGAAGCCAAGAAGGTCATTCAGAAAGCAGCACTCGCAGCGGAAGCACGAATCGCCGCCCGCAAATCGAGAGAGTTAGTCAGACGCAAAAGCGTGCTGGAAACTACCACCCTCCCCGGCAAACTCGCCGACTGCTCACTGAAAACACCCGAAGACTGCGAACTGTACATCGTCGAGGGTGATTCCGCCGGCGGATCGGCGAAGCAGGGTAGAGACAGGCGCTTCCAGGCAATCCTGCCGCTTAAAGGAAAAATTCTTAACGTGCAGAAGGCGCGCCTTCCGAAGATTCTCGAGAACGAAGAGATCAGGGCGATTTTTACAGCAATAGGCGCTGGCTTTGATGTTGAATTTGATCAATCGAAATCACGCTACGGCAAGATAATACTTATGGCTGATGCCGACGTTGACGGCTCGCATATCAGAACGCTGCTGCTGACTTTTTTCTTCGTATATATGAAGGATCTTGTTAATTCCGGCAAGCTCTATATAGCTCAGCCGCCCCTCTACAAAGTAAAGAGAGGGAAGAAGGAATACTATGCCTTCAATGAGGACGAGAGGATCGAAATAATAAACCGCGTAAAGAAAGAAAAAGCTTCAAGAAAGGGGATAGACCCCGAAGAGATAACTGAAGAAGAAATTACCTCAAAAGATGGCATAACTATTTCCCGATTCAAAGGTCTCGGCGAAATGAACCCCAATCAGTTGTGGGAAACTACGATGAATCCTGAAACACGGACATTGCTGCAGGTGACTGTTGAAGACGCTGCGAATGCTGCCCGCATATTCCAGACCTTGATGGGTGATAAAGTCGAACCGCGACGGGAATTTATCGAGGAAAACGCTCAATATGTTAAAAATCTGGATGTATAAATTTTTAACAAGTATGTTCTAATAACATGTGAAAGTCCATGAAAAAGTTAATTGTAATTCTGATTCTTTGGATAATTGCGGCTTTGCCCGCTCTATCTCAAGAAATGAGCGATTCCCGCAAACAGGAAATTGTCAATATATACGATAATTTCCTCGACCTGCTCGACAGCGGTAAATACCCCGAAGCTCAGGAAATGCTTGATTCCACAATGCAGGATCATCTCGATTCTACACGCCTTAAAAATATGTGGATGGGCATAAACACGCAATTCGGAAAGATAACAGAACAGGTCAGCAAGGAATTCGAAACCTATAGCGATCCCAACACCGGAAAGAATTATGACATTATACTGGTCGAAAACAATTATGAAACGGGTAGTTTGATAACAAGGATGGTCGTTGACAGAAATGATAAAATCGCTGGTTTATTCTTACAGCCCCCCAAAGCAGACGACATTAAACTCGACATCCCCGAATACGCTGATACTTCCTTATTTTATGAAAAAGAAGTAACTGTTGGCAGAGGTTCCGAGTGGAAATTACCCGGCACTCTTAGCATCCCCAAAGACGGAGAAAAATTCCCTGCGGTTGTTCTTGTCCACGGCTCAGGTCCTAACGACAGGAATGAAGCGATTGGACCAAATCGCCCCTTTAGAGATCTGGCATGGGGGCTTGCTTCCAATGGAATAGCTGTCCTGCGCTACGAGAAGCGTACAAAAGAATACCAGGAAACCATTTCAGGAAAAGAAATTACTTTATACGAAGAAACCGTTCAAGATGCTGCAAGAGCAGTCGATTTGCTCGCCGGTCATGAAAAAATTGATAAAAACAAAATATACGTACTCGGGCACAGCCTCGGCGGATATGCCATCCCCAAGATAGCTAAGGAAACCGCTATACCTGCCGGCTACATATCTCTTGCAGGAAGCGCACAGCCTCTGCAGGATATGATCCTTGAGCAGCATAAGTATATTTTCAATCTTGACAACGAGATGACGGAAGACGAGATCAAAGAGATCGAAAAAATCGAAAAGCAGGTCAAGATGGTTGAAAGTGAAGAATTATCCGCCGATACTCCTAAAGATAAACTACCAATGGGCGTTAGCGGTAAATACTGGCTTTATTTGCGGGATTACTATCCGACAAAAGAAGCAAAAAATATTGACAAGCCTATGTTTTTCTTACAAGGTGAGAGGGATTATCAGGTAACCGTCGAGGAGGATCTGAAAATGTGGAAAGAAGCTCTTTCAGGGAGAGATGACGTTAAGTTCAAGGTTTACAAGAAGTTAAATCACTTATTCATGTATGGACATGGACCGTCAAAACCGGCGGAATACATGTCTAAGGGTCATGTTTATAAAGAGGTTATTGGTGATATTGCGGAGTGGATAAACACACAAGATAAATAACCCTATGTTATTTAAATTAAATTGAATAATTTAAAAAATAGTTAACAGTCATTTTTAATAATTCATATTGGAACATGGCTCAAAATAATAACAATGATTCCGAATCGCTGCCCCTGATGCAGAATGTAACAACACAAATGGTTGCAATAGTCGATGACGAGCCTGATTTGCTGGAACTCGTCAGTGTTCATTTAGAAAAAGCCGGTTACATTGTTAAAACCTTCAAGGATGCGAACAGCTTTTTCAAATTCTTGAAATTCGACATTCCCGATCTGGTTCTGTTGGACTTAATGCTGCCCGATGCCGATGGCTTTGAGGTCTGCAAATATCTCAAAAGAGAGGATAAGTACTCTTCCATTTATGTGATCATGCTGACAGCTAAGACCGAAGAAACAGACAAAATCATCGGTCTGGAACTGGGCGCAGATGATTACATAACCAAACCATTCTCACCTCGGGAACTTATGGCAAGGGTAAAAGCAGTCCTGCGAAGAGAAACCAAACTACAAAAATCGCAAATCCTTAGATTAGGAGAAAATCTTGAGATAGATCTACACAAGTATGAAGTTAAAGTGGAGGGCGAAAAGATAGAATTGACATCTTCAGAATTTAAAATACTCAAACTTATGTCTGAGAGAAGGGGATGGGTATTCTCCCGCGATCAGATACTGGATTATTTAGGCGCGCATGATAAAGGCGTGCTTGACAGAACCGTTGACGTTCACATTAAGAATCTCCGCGAAAAGATGGGCATTGCCGGAAAACTAATAAAGAATATTCGCGGTGTTGGTTATAAAATAGAGCTCTGACATAGATTATGTTTACCATATTTCAAAAGATATTCGGTGGTTTGCTCATACTCGTTGTCATCTTAGCTTCTTTAATTCTGTTTTTTTCATTCCAAACAATTAGAAATAATTATATCCAACATGTTACCGCCGAACTAAAAAATCTAAATTATACTCTTAGAATGCAACTCGTGCCGATGCTGGAAAGGGATGAGTCACATGAAATCGATTCACTTGTTAAGGTACTCGATAAGGACATAAAAACCCGCCTTACTGTTATCGCGCCTGATGGCAAAGTCCTCGCCGATTCTAAAAAAGACCCTTCAAAAATGGAAAATCACGGAGCCCGCCCGGAAATTATACAGGCTTACAAAGGCAAAATTGGCAAAAGCATTCGATACAGTACCACCGTGAAGGAAGAGATGCTCTATGTCGCTTTGCCTATAGAAAAAAATGGCAAAATGCTGGGGGTTACACGCGCAAGCTGGTTCATGGCTGATATTAATGAAATTATCGGCGAACTAAAAAATCAAATTATATATATCACTATAATAGTTGTGATATTATCAATTTTTCTGGTTTATTTCTTTTCAAGATCTCTATCAAAGCCCATCAAAGTACTCGCTTCCGCTTCCAGGAAGGTTGCCGAAGGTGATTTCACTGTTAGTGTTAAATTAAATAACAAGGATGAAATTGGCGATCTGGCGAGGCATTTCAATTACATGGTCGGTGAGATAAGCAGGCTGTTTGGCGAAGTTACTGCTCAAAAAGAAGAACTTAACAATCTAATTGAGTCAATCCAGGATGGTCTGGTTGTAGTGGACTCCGATGGATTTGTCCTTCTTTACAACGATGCTTTTGAAAAAATGATTCAACGGGAAAATATTGATAAACAGCATTACACTGATTTGTTTGAAGATAAAAAATTACTGAAAATGTTCAGGAAAAACCTGAAAAAGAAAAAAAGCAAAACAAAAGAAATAGACCTGCCGGACAGATATTATCTCGCAAGCTCAACTTACATGGAATCAAAAGACGAATTTATCTTCATTTTTAGCGATATAACCGAAATTAAAGAACTTGAGCGCATAAAGCGGGATATCGTAGCCAACGTTTCCCATGAATTGAGGACACCTCTTACTGCCATCAAAGGCTTTGCCGAAACTCTTGAAGAAGATGCTGATGATACTGAAAAGCACTATATAAATATCATAAGAAGGCATGCCGACAGGTTGATTAGCATTGTCGAGGATCTTCTTGTCCTTTCCGAGATTGAGGAAGCCGGCGGCAACCTCGTTATAAAGGATGTGGATATGCACGATGTCTGTGAGAATATTGTCAGCATGTTTGACCAGAAATTAAAAGAAAAGGGACTATCACTTACTTACACAATTGAAGAGAATTTCCCAACAATAAAAGTAGATCTTTTCAAAATCGAACAGGTGCTAATAAATCTCGTTGACAATTCCATTAAATATTCTAACGAAGGCGAAATAAAGATATATGTGTACAGGTTGGATTTCAGCGCTATTATCGAGGTCGAAGATCAGGGCATGGGAATCCCCGAGGATGACCAGAAGAGAATCTTCGAGAGGTTTTACACGGTAGATAAGTCCAGATCGCGCCGGATAAGCGGCACCGGTCTCGGACTGGCAATTGTAAAGCATATCATCAAAGCCCATAATGGTGAAATAACGATGATAAGTAAAGCGAAACAGGGTACTAAATTTTTAATAAAACTTCCTTTGGAAGTTACACCGGATAATTTTTGAAATTAGGAATAGTTCTATACGTTATAATTTAAATCGAATTATTGACAAAAACTGTAAAAATGGGCAACGAAATCAAAAATAATAAGGAGCTGCAAAGCAGGGAAGAGGATTTTGACGCTATCAAGAAAGTATTGGCGGGTGAAAAGTCAGCTTTTCAGCATCTGCAGAACAAATATGTGAATATCGTATCTTCCCTTATCAGGCGCATGATCAACGATGAAGACGATGTCCAGGACTTAACGCAAGACAGCTTCATCAAGGCTTATAATGCGCTGGATTCCTTTCAGTTTCAATACTCTTTCTCATCGTGGCTATACAGGATTGCCTCGAACACGTGCATAGATTTTTTAAGGAAAAGGCGCTTCAAGACCGTATCTATTAACCAGCCTATAGATTCTTCAGATGATGAATATTATATGGAAATCCGCGATGACAGCTGCTCAGCCGATGACCAGGTGCTCGCTAACGAACGCAGGCAGATCTTGCATGATGCCATCGATAAACTTCCCGAAAACTACCGCGAAATAATTAAGCTGCGTCATGAAGAGGAAATGGATTATAAGGAAATTTCGGATAAATTGAATCTGCCCCTCGGTACCGTCAAAGCCCATCTGTTCCGGGCTCGCAAGATGCTTCTTACCCGCCTAAAAAAGCACAGCCATCTGTTTTCATTTTAGTCCGGTTTTTTCATTAAATATTTACATTTATTTGTAATCACTTGCAAAATCATGCTTTAGCTTGCTGGTGATTCGAAGTAATTCAGCTCCCTTGCAAAGCGCTAAAGCGCTTTGTTGCTAAAACTTACAAGCAAAACCAGATTTTCTAATGCAATGTTCAGGTTTAATGTTTTTTTTGGTTTGTTTACCATTTCTGCCTGAAATATATTTCTTTACCGCTGACAAATGTCTTCAAAACTCGCTTTTTATGCGAGTACAATATCTTTGCTAACAGATTTTCAGCATTACTCTGGAAAGCAACTTCGTTGAAGAAATTCTTGCCGTCGATCACTATGAAATCAGCTTGTTTGCCAGATTCAAAATTCCCCGTTACGTTGTCAATACCGAGGACTTTTGCGCCGCCCAGTGTTGCCAGATATAAAGCCTCTTCAGGTGTAATTGCTTCGAAGATGGAATCCCTATTCGCAATATTCCAAGTTTTGGATGTCTCGATGGTTTCGCGGGCTTCAGTCATCATCGACAGTGAAAATCCGCCGGCAACGTCGGTTCCCAGCCCTATATCTAATCCTTTATACCATAGTTTATGTAATGGCATAATCCCGCTTTGCAGGAATCTATTTGATGTCGGACAGTGAGTCAGCCTTGAGCCCGCATCCTTAAGCAGCTTAATCTCATTATCATTCAGATATATGGCATGCACGAAAATCGATCTGTCATTCAGGAAGCCGGCTTTCTTATAAATATCCGTGTAGGAAGAGTGTTCAGGGAAGAGCGCTTTGATATATTCCACTTCGTTGGGATTCTCAGCCAGATGCGTCTGCACGAGCAGGTTTTCCGATTTTGAGATTTCCCCGCATTTCTTCATCAGCTTCATCGAACATGCACCTGCATATCTTGGCGCCAACATGATCTTCAAACGCCCATTATCATTATTGTGCCAGCCTTTAAGCAGGGCTTTGACATCTTCTATATTCTGTTCCGTAGATTTCTTAAGCCCGTCCGGCGCATTGCTATCCATAAGAGACATACCAACGAAAGTGCGCATACCCGAGCGCCACGCAGTCTTGAACGCTATATCCGCGGCTTCCTTATGAACCGACGTAAAAATCGCAATAGAAGTGGTTCCAAAAGAAATTGCATCCCTGAAAAAAATCTCGGACTGCTGTTCGGCGTATTCCGGATCAGAAAATTTCTCTTCCAGCGGATAGACCAAGTTATTGAGCCAGTCCAGCAGTTCACCGCGCCAGATACCTGCAGCTCTGTATTGCGGCAGATGTGTATGCGTATCCACAAAGCCCGGCAGGATAATGCAGTCCTTGAAATCGGTGACTTTCGCTTCGGGGTATTTATCCAAAGCAGTATGAAAATCGCCGACGTAGAGGATTTTGCCCTCCGGCGAAACACACATGCCGCCATCTTTGTAATAACTTGCCTGTCTGTTTTGTTTCGGTGTGATTATATAAGCTTTAAATATTCGCATTTTCCAATTAATTTTTGTTAATATAATACACTTCGAATATAATCAAAATTGATGGATTATTCGTAACTATTTTCGGCATGTTTTTTGTGAATATTCACAGAAAAATTAATTAATAAAGAGGAAACTATGAATATCCGAAAAGCAAAGAAAATACTCAGCATGACGGGCTTGGCGTTATTCTCGGTAATTGTTTTGTCAATGCTGACATCATTCATTTTCAGGATGATGGTCACCCCGAACGTCGATCCGACTTTGACTATCGTCGATGAGAGCGGCAAGCGCGGCAGGGTTATCCAGGTAAACATCCTTAATGGCTGCGGCGCACCCGGCATAGCCGCCAAAACTCAGCGTTTCATGCGTATGCGCGATTTCGACGTCGTCGAAATAGGCAACCACCGCAATGAATTAGAAAAATCCGTCATCTATGACCGCGCAGGCAATCTGAGCAATGCCCGCAAGGTAGCGTATGCGCTCGGCATCGACGACTCACTGGTTGTGAGCAAGGTCGATTCCAATCTCTACTTGCAATGCACCGTCGTGCTGGGCGATGACTATAAGAAATTGAGACCTTTTAAGTGATATAATGGCTGCAGGTTACAGGCTGCTGGTTTTTGAAATGTATTTTGAGTGATGAACTTGTCCAAAAATTCTTAGAATGTCATGCCTGCGGATGTCTTTAGATCCTGCTTTAGCAGGGCAGGGATCTTTTGAATACCAGCTCTTTCGTTTCAGTTTTAATAGAGTTACTTGTAAGATTAAAGTTTATTTAGCCATAATTAATAAATACATTTTTAACTACATCTTAAAATATTTCCAATACCTAAAAAGTCTTTTACATTGTAAGTAAAATCTAATGTATCACTGTTTTAGTTTAAACTAAATTAGTGATTATCGTTTTAATTCATTAATTTTGTAACGAATGACATTTTAATTACAATTTTGTTAAACAAATACGGGAACTAATATTGCCGAGAATTGAATATCCTGACAATCCTAAGGACTTAGCGCTATTCTGCTCACAGATCGCAGATGATAAAATCGCCGAAAACATTATCCTCATGAATCTACACGACATCGAAACAGCGCCCGCTGGGTATTTCGTGGTTTGCACCTGCGAATCCGATATCCAGATGAAGGCGATCGTCGATGAGATCCGACGTCAATGCACCGCGCAGGAAATCCAAAAGCCCCGTATTGAAGGCTTAGACACTGCAAAATGGGTGCTGCTGGACTTCTTCGATGTTGTTATGCATCTTCTCTTGAAAGATTTGAGGAACTATTACAAAATTGAGAAGCTCTGGGGCGATGCCGATTTTTCAAGAATTGATGAGAAAGGTGAGTTAGAGGAATTATCACCGGATGACATAAATGATATCTATGAGGATCAGGAAATGGTGAGAAATGGATATTAAAGACCTGAAGAGTGAGATCAGGAAAGCAATACGGGAATTAGGCGTTACGGAAGAGAAAGAAATTGAATTTGAGATACCGAAGAATCCGGAACACGGCGATCTGTCAACGAATATCGCCATGCAACTCGCCCGGATTCTCAGAAATTCACCGCGGAACATTGCCGCTGATATAAAAGACAAACTAAGCACAGATGAAAAGTATATAAAATCTGTCGAAATTGCAGGCGCCGGATTTATCAATTTCCGCTTCACTAATTACTACTATACGAGCAGCTTGCAAACTCTGACGGAAATAGGGGAGAGCATTGGCAGCAGCAATAGCGGCGCCGGTAAGAAGGTAAATGTGGAATATGTAAGCGTCAATCCGACGGGGTTGCTGCATCTCGGGCACGGCAGGAATGCTGTGATCGGCGATACGATTTCTAATCTTTACGAATGGTGCGGCTATGAAGTAACACGCGAATATTACTTCAACAATGCCGGAAACCAGATGAATGTGCTGGCACAGTCAATATATGCGCGCTACCGGCAGCAGCTCGACCAGCCCGATTTCCCATTCCCAGAAAACGGCTACCACGGCGATTATATAAAAACAATAGCCGCCGAAATAATCGAAAATCACGGCGAGAAATATATCCCCGAATCAGATGAAAAATTAAATGATATATTGCCTGAACTCAAGAAATACGGCGAGAAATGGGCGTTCGACAAGATAACGAAAACCCTCGAGCGAATGAACATAGTCCAGGACATTTTCTACAACGAAGATTCTCTCTACAGCGAAGGAAAAATTGAAGAAGTTATAAATGATCTAAAAAGCAAGGACTTAGTCTATGAGAAAGACGGCGCCCTGTGGCTGAAACTGACCGAACTCGGTCAGGATGATGACCGCGTGATCGTCAAATCATCCGGCGAACCGACCTACAGACTGCCGGATATAGCCTATCATCGCGAGAAATTCCGCAGGGGTTTCGATATTTTAATAGATATATTCGGCGCGGATCATATTGCCACTGTGCCGGACGTCCTTGCAGGTGTAAAAGCGCTTGGCTATGATCCCGACCTTGTGAAAGTGCTTATCCACCAATTCGTGACTCTTACGGAACACGGCGAACAGGTGAAAATGTCCAAGCGCACCGGCAGAAGCTACACGCTTGACGAACTGCTCGATGAAGTCGGCGCCGATGTTGTCCGTTTCTTCCTGCTTATGCGCAGTATATCGACACATCTGGAATTCGATCTTGCATTGGCGCGCGAGCAGAGCGATAAGAATCCCGTCTTTTATCTGCAATACGCACATGCCCGCTTATGCTCAATATTTGAAAAAGCGAGAGAGCGGGAGATTGAGATCAAGGAAAATTCCGACTTGAACATCCTCACCCACAAAACCGAAACCGACCTCATCAAGATGCTCTTGCGCTTCGACGAATCTATCGAAACAGCAAGAGATAAGGGCGAACCACATATACTTGCCGAGTACCTGCGAGAATTAGCGCAGGCTTTCCACATATTCTACCACGAATGCAGGATTATCGGCAGCGAGGAAAGCCTAATGCAGGCACGATTTAAGCTGGCGCGGATAGTGCGGATAACAATGAGAAACGGGCTGAAAGTTCTGGGTGTCAGTGCACCGGAGAAGATGTAGGATTAATGTAAGAAAATCATTGTTGTTATAATAATCTTATATACAATAACTTCTTGAAATTGCCGTACATCCAATACAAATTTGGAATTATTATTATTGAAAACAAATTATTAAGGAGTTATAATGGAAGAACCAAAAATTGCCCAAAAAGGACCCTACGGAGTAACACTAAAGCCGGGCAAATATTCATGGTGTGCCTGCGGACTTTCGAACGACCAGCCCTTTTGCGACGGCTCACACAAGAAAACCGGTTTCCGCCCGGTAATTTTCGAGATTCAGGAAGAGCAGGAAGTCTGGCTCTGCGGCTGCAAACATACGGATACCAAACCGTTCTGCAACGGGAATCATAGTAAGCTGGACTAATTTTTTCAATTTCCACAAAAAGCAGGAAGAATTATTCGAGCGAAAGATAGATTTGATAACTGAAAACACGTTGTCTTATCCTTACTTAATCGAAGGCATTAAAGAGACAAAAAAGTTATTATATTAAAAGTAGAGTAAAACAATATCTTTTGCCTGCTGTCCGCAGCCTGTAACCAGCAGCAAAAACGAACTTAAAACTTGAAACTTAGCCGTCTAAATGTAGTCTCTCTCGTCAACCTGCTTCTCCAAGGCGGAAACTTTTCTGTCCACCGAGAACAGGTATACAGCAAGTGCTATCCAGATCACCAATGCTATTAATAATACGGGAAATGCGTCCATTTTCACCTCAGAATAATTTTATACCTAATTTATTATGAATTTTTTCAGTTCGTATTTTCAAGCTCAATATCCAGAAAAATAAGATGGTAAATGCGCACAAAGCCAGGCTGAATGCTATAAGCATATTGCCTGATAATGTACTGGTATCGGAATCCATCACCGGACCAGAACTCGCATCATCTTTTGAGCCGGGATGCAGCCCTTCCGTAATCCGCGGCAGTATAAATACAAAGAACGGCACCGTCACAAACGCCAGTATCGAATACACCGCGCTGAGGCGCGAGCGCTTTTCCTGATCCTGGATTGCCGACCGCAGCGCAAAATACGCCGCATAGATCAGCAGCAGCACGAAAATAGATGTCTCGCGCGGATCCCAGTTCCAGTAGCTGCCCCAGTTATACTTTGCCCAGATCATTCCTGTCACCGTCGTTACAAACGTAAAAAGCAGTCCGACAGATGCCGCCGACATAGCCTTCACATCCGAATACTGCTGCCTGTCCTTCAGATATTTTATCGAGAAGATCATCGAGATCAGATAGGCTAGAACCGATATCCATGCCATTGGCACATGCAGATTGAGATTTCGAATCCTTTCGCCAAGATTAGGCACAAAGGGAAAGGTCAGCAGCGGATTCTTGCTAACGGTCTTTTGCCAGATGAAATTCTCGCCGTCATATTTAACTGAAATAACAAGCTGATTCTCTTTCTTGAATTCGGACGGCAGATTTTCGGTTGGGACAATAATTCGGGCCCTTTCAGGAACAATGTTATGCGGGATGACTTCCCACATATCGCCCTGTTCACGGTAGCTGCCGGAATTGCCGGTTATAGCAGTCTTTACCGGGACGGCATCCTTGCTTCCCACCTGGTGCATTTGGACTGCGTCCTTAAAATGTCCGGACACCGGCGGCAGAAGGGAAAAGATAAGTGAACCGGCAACAAGAATTATAGCTATTATTTTCCAGTAGGTGGGTTTATGTTTGTCAATACCTGGAAAAATTCCCCACAAAATTCCCAGACCAAATCCGGTTAAAAGTATCAAATATTTCATTTAAAGTCTCTGTAATCGATTGTAAAATAACCCGGTTATGGTAAAAAATATAAAGATTTTTACATAGCTAAATTTTTAATAAGTTTTAACACGTTTTTAGAGTTGTTTTTATTGGAAGGTTTATATTGGATTTTATCCATAACTTTTCTCATAATCATTATTCCGAGCCCGCCCTGCTTATATTCTTCGAAATATTCCCGCATATCGGGCTCATCCACTTTACGAGGATCAAAGGGTTTACCGTCGTCAATGACTTTGACTATGAACTGTTTCGACTTCGTCTCTATCTCGACGCATATCTCTTTACTTTTATCAAAATGAAAGGCATGTCTTATCAAGTTTGAGCAGGCTTCGTCCACAGCGAGGGAAATTTTCTGCGCCTCGGGATCATCAAAGCCAAAAGCCATAGCATTGTTTTTAACAAATTTGCGTATCCTGCTCAATTCCTTAAAATCAGAAGATGCGCAAAGATTATCATCATATTTGGATTTGGTCTCATTCATCAGTTTTATCTTCTTCTTTTTTAAATTGTGCTATCGCCGCATTTTCGTCCTTTTCTATGTCGAAGAGCATGGGAAAGCCCAGCAAGTCGAACACAGAATACACCTTCGATTTCAACTCCGCCAGTTTAATATCGCCGCCGCTTTCGCGCAGATCTTCGATAAACGCCATAAACACGCCCAATCCGGCGCTGCTTATATATTCCAGATCCTTCAGATTGATCAAAATTTTATTCTGACCATTATCAAGATAATCCTGGATAGCCTTCTCAAGCTCAGGCGCCGTATGGGCGTCAAGGCAGCCATGCAGATAGATACAACCGATGTCGTCCCGGTCACGTTTTTGAATTTCAAAATTATTCGCGGACTCAGCCATTTATACTCCGTATCCTTGTTAATATACATTTACTAATACGTTTAGAAAGTTCAAAAGTTCTAAAAAATTTGTATTTCTAAGTTGTGTCACATCACAAAAGTGTGGCGCTCAAAAAAACTTTCTTATTACTAACGATTACTTTACAAAAATTGTTCCATTATACCGGATATTTCATTAGAACTCTTCAGTACCGCTAACAATTTGCAATTCATCATTTTAGAAGAACTACCCCGTAAAGCCTTCGGCTTCACTCCTCTCCTTACTAAGGAGGAGGATGAAGACAAAAGCTTTAAGGTGTGTTTCTTATTCCCCCTCCTTGGATAAGGAGGGGGATTGGGGGTGGTTAATTTCTTACGGTTAAGTTATTTATGCAAATGAAAGAATATCCTAATGAAAAATCCCATCTAACACTTTTATAAGTTTATACAAACATCAGAGATTAAATAAAAATCCACCCTGCCCTCGCTCTGCTCGGGTGCCCCTCAAAGAGGGGAAAATCCGTCAGATATAACATCTGACGGTACGTTTCGAAGCAAGTTAGCTGTTTTTTGCCACAAATGCAAGTTTTGTATTTTGAAAATGGGATTATATAATTTCATTTTCAATGATACACCATTCTTCCGTTCGCCTTTAGCCTTTAGCCGTTAACCGCTAATATCAAAAAACATGAATCAAATTATTCGGAACCATGATACATCAGCGATACAACCGTCAAATCATCAAATTGCTCCTGATCCTTGGAAAATCTTTGCAGTTCCTGCTTTAACAAGTCATTTGCCTGCGAAGCATTTTCAAAATTTGACCCTGCCAGAAATTTCTCCAAATTTTCCATCCCGTATTCATTCAACGACTTATCCCGCAATTCATTAAGCCCGTCAGTGAACAGCAGGCACAGTCCGCCTTCATGCAGCTTAATATCCGCCTCCTCCAGTAAATTATCAAACTTGGAACTATCCACCAGACACGTTCCAATACCCTTCGTCTTCAAAATCTCAATCCCATTCTGATTTTTAATCACGGCAGGCATATGTCCCGCCCGCGCCAACGAGATTTTCCCATCTCCATCATCGATCGTCAGTGCATTTATAGTAATGAACACCTTTTTCTCGACAGAATTGAGCAGTACCCGATTAATTCTCTTTAGCAGATCGGCGGGTCCGGTGGCTTCTTTCATCTCTGACAGCGCCGCCCCCTTCAACTGAGCCATGTAAAAGGCAGCGTTCATCCCTTTCCCCGAAACATCGCCGATAATTATACATCTTCTGCCGTCTTTCAGTGTGCCAATATCATAGAAATCCCCGCCTACTTCCTCTGCCGGCACAGAAAACGCCGACAGACTGTAATTCTCAATATGCGGTAGTTGCTGCGGCAGCAGCTTCCGCTGCATGTCGCGGGCGAGTTCCAGTTCCCGTTTGTAATGTTCCTTCTCAATGGAATCCTTCACAAGCCGCGCATTCTCCAGAGCCACGCTTACATTGTTACTGAAAGCGGACAGCACCTTCGCATCATTATGATCGAGCCCGTATTCGTCATTGTGCAGCACCACCAACGTTCCCACCTTATCCTCGCCGGCAACCAGCGGCGTGGCGATCATTGAGCGGGCAATCTTTAAATCCTGCGAAATATAGTACAGCTCTTTATCTTCGGGGATAGACTCTATCAGCATCGTCGATTTCAAATTCCTGACTCTATCCGGCAGCGCCGGATCCCGGTGCATAGCGTTAATATGCTCTTCCTCGATAAACTTCATTGAGCCAATCCTGCAGCTATTTCCCGCCTTATAATAAATCTCCGTCCATGCCGCTGTAGCGCCCGACGAATTCAGCGCTAACTGCGTTACAGTATCTATAAGCGTATCAAAATCGATAGTTTTCGAAACAATACGATTAAGATAAGTCAGCGAACTGATTTCAGAAGTCCTTCTCTCGAGAATAGAAGAGGTCGGCAGCGTCGCAATACACGAAAAGAACAAGCGAATTGCATAAACAATAATATATAAATACACCAGAAATCCCAGATTCGACAACCCTGGCATGAATGAATCAAGCCCCGCGGCAAGAGATTCATTATCGTTAGCGAAATCGCTCGCAGTGCCGACAAAGATGATAACAAGCACAGTATAGAGAAGCAGCTTGAACTTCCTCGGGCGCGGCAGGATTGCAATCCAGGAATTTCGGTTCGCCGCCAAAAATATTCCAACCACCGGCACAATTACAAGCAAATGAAAATACGTTGGCGCCTGATAACCAATATCTACATGTATTAAGTAAAAGACATAATCCATTGAAAAATAATATGCTAAGCCAATTGCAGCAATTTGCAGATAAATTTTAGTTCTGCTCGATCTTCTGATAAAGAGCCATTTATACAGAAAATATGCATAATAGATTATGGTAAAAATCGCATAAATACTTATTATATCGCTAATTAAAAGTAGAAAAATATTCTTCGGCGCATTACCGGAAAGGAAAACATCAGGCACAATGATATGAGCTACAAAAATACCGAGGGGCAGTAAAATACAATTCTGAAAATCCCTGAAAAATTCTTCCGACAGCAAATCTTCGAGAATACTCTGTTCATTGAATTTCAGGCTGAAGATATAGAGCAGCATAGACGTAAAAATCAACGCCGAAGTTATTGTCTTCCAGATAGTTGCCGGCAGCCCTGAATAATCGGCGAACAGATACAGAAGCGCATCGCCGCCGATCCTCGCAGCAGAGAAAACCATGAATGCCACAAGGAAAAAGCCCCGGTTAATTATTTCGATTTTGAGCAACGCACCCTTATTGCTGTTATTAATTGATATATTCATCTGCGGTAATTTTACGTTTAGTTATATCAATTTGTTTCACTTGCCGAAGAAAAAACATAAAATTATGATTTATTTGCAAAGTAAAAAAATGGAAAATGAATGTATTAAACCAAGCATGTAAAATGTAATACATTTAAGTGGATATTCATAATATAGCATTAAAAATGCCTGAAAAATTATAAAATTTCCGCAACTTTTTTGAAGTTGATGTGTTGTATTAATAAAGATGAATTTTGTTTATATACAATTTTTTTCGGGGAGTTAGCTATGAGATCCGTAAATATTATTTATGAATTTATTTTAATTTATCTAGCAAACTTTCAAAAATTCGGAGGGAGGAAGTGATGGATGAAGAATTAAAATTAAAAAGAAACTATCTGCATATCATATTAAGTAAAAAATATCCCAAGCTTTCTGCTGAAGAAATTTTAGAAGGGATAGATAAAGCTATATGCGAATTTACTGAATATGAAGAAAAGAATTTGTGGGATGATTGGGAATATTCAATAAATTGGCTGAAAAGGGCTGCTATATTTAACCTTAATGAAGAATCGAGAAGAAAAGCATCTCTTGTTAGCATTGATCGTTCTCAGCCGGAAACTGACAACACGCCGCCTGCCTGGATTGATTCAATACATAAGACAAGTATTGATAAAATCATAGAAGTTGATGACTTTTTCTATAAAGCTATGGATGCATTACCAATAGATTTGCTAGACATAATTTTTCTGAGACATTTTTGGAGTGTTAGTTTTAAAGAGATAGCAGAATGGAGGGATTCTTCTTTGAATCTGGTTTGGAGAAAATATTGGGAAGCAATAAATATTTTAAAAGTGATATTCATTGAAGTTTAGAAGATTTAGCATTACCTAAATAATTATTTTTTGGAAGTTTTTTCATTTTGAAACGAAGTATAAATAAGAGACGATGTAAAATTTAAAAATTAATGTAAAGAAGAAAAGAATGTTTAAGGACAAAAGTGAGAATTTATCAATTAATTCGGGGAGGTGATGTTAATCAAAAAAAATAAAATTTTCTCTATTGGAAAAAAGAAAAAAATTATTATTTTAGTAATAGTAATGTTGATCGCAAACATTGTTTTTGCTCAAAACGCCAAAAAGGTTGACGGAAACGACTCAAATAAACTGTCACAGTTGAAAAACGGGATAGTATTTATCGAAAATAAAGGTCAAATACACGACACCGAAGGTAATCCGAGAGAGGACATCTTATATGTCGCTGATCTCGGAAACTTAAGAGTATACTTCAAACAGGACGGTATCTCTTATGTTCTCCATAAATTTGAGAAAAATGAAGAAGGAAAGATTAATCGAGATAATGTCCGGACTTTCCGGTTTGATGTAGATATATTGAACAGCGATGCCAATGTGGCAGCACGAAATGTTCAAAAGGGCTATTACAATCATTTAGGAAAAGGTAAAAACATTACCAGGATCAGGACTTATAAAAAGCTGATTTATCAAAATGTATATCCCCATATCGATCTTGTTTTCCATGGGAAGAATAACGAATTGAAATACGATGTTGTAGTTAAACCCGGCGGCAATATCAGCGACATAAAGTTCGAATATAAAAATGTCGAACTTAGTAGATCTCAGGGTAATGAACATCTGGATATAGTAACTCCTCTGGGAAAACTTAAGGAAGAAATACCTTCTACTTATGAAATTCAGAGAAACCGGAGTTTTAGGAAAAACGAAATTAACTGCAACTATTCAGTAGTTGATAATCAAGTAAGTTTCAATGTTGGAAATTATGATAAGAGCAACAGGCTAATAATTGATCCCAAACTTACGATGAATATTGAATTAGCCTATGACAGTGATGATATAACTGGTTATTATCCTGGAACAACAGTTCCTTACCAAAATAATTCCAGTGGATTTAATTTCGGCGGCGGCGGCTTCACTTATGGTGATAGATATATTTGTGGTTCAACAATTAGCCTAGACTTTCCGGACACTTATGATCCCGGAGGTCCTGACCATCATGGTAGGAATTATGATTATAACTGGGATGGTTTTGTAACTAAATACGACCAAAATGGGAACCTTGTTTGGACTTTCTTGTTAAGTGGATCAAGTGACGATTTTGCTGTTGATATAGATCATGCCTTCGTGAATAATATTTCCTGGTTATACATTATTGGCAGCACTTTCAGCGATGTTCCCTTGGATTATTTTTCACCTATATCTCCTAATGCATTACAGGGGAACTGTACTAGTTGCACTGTTGAATCAGATGCTTATATTATAAGAATACGTGAGGATGCCAGATTAGATTCAGGTGGAACGTATTTTGGCGGAAACAATTGGGTTATTGGTCATAGAATTAAAGTAAATGAAAATACTGAAGATGTGATCATATTAGGAGAGACCAATAGTGACTACATGCTTTACACACCTGTAAATCAGCCATGCTCAAGCTGCCCGGATTATCCCGATGCTTTTGCAGCAAGTATAACAGGAGATCTGACAACCCTCAATTGGTTTACTTATCATGGAGGTGCAGATCAAGAAAATGGCTTGGGATTGGATATTAATGAAGATGGAGATATTCTCATTACCGGTGCGACAAAAAGTACCTCAGCTTCATTTCCATTGTTAAATGCCGATCAAACAACTTTAAATCAAAATGGGAGTCCTTCTTATTTTGATGTCTTTATCGCAAGTTTTGATGGTACAACCGGGGTATTACAGTACTCAAGCTACTTTGGCGGCGAAGATGATGATTTCGGTCAAGATGTATCCTATGTTAATGATCAGGAAATAGCGATAGCCGGATTTACGAAAAGCGCTAATGACGAACAATTTATGCTTATGCCTTTATATAATATCCCCCCGGATTACAATGGGGGTACAGGTGACAATGGCGATGGTTTTTTCAGTTTTATGCAAGAAACGCCCTCCGGCGGATATGCTCCGGATTTGGGAACACATTATGTTGGCGGCACCGGCGTTGATAGAATTAACGATTTACAATACGCCGAAGTATCAGGAAATGGCTATCGTAAACTGCTAATGACGGGTTTCACTGACAGCGATGACCTGTATATGTACAATGCCTTTCAGGATGAAATCAATAATGGGTTAACTCTCAACGAAGATGCTCTTGTTGTCAGCATAAACACCCATGCAGCAGGTGTAGCAAAAGAAGCTGCCGACCTTGACATAATCTCTTATTATGATAACTCTTATGCTGTTGATAATAAAGGCTTTGGAATCGATTTCTACAAAGATGCCAGCACCAATTATTTTACAATAGCAGGAACTTATCAACAGGAAATACAAAAGGATGTTTATATATCAGAATTTAAGCATATTAACAGGCTTCCTACCTATGTTGGAGGAACAAATTTTGATGGAGCAAATGACCTTCATGTTGATGATGATGATTATATTTATCTAACCGGGAAGTCTTATAGTCAGGATTATCCGACCACTTCAGGAGTTATCCAAGAGTCAAAATATTCAGCTAATGAGATAATAGTAAGCAAATTCGACGCTTATGGCGAACACCGATTCTCAACTTATTATGGTGGGGGTGCAAATGAACAAGGTAATGCCATTTACGCTAAAAACCACCTTAGTGATATATTCATCACCGGCGATGCTGATGGAGATTCAGATCTGGAATATAATGATGCTAATCATGTTACGCCACAGCCTTTTACTCAGGGGCTTTACACCGACGCATTTTTCATGAAACTAAGTTACGATGGAACTGCTTTAAGGTACTTTACTTATTGGGGAGATGCTCATCCTGAAGTTGGAGAGGATATAGCGGTTGATGATAGTAATAATGCATACATTACCGGAGTATCCGGCAGCTTTATTACTATGCATAATGCATATCAGTCAACTTTTGGCGGCGGCACTGAGGACGCTTTTGTTGTCAGGTACTACTCAGATGGAAGCATTGCCTGGGATACATACTTAGGAGGCTCTGATAACGAATCAGGGATGGGAATTACTTACTTAAACAACAGGTCAGAGGTTGCCGTAACTGGTTATACCGCAAGTACTGATTTTCCGATTTCTATTGTTGGAACTGAGTTTGTTAATCCTATAGGACTTACAGATGCTTTTTTAACCATTTTTTCAGATGATGGAACATTCCAATATAGTTCTTACGCAGGAGGATCAGATAAGGATACTGCACATGCTATATCCAACAGCTATGGAGATACACTATTTGTTGCTGGTGTTACCTATAGTGATGTTAAATCTTCATTCAAACCAGACATGAATCCGGATACTAATCATGTTTATGGAGGGGACCCGGATGGTTTCATTTTTAAATTTTATAATAACAATAACATTTGGTATCCCGCAAATGGTCCTTACAACGGATATTCGGTGTATATTAATGGAGATAACGAGGACCGTGCTCTGGCTATAACCAATGATAATGAGGGCAATGTATTTGTTGCCGGTGTAACAAATAGTGAATATGGAATATATTTTGGTGGCAAAGAAGGATTTAATTACTATCAAGATGCCTTTTTACAAAGATATAATACTAAACTCGAACTTTTGTCAAGAAAGGGAACTTATTACGGAGGTGATAATGATGAAAAAGCAAATGGAGTTGGTGTAGATCATTTAGATAGACCAGTGATAGGAGGTACAACATATAGTAATGATATTCATGTTGATTTGGTATATCCTTTTGATGGAACATATAACTCAGATGGTGATATTTTTATTGCTAAGTTTGAGTCAGATGGGTCTGATTACATTAAACAATCTACAGATCAAACCATTGAGTTACCAGAATTAACCTCTGATGGAAATTTCAAAGATAACGCAAATATTTATCCCAATCCAACCGAAAATTATTTACATATAGAAAATATCTTCCAGGGAAGAGGTAATCTTTCAATCAAAATATCAAGTATTTCAGGGGTGATATTGCTTTCATATAATCACAGTGTATCACCAGGTAATTATAAACGAACTATTGATTTAACTAACTTATCGGCGGGTGTTTACACCATTCAACTTCGTTTTAAGGAAGATTATTTTGTTAGGCAATTTGTGAAAACAAAATAAGAGTCATCAATCCTTCCGGAGGCTTATGAGCCTCCGGAAGGACACTTTTTAATATTATTAAAAATTATTTAATCAGGTCAAATCATGAAAAATTATATTTTGATTTTATCTATCCTACTAATCACAGGATTAAATATTTCAGCCCAAACTGAAGATATACCCCAGGTAGATATTATCTGGAGCACCTATTACGGGAATAAAGAAGATGAATGG